>CAJXVR010000337.1 GCA_913061285.1 uncultured Verrucomicrobiota bacterium | reverse complement strand
GCTCGGAGATGTGTATAAGAGACAGGTCCCGGCCCATCACTTGCGTTTGGTCTCTGATCTTGTTGATTGCCTTGGCTTGGGCCTTCGTCAGGAGATTCTCGTTGGAAGCGAACTTCGTTGAGTGATAGGTGGGCATCTCTGTTTTGGTCGAGGCGTGCAATCAGGGCAAAAGCGTTTTCAAAGATACCGGTGATATCGACTGCGGCTATCTCAGCTTGTGAAATAGTGCCGTCGTTGTTGTTGTCGAAACGTTCGTGAAATTGATCTTGAAGCTGGCCGATTCGGTCAATGACGGACGTCATGATCTCGTTCTTTGAGAAGGCTCCGTCGTCATCGATATCAAGCGACAATGGGCTTTGGTTTCTTCCATTGCGTGTTCGATCTTGATCGTTTTGATTCTCTCGCTTGTTCTGTCCTACGGATCTATCTTGATTTGTCTCGCCGTCTCGAGCGTTGCGACCGTTCCGATTCCCGCGTGAGTTGCGTTCGTCTTGGTCTTGGCGGCGATTGGTTCGATTGGGCCGGGTATCACGTGTTTCTAACGGAACCCTGCTTGTGAGTGCCGCAATGAGTCGGCTTATCTGTTTCTCAGCTTGTTTTTGGTGCACCATTAGTGACTCCTCGGGAGTGATCGTTCCGTCATTGTTCAAGTCAAATGGGGCGAGGAGTTCAGCTCGATTCGCAGCAGCGACGTCCACGGCATGCATTACGAGCTCATCCAGTGAGACGAGCCCGTCTTGATTGAAATCGCGTTCGGCCATAAAACTTGCAGCGCGTCCTGTGATGCCGGCTTCTTGGGCTCGTTCGATCTCTCTTAGGGTAACGATCCCATCCGCATTCAAATCGAATTGCTGGAACAAGACTTCGAGCTGATCATCGAGTCCGAGTATTGATGCTTGCCCGAGCTGGCCGGTCGGGTCGGGCGTTTCGTTGCGATTGGGACCTTGAACGGCTTGATCGGCAGGGGCTTGATTGGATTGCTCGTCGGGGACTCGGTCAGCGTTTTCGACTGGGGGCTGTCCTGGGCGCTGCAGTGTTCCTGGTTCTGGTGCTCCACCACCGGGCAATTGTCCGGGGCCGCGACCTCCTCCCATTCCCTGTGCTGATAGGGAGGTGCAGGCGACCAGAAGGCTGGTCATCAGTAGGCTGGTGCTGTGTTCTTTGAGGCGTTTCATGTCTAATCTGTGATGTTGGTGAACGGGCGACGGTTCATATTTGTCGTAGATAGAAAGGTAGACGATGGGAATTCTGAAGGGTAACAGAAAGGATTGTCGTACATTTACGATCGTGACCGGGATCCCCAACGGGGTGCTGGTCGGTGCACGAGAACGACGTGTGGTCGCTAGCCAGGGTGCCCCCGCATGCCTCTTTATTGCGCTTGGCACAGAAATAGATTCAGGAGAACGGATCATGCCGGTAGTCGGTTGCCAATTGGCAACCTGGCTCTCCTGTCTCCTTTAGTCGGCTCTGCCCAATGCAGAACTCTCAGTCTTAGCCGCTTAGGGGCGACTCAATGATCATTCGATTCTGCGGAGTCTGGTGAAACGTCTCTTGTTGAATCCTTTTTCTTGCCTCCCTCGTTAGGTCCCCCTTCGGCATACTTCGATAAAATTCCGTATCCACGTTTATCTAGGTTGATCACGCTTGTCCGCTATAGTAAAGCTTGCATCTTTTTGCAGAATGGCAATTCTTTTAGCGTATGAAATCCCCCTTACGAGCCGGTTGGTGGTTAGCTGTGGCGATCGGCGTATGTGTGTCCACGACGACCTTGGGAGAACGACTTTTTGATGGCGAAACGTTTTCTGGGTGGAATGGGAATTTCCGGTACTTTCGAGTCGAAGAGGGAGCTATTGTGGCGGGTATGTTGCACCAGCGGATTCCACAGAATCAGTTTCTTGCGACGGATCGTGAATATGGGGACTTTGAGCTTCGACTAAAGTTTAAACTGCTTGGCGAGAATACCAATGCGGGCATTCAGATTCGAAGCCAGCGCATTCCGGATCATCATGAGATGATTGGTTATCAGGCTGATTTGGGGCAGCAATATTGGGGGAGCCTCTATGATGAATCCCGTCGTCGAAAGATCTTGGCTCAAGCCAACATGCGGGAACTTGAGAAAGTCTTGGATCGCGATGCTTGGAATGAGTATGTCATTCGGTGCGTCGGACCACGGATCACGCTTTGGATCAATGGGTATCAGACTGTCGATTATGTAGAACCCGATACGGAGATTTCTCAAACGGGACACATAGCCGTCCAAATTCATTCCGGACCCGCCGGTGAGGCCTGGTATAAAGACATTGAAATCACTGAGCTAAAAGCACCAAAGAAGGCGTTGAAGCGAGGGGTGAGAGGGGTGGCGACTCGGGCGCCCGTTGGTATGAAGATTGACGGCGATCTTTCCGAGTTCTCTGAAGCCTTCGCGACTCCCATCGGCTATTTCCAAGATCGTTGGAAGGACCGGGCTGCCCAATTCTATTATATGTGGGATGAGACTGCCTTTTATGCCGGCCTGCGAACCCTCGATACCTCACCCGCCAATTTGGCTCCCGACAATCGATTGTGGGAAGGCGATGGTGTTGAATGGTATTTTGATACCCGGCGAGGCGGAGATTTTCGAAGCCAGCGATGGGAGTCAGGTGCAGTCCATTGTTATTGGGTTGGGTTGAAAGGGGAGGAAATCAGCCCCCGCTTTTGCCTTCGGCCGGGATATCTTGATGCAATCCCCCAAACCGGAATTCAGGTGGGTGCCAAGCGGACGAGTGTCGGCATGGATATTGAATTCCGATTGCCATGGGCAAATTTCCCAGGATTTAGGGCCGTGAAAGATGCCGTCATTGCTCTAGATGCTGAGCTATGCTACAGCGACGGGGGGGCGCGGATTGACCGTGATTTTGTCTTTGGAAGCCCTCTCTCGGTTCAACAACCCGCGAATCTCGCACAGATTCAATTAGTCGATGACCTTCAGCCGACGTACTGGGAGCAATGCGGCGCGGTGATGATGCCGATCCGATGTGATACGGCTTGGAGCCAAGAGACGAAGCCAATGGTAACTGCAATGGTCGCCTTGCCGCCAAATCAGCTGGAGGAAATTGGGCGAGTCATTTTTCGTGTGAGTGATTTGGCTGGGGCCACGCTCATCGAAACCGTGGGGGAGATTGAGTCGATGGAAACGTTTGGATCATTCAAGCGGGCGGTGGCGACTTGGCCGGTTGATCTCGCGGATCCAGGGCGTCATCACCTTTCTGCGATCATTTTGGATAAGCAACTTAAGGAACGCTGTCGTGTCGCTCCACGAATGGTGAGTGTTGGAATGAAAAAGGGTTACTAGGAATTAAGTGGTATGGGATCAGTAAAATTTGGGACAGATGGTTGGCGGGCGGTTATCGCTGAGGATTTCACGTTCGCGAATTTGGATCGAGTCGCGCAGGCGACGGCGGATGTGTGGAAGCGACAACGGATTGCGGGAACGAAGAAGAAGGTTGTCGTGGGCTACGATCGACGGTTTCTCTCGGCTGAATTTGCCCAGAGAACGGCGGAGGTTTTCGCTGGAAATGGCTTTGAGGTGGTGCTTTCAAATCAAGCTGTGCCGACACCTGCTGTTTCTTATCATGTCAAACAGGGGCGAGCCATTGGGGGCATTATGATAACTGCCAGCCATAATCCTCCGAATTTCAATGGTTTTAAGATTAAAGCTCATTTTGGTGGTTCTGCGGATGCTAGCCTTTGCAAAAAGGTTGAATCCATGTTGGATCGCCATCCCATTAAAGCCTCTGTTTTTGGTAGTGATCGGAAGATTAAACAGAAAGATTTGACGGCTTCATATTTCAATAGCCTGAAGAAACTAGTGGATTTTCCGTTGATCTCGAAATCGAAGGCGAAATTTGCTCATGAAGCATTGTACGGTGTTGGCGCCGGTTGTTTTGATCAACTCTTAGCGGGAACCAGTTGTCGAGTGACGACTCTTCGTGGAGAGCACAATCCTGGTTTCGGGGGAATTAATCCAGAGCCGATTCCGGCAAACTATGCTGAAAGCAGTGCTTATTTGCAGAAGCATCCCCATGATATTTGTCTCGTTACGGATGGGGATGCGGATCGCGTTGGCGGGATGGATGGGCGTGGTAATGCGATCACGACGCATCAGATTATTTGTCTGCTCGTTCGTCACTTTGTGAAGAACCGGGATGGTAATGGCCGCATTGTGAAAGCGCTAACAACAACGTCCATGGTCGACAAGATGTGCGCTCGATACGGGCTGCCGCTGCTCGAGACTGGAGTTGGGTTTAAGTATATCTGTGCGGAGATGATCAAGGGCGATGTCTTACTGGGTTTTGAGGAAAGTGGTGGCATTGGTTTTCCGGGGCACGTTCCTGAGCGCGACGGTATTCTTGCCGGATTGATGTTGCTTGAAATGCTAGCGATCGAAAAAAAGCCCTTACCTCGTCTTCTGAAGGAATTGGAGAAAGAATTCGGGCCTCATCGCTATGCTCGAATTGATGGTCATTTCCCTTTGGAGAAACGAGCGGATTTGATGGCTTATTGTGCTGAGAACCCACCGAAAAATCTGGTGGGGTCACCTGTATGCGAAGTGAAATCGTTCGACGGGGTCAAGTACATTGCTGAGAGCGGTGCCTGGTTGATGCTTCGAGGCTCTGGCACCGAGCCAGTGCTGCGAATATACGCTGAGGCCGATTCCGATTCCAACGCACAGAAACTGCTAAAATTGGGCCTTGGTCTCACGAAGAAAGTCTGATGGTTCGGCCTTGATTCTGCCCTCGAGGCTCGTCAGAGTGTCGCGGCATGAAAAACAAGGTTCAAGATCGCGAGTCTCACGTACGGAGTTTGCTCAAAGGCTTAACCTGGCGATTCTTAGCAACGGGAACGACGATGCTTATAGCATGGGGAACGACGGGGGATGTATCCTTAGCGCTGAAGATTGGTGGCATCGAGTTCATTGCGAAGTTTTTCGTCTACTACGCCCATGAGCGGGCTTGGCTGCTGGTGCCGCAGGGGGCGATCCGGCGGCTCTATCGCCGCTCATCATAGGTCAAGAGGGGGCTCCAATTTCCTCGAGGGCCTTGAGGCTGTACCATTTGATTGCCTGGGAAATGGGGGGCTGGAGATTGTCCAGCTCTTCCTTGTTATACCACTGAATGTCGAAATGTTCTTCCTCGGCAAGCCGTAGCGTTGATGAGTCACAGGTCGCCCAGTAAATCATGCCGATGTGCTCGTGGCTATCGGAGATCTTGTGAATATCCAGAAATCGAGGGGCGATGAGGGCTCTCGTTCCCTCGCCACTTGTTGGGGGGCGTTCCCCGATCAATTGGACCTTGAGCCCGCTCTCTTCCTCTGATTCTCGGATGGCGGCTATTTCTGGGTCTTCATCCAATTCAATATGGCCGCCTAGTGGGAGCCACTTCTTCAACTTTCGGTGGTGGATAAGGAGTACCTTTTCGTCGTGAACGACGAAGACTGAGACCGTAAAATCAATCTTTTCGTGGATGTGAGCCATAGAACTTTAAATTAGAATGCTATAAAAAATGAAAGCAAATGGAGTCCAGATCTCGACGGCAGATTGTAGATAGCAAAATCGCCCCACCTTTAGGTGGAGCGATTAATCTGGGAATCTCTTCTTTAATTCCAATAGAGAGGAGCTGTCTATTTCATTCGGTTAAAGGTCTGTTGGAGAATCTCCCAGTCCTTCTTACCGGCAACTTTCTCCTTAGCCTGGCTAATAATAGCTGCTTCATTGGCGTTCTTCGTCGGTCGGTTCTCCTGGTAGAAGATACCGAAATAGCCGGGGAACGGATCCGCTGCAAGCTGATAGGCTGCTTCCTCGCTAGTCACATCATGGTCAGCAGGGACTTCTTTGAACTCGCCTCCCTTTCGAGGATTTGAGGCATCAAACGCACCGGCGTAAAACTCAACACATTCGCTCAAGCACTCGATCACGCTAAATCCGTCGTGGTCCATCGCTTTTTCCATAATGTCCAGGAGGTGCTTTGGATTCGTGCTGGTCGTTCGAGCGATAAAACTGGCGCCTGCAGCCACGAGCTGTTTCATTGGATTAATGGGCCGGTCTTTGGCTCCCATTGTGTCCGTCTTGCTCTTGAAGCCAATTGGTGAGGTCGGTGACGTTTGTTTCTTTGTGAGCCCGTAGACGAAATTATCCATCACGACGTAGGTCATCTTGATGTTCTTGCGAGCCGTGTGATTCAGATGATTACCGCCGATTGAGAAGGCATCGCCATCACCGCCAAAAACGAACACATGCAAATCAGGGCGAGACATTGAAACTCCCGTTGCGAATGGAAGGGCGCGTCCATGAATGTAGTGCACTCCATGCGCTTGGACGAAGTAAGGAAATCGGCTTGAGCAGCCGATTCCGGCAATTGTCGTGACCTTCTCGTGCCAGATGCCGCGGCGTTCAATCAGCTTGAAGTAAAGGGCAAGAACAGAGAAGTCGCCACAGCCCGGGCACCACGTAGGGTGGTCGGCTGCGATGTCCTTTTTCTTCAACGGCTGACGATCTTCGTCCGCCAATGGGGGTACGGTGGTAAGATTTCCCGTGCGTTCGGCGATCTTCGACGATGGTTCGCTCATTCTTTTTGTAGCAGTTTTGGCCGGGTTGTAAGCAGCGCTCGGTTTTAAAGTAGGTCCTGGGCTCGACTGAGAATCTCTTTCACCTTGAAGGTGAGGCCGTCAGTCTTTGTGATGCTTCTAATTTTAGGGTCGCAGTAGCGAGATCTGAGAAGCGTTGCTAGTTGGCCGTAGCCATAAAGTCCTTCGTCATTCATTTCCACGACAAAAACGTGGTTGAATCCGGCAAAAATCTCTTCGAGACCGTTAGGGAGGGGACTGATATGCCTGATATGTATCGCAGAGATACTATCTCCAGCCTTGCGGGCCCGATCGACGGCTTCCCTAATGGGGCCCATGGTGGATCCCCAGCCAACGAGGAGAATATTTCCCTCGGGAGGGCCATAAACATCGGGTTTTGGCAGCGTTTTTGCCAAATCCCGCAATTTATTTCGCCGCTTGGCGGTCATATCGACATGAAGTTTAGGTGAGGCTGTCGGATGTCCCGCTTCATCGTGCTCTAAGCCTGTGACAACAGGATACTTGCCGCTTGCGATCCTCGTTCCTGGAGGGAGGTGTTGGGGGGTGCCGCTCTCGAGGCTCAGGTCATATGGCTTGTGCTCTGCAACCGCTTCAAAGTTGGGGGAGATATCCTGGCAGACATTCTCGAGATCTGGCTCATCGAATGCCTCGATACGCGTTGCGATCGCCTGATCAGTCAGAATGATTACGGGAACATTGTAATTCCGCGCAATATTCACGGCTTCGATAGCCGTGGAGAAGCAATCTTCAACGTTCTGAGGTGCGATAACAACTCGAGGAGCATCTCCATGGCCGCCGTAGCAGGTAATAAAGAGATCTGATTGTTCCACGTTTGTCGGCATCCCTGTGGATGGACCGCCACGCTGAACATCGATCATGATTAGTGGCATTTCTGCCATTACGGCCCAACCGAGTGCTTCGGTTTTAAGAGAAATTCCGGGGCCGCTGGAACCTGTGACGGCAACGCGACCAGCGTAACTAGCACCGATCGCCGCCGAAACCGAGGCGATCTCATCTTCGCATTGAACGAAGGTCCCTCCGTATTTGGGGAGTTCACGTCGAAGCAATTCCATGATGTCTGACCAAGGTGTGATTGGGTAGCCTGCGCCAAATCGCACACCAGCCGCCAAGATGCCGTAACCAAGGGCTTCGTTACCCGTCATAACAAGCTGGTCTCTGGTTCTCGATTCGCTGTCAACAAAGCGATAGGTTTCTAAAACATCACCGAGCTCGTATTTATAGCCTGAGTGAAAGGCATTGAGTGCGTTCGTGATAACGCTGTCTGGTTTGCCTCGAAATCGCTCTCTGATAAGGGTCTCTAATTTGTCGACGTCTAAGCCGAACGTGTTTGCTATGAGGCCGAGGGCAAAAATGTTTTTTCCTTTGTCACGAGCAGTGCCGCCAATGGCTTCAATCGTGAGACTGGTGATTCCAACGCCGACGTGATGGTACATGTCCATCCACGCTTCATTGGGTTCGACGTGATCCGAATCGTAAAGCACGACACCGCCTTCCTTCAGCGAATCGAGATGCTTTTCGTAGGAATGTTGGTAGAAAGCTAAGAGCACATCCGCTTCATCACCGGCTGTAAGGACTTCCCCGGTACCAATCCGTACTTGGAATATTGATGGCCCTCCGGAGATTGTGGAGGGAATCGTCATAAAGGTCATGACGTCCTGCTCGCTTCTGCCAGCAAGGCGGGCGAGGAATCCGCCAATCGATTGAATGCCATCTTGGGAGTTTCCTGCGATGCGGATAACTGCCTCGGAGATTTTCGAAGTACTGGAAGAACCGCCGGAGACCTGGGCGGCTAGTGGGGAGTCACTCATGTGGGATCACAACTCATTAAATATTCTGATGCAAATGTGATTGCAAGAGTGGGATTTGTGATGCGGTCTGTCGAGAAATTATTTGATAATTAGGAGTGATTCTGCAGGTTTTGAGGCAGTTTGTATTATTAGGCACATCACTCGGGTTGTGGGCGGCGTAGGTTGAATTCATCTTGCTTGGCTTGAGTATTAGGACTGTCTCTTATACACATCTCCGAGCCCACGAGACCTCTCTACATCTCG
>CAJXVR010000336.1 GCA_913061285.1 uncultured Verrucomicrobiota bacterium | reverse complement strand
CGAGATGTAGAGAGGTCTCGTGGGCTCGGAGATGTGTATAAGAGACAGTCCTTGGTCGGCCTCGAAGCCCGTTTGGTAAATGACTTCTACCGCTTCGGATTGTTCACCAGCGCCGAACAGAGGCGATGGACTGGCGATGTAGGCTAACAGGGCAAGGGTACTGAAAACGGGAAGTGTCGATTGCCTTTTCATTGTCGTCTTTCTATCTCTACAAAAATTCTTGGTGAAGTCCACGAGGGGCTGTATCGGATGATGCCATCGGTTTGATCCCGGGCGAAGCTTCGATGGTTCCCTAAATGGACGCCTTAAGGTGAAGGTCTCCGATCCGACTCTTCCAGAGAGGAGCAGATTGAGCCGAATCCGAGCCGTACTGATCAGCGCTTGGGCACCCCTCGAGAACGTTGAGGGGTCGAGCGACTCTGACTACTTGATCGCTGGGATGAGAAGGCGCTTGAGCGGCTGCGGCTTGAAGCACTTGAAGAGGGCCTCGATACCTGAGTTCTCGAGGGCGTCCTTGTTGGCGTTGGCGAATAAGTGCGTGAGGGCGAGGTGCTGCGCTGCCGTTGCACACTAGGGGCCGTGCTGCGTTGACGTTGAACGCTGGGGGCGGATTGACGTGTCTGAGCGGGGGGCGAAGCCTGCCGCCGAGGGGCCTGATAACTTGGTCGCGTGCTTGGTGGGGTAGGGACGCGTCGTTGCTGATAGGACGGTCGAGTCGTATTGCGTGGCGTGACGCTTCGACTTGTGGTGCTCGGTTGGCGAGACATTCTGCTGAGGCCTCTTGAATTGGAGGTTGATGGGCTCCGTTGCGGGCTCACTTCATTGCGGGCTGGCGCACGATAGGTGGGGACAGCCGGGGTGTTGCGTCGAGTCGGTTGCTGTGTGATCCGGTTTCGGCTGGCCGATGGGGTCGAGGTGCGCGTTCTATCTTGGACGGACCCACGAGGGGTCGTTTGCGTCCGGCTTGACTGCGAGCTTGGAGCTTGATAGGAGGGCGCGATCCGTTTGCTGCTCGGCGACGCGGTGGTGCGCTTGGATAGATTCGAGCTAGATGCCCTAGATGAACTTGTTTGAGTGGTCGTGCTGAGCCGGCTAGGGCGCTGTGATGGGACTGCTCGAGCGGTGCTGTTGGCTCGTTGATTAGCCCGTGTTTCAAGCCTTGCGCGACTCTGCGCTGCTCGCTTGGCGTTCGTTTCGTTCCGTGACGTTACCCGACTTGCGGAGCTTGGGACCGAGCTCTTTGAAATTCCCGTGAGCCGCGATGCCCCGCCTTTGTCACGTGGTACGCTTGCTCTTGTTGGGCTAGGTCGGCTGGGTTTTGTGTTGGCAACCGTTCGCGTGGCGTTGGGGATGCCGCGGCTTCCTCGTGATACCGCTGTGGTCGAATTATTCAGATTGCCCGATGTCGCCCCAAGCCGAGAGAGATTGCTAGTGCTCACACTGGAGCGGCTCGTTCGGTTTGGAGCGATCCGACCTGTGCTAGCAGCGCTACTTTTGGCGAGGCTGCTACCTGAACTCGCGCCTCGGGTCATGCGTCGTGTGGGTTCCTGATCAAGGCTGCGTCCGGAGCGTTCTTCAATCTTCTTGCGGGTGGCTCGCGTCTCTTGGCGTGCCAATTGACGTTCGCTAGGTCGTGCCTTCCCATCGGCCACTTTGGGACGATACACTGGAATGGCTTCCTCTTGATTGCCGTTTCTGCGTCTGTCGGCCGCGCGGCTGGAATCTCCAACGTCAGCGAGGCGAACTTGGCGGACTTCGGAGTCTGTGCCGCGGTTGACACGATCTCGACTGATTCCTTCGTTGATGATGGTGTTGTTGTCTCCAACGATGTAATTGTTGATAACGGTCGAGTCGTTGTAGACCTGTTCGCTGCGGTTACGATCGATCCGATCATTATGGCGGTAGTGGTGCCTTCGCCCGAAGTGGCGGCGATTGACGAAGGAGTAGTGGTTGTATCCGAGTCCGAAGCTGAATCCAGCACTGACACGTGATCCGCGATAAGAGAATCCGATTCCGACTTGATAGTCGGCATAGGGAGGAAGCGGTGCCCAGCCACAATACGCGTCCGAGTAGCGCCATGAGACCCATGAGGGTGCCCAAGTGGAACCGGGAACCCAGACCCAGCCATAGCCGGTTTGACGAGCCCAGCGACCGTAGTGGAATGGCGCCCATCCCCATGAGTAGCCTGAGTGCCAATACCAGCCCGCATCGGTGTAAGCCCATCGTCCCCGATCATAGTAGGGGCGCCAATTGACGTTAACGGTGGCGACCGTTGGCTGCCATGTCCAACCGTAGTCATCGAGATAAATCCAGGTGCCGTAAGGTGAGAGAGCGTCGTAGAACACTTGGGTGGTCACGGCGGGGCGTTGCTCAACGATTACGGTTTGAGTGGCAACCGCAGGCGTTACGCTTGCTTGCGATTGGGGAGGCGACTGGGCGTAGACGGGTGCGCTTGTGGTATTGCCAAGATTTGAGGGGGTTGAGTTACCCGTATATGCTGGTTCATTGGCTGAGATATCCACCGTGGCGACGCCAAGGGCCTGATCATGTTGGATCATGCCTGTGATTACGGTTTCGGGAAGGCCGATATCCGTGAAATAGATGATGTGATCCGGAGAAAGATTGAAGGGTTCGTTGGAGGCGTTGGCATAGCTGGTGATGACTTCTTCGCTGACACCGGACTCGTACATTTTCAGCACTTGGGCGGCTGAGTTGTCGAGAGTGTCTTCTATTGTTACTGCTCCTTGCGCTTGTGCTTGAGGCGTGCCCGATGGAGGAAGGCCCCCTAGAGTGTTTTGGGGTGCGCTGGAAGATGGGGTTGCACTAATCGTCGGGTTTGGCGCTGGTTGTGTTCTGCCTGGCTGCGTCGGGGCCGTCACCACGGTAATGGGACGGGGCTCCGCCGGGCTTTGAACGATGACCGGGGCCGGTGTAATGATCCGCGTGGTACGAGGGGGTGGGCTGTTGTGCCCACATCCATTACTGAGGAGAGCCCCAGCCAGGCCTGTGACCAGAACGGCAAGGGAACTTAAGCTGGTTTTTATCATAATTGGCCTTTGTTTCGAGGTTAGAGAAAGTTGTTTGCCAGTCAAAAGGTCTTTTTGGCCTTCAATCTGTGTCGTTCTGTCGACCTCAAGATTTGCCGTGTCCCTTTGACAATGGGCGCTTTCCCTTTATTCACGGAGCCGGTGGGCTGGGGAGGACAGGAAATGTTGCTTTTTTTTATTAGCGACGGAAAAACCACATGAGCAGTGAAAGAATCGCACTTACAATGAGGCAGGTGACGATCGGGAAATGAAAGCTGACGTTGTTTCCTGACCAGTGGAAATCTCCTGGTAGACGGCCAAGCCAATGTTTCCCGGTGCCACTGGTTATGATGAGGCCTAGAACGGTGAGACTCAGTCCAAGGACAATCAGCAGTTTTCCGGGCTCATTCACTCTAGGAACGATGGCAGCTCTCGGCGAGAGCGTCAATTTGGAAGGCTGTTTTGATAGGGGGCAGCCTGAGATCTTGGTGGCAACGGTTCTGATGAGGCTGGTGATAGCGAATCTAGTGAAATCGCGAGGGTGAAACTTGCTGTTTGTTGTCGGTCTGGTAGCTTGGCGCAGTGAGTTTTGTTTCGACATTCAATGCCCTTGACCTGCCTGCGTGGGCAACGCGTGTGAAGAAGACGAGCGCCGCGGATGTTTCCGCGATTCTGAGCGCCCGTGAGACGGGGTTTGAGGTGTTTGCGGCCTTGATTTCGTCCGCTGCAGGGGAGCAGCTGGAGGCGCTTTCGCTTCGTTCTCAGCAGATCACCCAGCAGCGGTTTGGAAAAGTGATTCGAATGTTTGCACCCCTGTATCTTTCTAACGAGTGCATTAACAATTGTAGCTACTGCGGGTTTTCTCGGGATAATCCGATTCTACGTGTGACATTGTCGGTGGAAGACGTGGTGAAAGAAGCCATGGCGCTGGTGGATCAGGGGTTTCGGAACATCCTGCTGGTGGCTGGAGAACATCCGAAGTTCGTGTCCAACGGTTATCTTGAGTCGTGCATTGCGGCGCTGCGGGACCACGTTCCAGGGATCTCACTTGAGGTGGGGCCTATGGAGACGGACGAGTATCAATCCATGGTTCAGGCTGGGGCAGAAGGGCTGGTCGTCTACCAAGAAACCTATGATCGTGGCATTTACGAGAAAATGCATACTGCGGGCCCAAAAAAGCATTTTGATTGGCGTTTGGAAACACCCGAACGCGCCTATGCGGCAGGTTTTCGGCGTCTTGGTATCGGGGCACTCTTCGGATTGGCGGACTGGAGGCATGAGGCGATCGCGGTTGCCGCTCATGCGAGTTATCTCTTGAGACATTGCTGGAAATCTCAGTTGACGGTCGCGTTTCCTCGTCTGAGGCCTTGTGCGGGAGAGTTTCAGCCATTGACGTCGCTTGATGATCGAAATCTGCTTCAATTGCTCGCCGCGTTTCGAATTGCTTTTCCTGACGTGGGGCTAGTCCTTTCCACGCGAGAGCCGGCATGGTTGCGGGATGGACTAATTCCGCTGGGAGTCACGCTCATGAGTGCAGGAAGCCATACGGAACCCGGGGGATACACGGGAGCGGGGCAGGATAAGTTGCATGTCACGGAGCGAGGGCGGATGAAGGCTTTGGATTCTGGCGTCGCGACCTCGGATGCGAACGGAGGGACCCGTGCGACGGGACAGTTTGATATTGCTGATGAGCGAGATCCTCAGGAGATTGCTGCCTTGATTCGTCGACTTGGTTACGAGCCGGTCTGGAAAGATTGGGATGCTTCTTTGTCTGTCTGAGGTGTGCTGCTCAAAGAGCCCCTTTCTTGATTTTCGCCAAACGACGAGGTTTTCTGCTGATTTGACCCTCAATCGTATTTCTCGCTCCCAGGGACTTGCAATGCCGCCTGCTGGGGCTTAGGTTTTCGGTCCCTTATGGAAAAGGTAGTAATCATTGGTTCTGGATGTGCTGGTTTGACGGCGGCAGTTTATACGGCGCGGGCGAATCTAAATCCCTTGGTGCTCACGGGAACGATGCCTGGCGGGCTGTTGACGACGACTTCAATCGTTGAAAATTATCCGGGATTTCCCGAGGGCGTTGACGGTTTCGAGTTGATGCAACGGATGCAAAAGCAAGCAGAACGCTTCGGCGCTCGGGTTGAGTTTGCTACGGTTGAATCGGCCGATGTCAGCGGATCTCCGATTCGGCTCAAAGTCGACGGTAAGGACCTGGAAACGCAAACACTGATCATTGCCAGTGGTGCGGGACACCGTCACCTCGGCCTTGAGAGCGAGACGAAGCTTGAGAATAAGGGAGTAACCTATTGTGCTACTTGTGACGGAGCGCTTCCAATGTTTCGTGATCAGCCTTTGGTTGTCGTAGGCGGGGGAGACTCTGCTTGTGAAGAGGCCACATACCTGACTCGCTTCGGCTCGATTGTCTACCTGGTTCATCGTCGTGACGAATTGCGAGCCTCCAAGATTATGGCCGAGCGAGCCTTGGCGAATCCCAAGATCAAACCGATTTGGGATTCGGCCGTGACTGAAGTCATGGATGTTGAGGCGGGGAAAGTCACTGGGGTTCGATTGAAGAATTTGAAAACGGATGAAGAACAAGTCTTGGATTGTGCGGGCCTTTTCGTCGCAATCGGTCACGTTCCCAATACCCAACTCTTCAAGGGGCAGATCGAAATGGATGAAGCAGGTTATGTGATTCCGAAGCGTGGTTCTGAGACTAGCGCCAAGGGTGTCTTTGTGGCTGGAGATTGCGCCGACAATGTTTATCGTCAAGCCATCACTGCCGCAGGTCTTGGTTGTGCGGCAGCAATTGATGCGGAACGCTATCTGGCCGCATTATCCCAGTAGTTGAGAACGCTTGCACAAGGCTGATTTCTTCTTAGTTCCGTTGGAATTGACTGATCTATGAGCCAGCTTTCACCTCTTGAACTGAAGGACCAGTTGGACTCTGAGCATCCACCCCACTTGCTGGATGTTCGAGAGGACTTTGAGCATGCGATTGTTTCTCTTCCCGGCGCGTGCTTGATCCCCTTGGGCCAGATTGCAGAGCGTTATGCTGAGATTGAGTCGTGGAAAAAGGATCCGATCGTCGTTTATTGTCATCACGGTATTCGAAGCCAGCATGCGATCGGTTTCTTATCCTCGGTTGGTTTTGAGCAGCTGAGTAATCTTCAATCGGGAATCGACGGATTTGCTGCAAATGCGGATCCGTCTCTACCTCGCTATTGATCCCTAGTGGCTTCTAAGGACAGAGACTGTAGTCCGTCCCCTTCTTAAATTCGAAGAAGTCTGGAGAGATGCCGGGCTTTTACCTCCTATTCGAATTTTCCCTTGGCTGGTTTTCGCGAGCGGAAATATTCGTGCCTCATTCTTCCTACAGTTCTTCTTTCAATCTGCCGAAGACTAAGATGAAGGACTAGAAGCCACGTCGTAGATGGCAAGGTTCTTTCGAGGTGACCCATGGATGGGGCGCACCGCTTTTATGCTATGGTTGAGTTGTATCGTTATCACAACTCGCATTTCGGAGTCATGGATGGAAACTCTGGACGAATTTATTAGTCTTATTCCTGCGACAGGGGTTCTACTCGGGGCGTCAGTATCATTGGCCTGCTGGGTAGGATTGCTTTACTGGCTGCTACGCTTGTCATCTCCCCATGCGTCCCTCCGTGGGAATCGTCTTGTCGACGGAACGGGGATGCCTGCCTGTCCCGCTGCCACCGATGGGATGCCGAGCTACCCGATCGTAGCGGATCGGCTCGTCTCTAGGGGGGCGGCTATGGCTTGGGAAACACGTTTGGAAACAGGGCTCGTTTGGTGCTCCGCTGCTTTGTCTGAATTGCTGCGGCTGGGAGGGCAGGACCTGCTGACGGTGTCGGAACTAAGACGGAGAGTGCATCCCGATGACCGAGAATTGGCTTCCTCCTTTTTTGATGTTCTGTCTGACGGAAACCCACGGAAAGTTTCTCCACTTCGGATTTCTCAAGGGGATGGGCACTATTCTCGGATTCACTTTCAACCTGAGTTAGAGGAACCAGAGGCAATGGGTGGTCCCTTGGTCTGTGGGACGGCGATGGAACTCGAGAGTTTCAAGCCGGAGCAACTAGGTGAGGCCGGAGGGGCAAGTCGCTGGGAGCTTCTTCTTGATGCGAGTGAGGATGGTTTCTGGGAGTGGCCAAGAATGGATCAAGATTCACAGTGGTGGTCTAATGGCTTTTTCCGCTTACTTGGATTGGAAGCGAAGGATGTGACGCCGGGATTCAAGGCGTTCATGCGCCTTGTGCATCCTGCGGATCGTCGGTCCTTTGATGAAGGGGTGAAACAAACGGTACTGACGATGACTCGCTTCCAGATTGAGGCTCGATTGCGTCTCAAGAATGGGAGCTACCGTTGGTTCAGTATCGTGTTCGTTTGCGAGCGGTGTAGTGAAAATGAACTTGCCCGAATCACGGGCTCGATCCGAGATGTTCAATCACAACGTGAGGATCGGATCGAGCGTGAAGATACGGATGAGTTGTTTCGCTCGGTTTTCGAGAGGACGACGGTCGGTCTGGCGCTGATTGATAATGCGGGACTCATTCTTCACGCGAATCCGGCGCTTTCCAGAATGTTAGGTGTCCGGTCGGATCAAGTTCGGGGTGTGGAATGGCGCTCCATCGTTCATGCAGATGATTGGGCGAAGTGTGAACTGATCTATCGCCAGATCTTTGGCGGCGATGCCAACTATCTTCAGATTGAGAACCGGTATCGAGCCGCGCAGAGTAAATCGTTTGATGCGCTCACGGGGCTGTCCCGTCTTTCCCATTCGTTCAACAATGGAGCTCGAGTCATTGCTCATATCCAAGATGTGACAGCGTTGAAGCAGGCAGAGCGAGAAGCCAACGAGGCGAATTTGTGTAAGTCTCAATTTCTCGCCCAAATGAGCCATGAGATTCGCACGCCTCTTAATGGTGTGATGGGGATGACTCAACTGGTCTTATCGACCGATCTCTCATCGGAACAGCGAGATTTCTTGGTCACGGCTCAAGAATCTTCAGAGCAGTTGTTGCGGGTGATTAATGACATTTTGGATCTCTCCAAGATTGAAGCAGGCAAGCTGGAAATTGTTGAGCATCAGTTCAATCTCCGCGAATCCCTTTTCGGCATGTCCGCGCCTTTCAGTATGCGTGCACATCAGAAGGGACTGGAATTTGTCCTCGAGGTGGATCCATCCATTCCAGATGAATTGTACGGTGATTGGGCGAGAGTGCAGCAGATCCTTATCAATTTGATTGGTAACGCGATTAAGTTCACGGAGCTTGGTGAAATCGTTATTCGGGTAGACCACGAGACCTTGGAAGGGCGGCCGACGATTATCGGTGCCGGGGAGGGGGCAAGTGGCTCACGGGTGTCGCTTAGATTTCGGGTCACGGACACTGGTATTGGAATTCCTCGCGATCAGCACCAGCTGATTTTCGGTGCCTTTAATCAGGTAGATCCATCTTTGAGTCGAGGGCATCAGGGGACCGGATTAGGTTTGGCGATCTCTGCGGAACTTGTCCGCTTGATGGATGGTCGGATCGCTGTGGCTAGTGAACCCGATAGCGGAAGCCAGTTTGAGTTTAGTGTGGAAGTGCAGGCCATCCTTCGTGTGGACCGTCGCTCTCCCTGTCTCTTATACACATCTGACGCTGCCGACGAGCGATCTAGTGTAGATC
>CAJXVR010000335.1 GCA_913061285.1 uncultured Verrucomicrobiota bacterium | reverse complement strand
GCCCCTGCTTGGTCGATTCAAAGACAAATCGGCTATTCTCCAAGCCACTTCGTAAATAGATCGGCAGGGTTTCACTGAAGTCCGTATGCATTTTGATGAAATCCGCGCCGATCTCGGGATGGGTGAGATCAAAATGGTGCCCATGCAAACGAGGGCCAATATCAAGTGACACCACGTGGAACACACGATGTCCGAGCGCCTCGAGATTCTTCTTAAGAACGTAAGTATTCTCTACTGGGGGTACGACTTCATCATTCTCCGTTACAATATGCATGATTGGAATCTGAGCCGCCGCGATCGGGGCCAAGCGATCAATCGGGTTGTCATCGTAGGCCAATGCTTCAGCCTCACTCGAAAATCCATACTGCCTCCAAAGGTGTTCCCACGTCTTGGCATCACCCAGGCCCTTTCCCTTTCCACCA
Organism: uncultured Verrucomicrobiota bacterium; assembly: GCA_913061285.1. Classification (GTDB taxonomy): domain Bacteria; phylum Verrucomicrobiota; class Verrucomicrobiia; order Limisphaerales; family AAA164-E04; genus UBA2970. The sequence continues at coordinate 8,328 of CAJXVR010000335.1, read as the reverse complement.
GGCCAGCTCTTAAAATCACAGACTGGGGTGTCATTATAAATGCAGGCCACTGTTTCAGGATGCTGTTTGGCCCAGCGATACACAAACAAACCTCCACGACTCACACCATACAGCGCGACCTTCGCGTTGAGTTCATGCTCTTCGGTTAGCAATCCGTAGAAAGATTCCCAAAGTTTCAATGCGGCCGGACTCCCAAGCATTCCCCCCGTATTGATGTGAGCCACATGATAGCCCTCGGCCAAGAGCAGTTGATCAATCTCAGAGTGAAATCCGGGAAAGCGAGCCCGCCAAACCCACGGTTTGCCATCAGCCGCAATCTTTGGTTCGACAACGAAACAGGCCTTTCCTTCGACCGAAAAGCTGGTTTTCGCATAACCTTTCCATTGAGATTGGGTTCCTTCAAACCCCTCAGCACAGAGCGCGAGAACGCTGCTGAAGAGAAGCAGCAGGGAACAACAGGATCGAGAATGGATCTGGAATTTCATAATTCAATCAAACGCAAAGACGGGGCTCAGCCTCGAGCCTTTCCCGCCCAAAAACAAGCCCCATTCTAAGCTCAAGCCTCGCAGCAAACGCTCGTTCGAGCAGTCCTGAGGCGGCGAGATCGAGCTCCCCTTCTCCCCTATTAAGTGGCTCGTGAAGGATCGCCCTATTGCGATCGCTCTGAAGAAAACACGTCGCCCTCCGGTTTGAGCGGGAGGGTCGCCTTCCACTGCTTGAGTTGCTGTCGCAGTCGATTCGCAATCTCAGGAAAATCATCGCGAACATTCCGTTTTTCAAAGGGGTCCGCAGCAATCTCAAAGAGCTCGTCATAGCTTCCATCCTTGTTGGCGACCAATTTCCAAGTCTGATCCACGACCGCATACGAAACCCAATGATCAGGTCTCGTCTTTGGAGCAGGCCAAGCGGACATCGCCTTCCAAAAAAGAGGTTTCGTCCGCTTCGGTGCCGGGCTACCCTGGAGCACAGCCAGCTGGCTCATCCCATCCGCTTGATAACCAGGTGGTAGATCGACCCCGGCAATCTCACAGAAAGTCGGCAGCAGGTCTACGGCCGAGATCAACGATTGTTTGTCGACCGCTCCAGCGGCAATCTTTCCGGGCCATCGAGCGATAAACGGCACATTGACCCCGCCTTCGAAGAGGGCGGCCTTATAACCGCGTCGTCCGGCCGTGATGCCTTTCGAAGCAGCGATGCCCCAGCCAGCCCCGGTGGCCGTGTCATAGTGCAAGGCAAGCTCCGCCCGCCCAGCCGCGCGAGCGGGTCCATTGTCAGAACTGAAAATCACCAAGGTGTTCTCGGCGATGCCCAAGTCATCGAGAGCATTCAGCACGTCCCCGATTCGATCATCGGCATGGGACAGAACAGACGCATAGATTCGATCCTCGGGGCTCTCAAGATCTCGAAAACGCCACTCGTATTTCGGCACGGTATGAAAAGGCGTGTGAGGCTCGTGAATCCAGAGATTCACATAGAACGGCTGACTGTTCTTGTGACTCTTTCGGATAAACTTAATGGCCTCCCGGGCATCTTCATGAACCGGGATTTGTTCCCCAGCACAGTTAAAGGCCCACGCGCGGTCAAATCCGTAATCCGCCGGAAGCGGCGAATCGGGAATCATATCATTCGCTAGGTGCCATTTTCCAAAGTGAGCCGTCGCATATCCCCCGCCTTGCAGGAAACGGGACAGGAGCGGTGCCTTTGGATCCAACCAATCGGGCATCCCTCGCTTCGCGTTACTTGGCACCCAAGCAAAATGCCCATTGATGTTATAACGAGCGGGGAAATGCCCCGTCATCACCGCGGTACGGCTTGGGGAACAAACGCCGCTGGCAACGGTGAAACGATGAAAGTCCGTGCCCTCCGCGGCCAAGCGATCGATGTTGGGGGTTTTCACATAGGGATGGCCATGACAGCTCAGATCCCCCCAGCCCCAATCGTCCGCGAAGATAAAGAGTATATTCGGTTTCGCCGCAGCCTCAGCAGCTCCGAGCGAAACGCTAAGGACCAGGCACAAAGCAATCCATGTTCGAGGAATCTTCATAAGATAGACGGGGACGTTTAAATTTAGTGCGATGGCGAGGATTGTAGCGCCCTCCGATCAGTTTCCAAGAAGTTCAAGCGCCAAACTCAGTGCCAACCCGTCCAATTCATAACAGCCGTTCGATTCCTTTCAGCAATCCCAAGAGAACACGAAAAAGGATGCGTCTATATCCGATGGCAATGCTGGCATTCGACATGAAGGACCGAGCATCTCTTCTACTAAGAAGCCGTTTAGCCTCCTTTTCGCCCCACTTTTCTCTTGGGCGCCGCCTTGATTTCGATAGGCTTACTCGATGAATATTCAATTCGCATCAAACGCAGGCCTCAGCCAACGTTTTCTGCTTTCCTGCCTCGCCGCTTGGTCGTGTTCAGCCGCACCACCCGACGCACCAGGACAGGTAAGGGTGACTCCAGGCAACACCTCGAATTCAATTGCCTGGGAAGCCGTACCAAACGCCACCTCCTATCACGTCAAATACACGGACCGTCGGTCGGGGCAAGGGAGTGTGGTGGCTCAGGATATTCGTGAGACGAGTTGGACTCACGAGGGCGTTCGCAATCGACGTCGCGCCTACTACACCATCACGGCAAACAACGAAGACGGGGAAAGCGCCGATTCCGTTCGGCTTCAAGTAACACCCGGCGAGCCCCTTCTGCATTGGCTTAGCCCAGGTGCCGCGGTGGAAAAACTAGCGGACGGAATGCAGTTCACCGAGGGGCCCGTCTGGAACCCGGATGGCGACGGATTCGTCATCTTTAGTGATATCAACGCCAATCGTCTTTACCAATGGGAGTTCGAACAGGGCCTGGAGGTGTTCAGAGCGCCTAGCGAGCGAGCCAATGGAAACACCTTCGATAACGATGGTCGCTTAATCACCTGCGAACACCTCACGCGACGAATCACCCGCACCGAAGCAGACGGGAGTATTGTGCCGCTCGTAGAGACTCAGGATGGAAAACGATTCAATTCGCCGAACGATGTCGTGGTAAAATCGGATGGAACCCTTTGGTTTACCGATCCGACTTGGGGCTTAAGCGGTCGAAAAGAGCAGGACGGACAATACGTCTATCGCTTCGACCCAAGCACCAACACGACCACCCGCGTTGCCGAAGGGTTTCAACAACCCAACGGACTCTGTTTCTCCCCTGACGAATCGATCCTATACGTCGCGGAGTCGGCCGGGCCGCTCAACGTTCGAGCGTTCGATGTTCAACCCGATGGCACGCTTAGCAATGATCGCATTTTTGCCGATCCTACCGGCACCCCCGACGGCATGCGAGTGGATGACAACGGTTGGCTCTACGTTGCCGCAGACGACGTCATCATCTATGCACCGGACGGCACCCAACTGGCACGGATCGATGTTCCGGAAGTCCCGGCGAATCTCTGCTTTGGAGGCGAGGACGACGAGATGCTCTTCATCACCGCGCGGAACTCACTCTATGGCATCACCCGACGACCAGATCTCGTGCTTACCAGCATTCATAGCATCCCGGCGGTTCCGTCCCATGGAGACTTCGTCACCCTTCAGGCAGTGATCACCAACCAAGGCACCGGCGCCACGCAAGCCGATCAGACCATCGCCGTGACATTCCTCGCGGGTTCTTCTCCAACCTTCATCTTAAGCGCCTCCTACACCGGCGAACTCCTCCCAGGAGCCTCAGCACTTGTGACCGTGAACTCTGGATCCATCAGGGGCCTCTGGAGAGCACCACGGGGCAGTCAGCCCATCCAAGCCACCGTGAACCTCTCGGGATCCTTCGCCGAAACGTCTTCCGACAACAACACTCGCACGCTCAACCTTAACGTTGCTCAAAGCCAAACCCTCCGCGTCACACGAGATCCCATCAGTGGCGACATACAACTTCGAATCCCTGGACTCGTCGGCGAACGATATAACATCCAGACATCGACTGACCTTCGTGAATGGATCGATTGGCAAGAATTCCACATCCAGAACGAATCAACAGGAATCCCCCTTCCCGAAGCGGATCAAACACCGCACCGCTTCTTTCGGACCGTCGAGATCCCGAAACCCTAGGAAGACGCTTACCCTCCTCTCCCCGCACCCGGGAAGCCGTTTCAATCAAACTTCGATTATCACAGCTCTAATCTCTGAGGCAACGAAGGACAGACAAGCCTAGCCGCCTAAAGCTTGGCTTCAGACGAAATCGCCGTATGTTTGGCCAAACTGCCTGCTGACTCTATGGCCTCAATCGCCGCAGCATCGCGGACATTTTTCTGAAGCGTGATCACCGAAAAGAGACTCAGCACGAAGGCAATCAGATAAAAGCCCTTCTCACCCAGAACCAGTTCTACCCGATACAAGCCAATCAAAAGCAGCATCACCGATGTACCAAAAGATCCCCAACAAAGACCACAGTAGATTCCCGTCGACGGATTCCCTTCAGCCTGATCCCTAATCACCTTTTGAAGCGTAGTCGCGGAGAACAGCGCTAGAAGAAAGACAGCAAAATAGAACCCTTTCTCATTCAGCTGGATGGTCGCATTCCACAGGCCAATTAGATAACTAACGACGCCAACCCCCAAGGCACTCCAAGTCGCAATAATATAGGCTTGTGTCGGCTTCTGTATTAACGGATGATTTACTCTATTCACTATAAAGAACTTTCTGTTTATCGCTGGTAGATTCCACAGTGGATTCTACTTTCCCACCAGCGTCTAAAAGACGAGGAATGGCTTATCACAAGAAATAGTAAATTTGATGAACGCTCAGACCCTCTTCTGAGTCAGTTGTGCCTGAGCAAATGCCTATCCTCGATGGAGGCTTGGCTAGCAAGGTTCAGCCTAAAAAAATACCAACTACCAGCAAGGGCACGACAGGAAATCGGGCTCACGAGTGACAGATTCAGATGGTTAAGCGGTTGTCTATTCGACGAAAACTGCCGAAGAACCGCCTTAGCCCGAATTTTCTAAAATCCTTGCGTTAGAACGAGTCGTCAATCCGTAAGAAGACAGCAGGGCACGACATGATGAAACCACGTGCTCATACCGGACAGAGATCAAGAGCATGCGCCCGTGAGGGCAGTCACATCTAGGACAATCGAGCACGAGAATGACAATGAACAACGAAACGACGGACACCGACTCTAGCATTATGCCCGCCGCCTCCGATAAAACACCATGGAAGAAGGGTTTTTGGAGTCTTTGGCTCACCCAATTCCAAGGCGCGTTTAGCGACAATGCCTTCAAGTTCGTCGTCATGTTCTTAGTCATGGGAACGATGCCTCAAGAAGAGAAGGATCAGCTAGCACCGTTGATCGGAGCCGTGTTCGCCCTCCCCTTCATCTTATTCTCCATGCTTGGAGGCACACTTGCTGATCGCTACAGCAAGCGATCTATAGCCATCGGCACTAAGGTCGCTGAGGTCGCTATTATGTCGCTCGCGCTCCTCGGTCTCATCATGTCGAATACCACGCTTCTCATCGTCGTTGTTTTCCTCATGAGTACTCAGAGCGCCTTTTTCGGACCATCCAAGTATGGACTTCTCCCGGAAACGCTCCCGGAGCCACGCCTGTCATGGGGCAATGGCTTCCTCAATCTCGGCACCTTCGTCGCCATCATTCTCGGCACCATCGTGGCGGGCATCCTAACCGACACCGTCGGGAACAGATTGTGGATACCAGGATGCGTGCTCGTCGTTCTCGCAATCATTGGCCTCACCGCAAGTCTTGGCATTCAAAAGACTCCTCCAGCCAACCCCCAACAGGTCGTTTCGATCAATTTCATCCCAGATCTCTGGCGACAAGTCCAATCGATCCGAAAGGATCGAACCTTGTTTCTAGCAATTCTCGGAAGTGCCTATTTCTGGTTCCTCGGAGCGCTTCTTCAACTAGGTTTACTCTTCTACGGAAAATCAGAACTCGGTCTTTCAGACACCCAAGTCGGCTATCTGATGGCTGCCCTCGCAATTGGTATTGGCGCGGGAAGCTGTCTCGCTGGCTACCTCTCTGAAGGAAAGATTGAATATGGCCTTGTGCCCTTGGGCGCGCTCGGATTGACCGCTTCGTGCATCGCTATTGCCACCCCAGATGCCAGTTTCCAATGGGTCCTGCTTTCTTTGATCGGGCTGGGAATCGCTGGCGGTATTTACGAAGTACCACTCGCAGCGATGATCCAAAGACGCCCGGATCCGAAGGAGAAAGGCGCGGTGCTCGCGGTCAGCGCAATCACCGCTTTCACCGGAGTCCTGGCCGCTTCGCTAGTTTACTATGCCTATAAGACGCTCCTAGGCCTCACAGATCTTCAAATCTTCATGACTTGCGCCGCTACCACATTTATTGGAAGCATCTACGTCCTCTACCTACTCCCGGATTCTTTCATTCGCTTCTGCCTCCTTTGGATGACTCACTCCATCTATCGAATTAAGATCATCGGACGATCAAACATCCCTTCCCGAGGCGGCGCTCTTCTCGTGTCAAACCACCTCTCGTTCGTCGACGTCCTTCTCCTTCAATCTTCAATGGATCGCCCGATCCGGTTCATCATGTATCAAGGGCTCTACGACAAATGGTATTTGAAGCCCATCGCTCGGATGTTCAAGGTCATTCCAATCGCATCACAAAGCCGGCCCAAGGAACTGCTAAAATCTTTAAAATCGGCTTCAGAAGCGATCATAAATGGAGAAGTAGTTTGCATTTTTGCAGAAGGACAGATCACTCGAACAGGCCAACTCCTCCCCTTCAAGCGAGGCATCGACCGAATCATGAAGGGGATAGAAGCCCCAATCATCCCCGTAAACCTCGATGGACTCTGGGGAAGCATTTTCAGTTTCGAACGCGAGCGCTTCATTTGGAAGATGCCACAGTCGATTCCCTACCCAGTAACGGTCAGCTACGGCCCCCAAATGCCATCAACTTCATCTCCTAAGGAAATCCGCAGGGCGGTACAAGAGCTGAACACCGAAGCCTGGTCAGCCCGAAAGACTCGCATGAAATCGATTCCAGCGGCATTCGTTCGGTCTGCTCGGTGGCATCCCTTGCGGCCCTTGCTGTCGGATATGAAAACCGAGTCAATGAGCTTTGGATCCGCTCTCTTGAAGTCAATCTTTCTCGCCAAGCGACTGAAGTCCCATTGGAAAGACCAAGAACAGGTCGGCATCTTGCTCCCCCCTTCCGCAGCTGGATTCCTTGTCAACTACGCCGCTTGGCTCCTCGGAAAAACACCCGTCAATCTGAATTACACCCTCTCTGTTGACGGCATCGAATCGTGCATCCGGCAGTGCGGCATCAAAAATATCATCACTTCGGAACTGTTCATACAACACCTCAAGCTGGAACTCAAAACGCCGACAGTCAATCTAGAGGACGTAGCAACGAACCCTGGTTTTGGCGAGAAGCTCTCGGCATTTCTGATTGGATTTCTCTATCCCAAATCTCGCATCCGAAGAGCACTCGGGGGCGACAAAGATCTCACGGTCGATGACGTGGCCACAATCATCTTCAGTAGTGGGAGCACAGGGGATCCCAAGGGCGTCGAGCTGACGCACTACAACGTCACCTCAAATGTCGATCAGCTCACCCAAACATTCACCCTTTCCAAAGAGGATGGGTTCCTTGGGGTCCTCCCATTCTTTCATTCCTTCGGCTTCACCGGAACCATGGTATTGCCGGCCATCAGTGGCGTTCGAGTCGCCTACTATCCCAATCCTTTGGATGCTCGGGCCATCGGCGAACTCGTGAGTAAATACCGGATCAGCTTTCTCCTGGCGACGCCAACCTTCCTACAGATCTACATGCGAGGATGCACTCCGGAACAATTCGGCAGCATCCAATTCACGATGGTCGGGGCCGAGAAGCTTTCGGATCGAGTTGCCAACGCCTTCGAGGAACGGTTCGGCATTCGCCCGCTCGAAGCGTTTGGTTGCACCGAATGCGCCCCGGGCGTCTCGGTCAACACACAGGACCATCGAGATGCCGGCATCTATCAAGTCGGAGCCAAGCGTGGGAGCATCGGGCATCCGTTACCTGGAATGAGCGTTAGAATCGTCGATATCGATAGCGGAGAAATCCTCCCCAGCGACACCCCCGGGCTTCTCTTGGTAAAGGGTCCCAACGTGATGAAAGGATATCTAGGCCGTCCTGAGAAAACCGCAGAAGTTCTTCAAGACGGATGGTATAACACCGGCGACGTTGCCAAGTTAGACGAAGACGGATTTCTCAAGATCACCGATCGTCTAAGCCGTTTCAGCAAGATCGGCGGAGAAATGGTGCCCCATGTTAAAGTTGAAGAAATCCTCCAGGACGCAGTTGGAAAAACGGAAT
>CAJXVR010000334.1 GCA_913061285.1 uncultured Verrucomicrobiota bacterium | reverse complement strand
ACGAGATGTAGAGAGGTCTCGTGGGCTCGGAGATGTGTATAAGAGACAGCGGTATGGCTGGGCATCGCAATCGCCTGGTTGAGAATGTGATTGAGAACAATGCAACCTCCGGGGAAGGGGCTGGGATACGGATTCGGGGTGTGGTGAATGACTTGGAGTTCTCGAAGAACACGATTCGTGACACAAGGGCGAGTGGAGGCCGAACTCAGTCGGTGGGGATTCAGATCGAAGAAAAGGTGGGGCAGGTGACTTTGATTGACAATGACGTTCGCGCGGAACGCAAAGTCGTTGATCTACGACCGGGGAAGAAATGAATTCTGTTGGATTCCACCAAGCTAGGACGAAAGACTCGGTTCAAAGACGCTCAATGCTTGACGTCCTTTGACGAGCTTCGTTACTACTCTGACCATGTTCTCCGCGGATGCAAGCGTGCTTACGGCGATCGATCAGGCGATTATCGTCTTCTATCTCGTCGCAGTCTTGGTCATGGGGGTTTTCTTCAGCCGCTACGTTAAGACGTCCGGAGATTTTTTCCTTGCCGGCAAATCACTTCCATTCTGGGCGATTGGGATGTCGGTGGTGGTTTCTGATATCGGTGCGATCGACATGGTCGCGGGTGCTGGGTCGGCCTATAAGTACGGTCTTGCACAGGCGAATTTTGACTGGTTGGGCTCGGTTCCGGCGATGATCATCGTGGCATTCGTGTTTGTTCCGTTTTATTGGCGAAGCGGGGTTTGCACCCTTCCCGAATTCTTGGGACGACGCTACGGGATGATCGTGCGTGAGCTCCAGGCGGTGATCTGGTTGGGTTTTTTAGTGAGTATGTTGGCCGTGATGCTTTGGAGTTCGGCTGTTTTCCTGAATGAAATCCTTGGGCTGCCGACATTTTGGGGAATCTGGCTAACCGTCGCGATTGTTGGTGTGTATACCGTTCTCGGCGGTTTGACCGCAGTGGTCTTAACGGATGTGATTCAGACGGTGATCATGTTTGTCGGAGCAGGGGCTTTGTTGCTACTCAGTTACTGGAAGATCGGTGGCTGGAATCAATTGGTAGCGACCGTGACTGAGAGAGGACCGGAATTCGCTGATCACTTTAAGCTCCTGTTGCCTAACAGCACCACCTCTCCGTATCCTTGGTCGGGAATCTTGTTTGGTTTGGGCATCGTTCTCTCAACGGCTTATTTCTCGAGCAATCAAGCGGTTATTCAACGGGTGCTAGGGGCTCGTAGTGAGTGGCACGCCAAGGCTTCCATGCTCTTTGCTGCTTTCCTGAAATTGCTCGTTCCTGTGTTGATTATTCTTCCTGGATTGACTGCTTTGGCTTTGCACCCAAGTCTCGAGGATCCAGATCGTGCGGTGCCGCGCTTGGTGGCTGATTTGTTGCCTCCGGGCTTAATGGGCTTGGTGTTTGCTGCTTTCTTCGCCGCCTTGATGTCGAGTGTGGATTCCTACCTCAATTCATCAACGACGATCATTATCTCAGATGGGTATCGCCCGATTAGCACCTGGCTAAAGGGAACCGCGCCTTCGGATCGGCAGTGCCTGGTTTTGGGGCGGATTCTCACGGTGGTCTTGATTGTCGCTGGGGGTATCATCGCTCCGGCGATCAATCAGTTCGAAACTATCTACTCAGCGATGCAAACGATGTTCTCCCTTTTCCAGGGGCCAACGCTGGCGCTGCTTGTCTTGGGTGTCTTTTGGCGGCGGACGAATTCGACCGGTGCGATCATCGGCTTGACCACGGGCGTGCTCTTGTCAATGTGCCTGAATTTGGTGGGTGACAAACTCTTTCCTTCGGACGATCCCTTCTTATTTATCGCATTTTGGACTTTCGTCTATTCACTGATTGTGACTTCGCTCGTCAGTGCTTTCACGGCACCACCCAGCGAAACACAAACGAAAGGGCTTGTTTGGGGCTCGATTGTAGATGATCCGGCATCCCAAGCTGTCTTACGAGCTCGGCTTGATACCCCAGAGAACGAGTGATGGAATCTTTAACGAATACGATTGAATCAGTGTTGGTGCGGATTCTGAAGCCGTTCTTGGATCCTTTGCATGGCTTCATGGATCAGCTGCCGCCGTCAATGTGGCGGATCAGTGTGTGTCTGTTTCTTCTGCTTGGGGCGCTATGGACCCTTTTTCTTAGTCGAGAGAGTGTTTTTCGTGGCTGCAAGACTCAATCGAAGTGGGCGGATCTGCGAATCTGGGTTTGCGTTCTTATCGTCCCATACCTGCTGATCTACTTGATTTTCTGAGTTATGCCTGAGACTGAAACAAAGGACCCCCAAGAAATCCGCGATGGATTAATCTTTCGAATGCTGGGGTGGTTTTTTGCTGGGTTTGGCTTGTTGGTCTGGTTGGGGCTTCTCTGGCCCCAGACTTCCGAAGGCAAGATCGTGAATGCTCTGGCGGGGACGATTTTACTACTCGTGGGTGGGTTCTCTGTTTGGTTGGGCCGACGTGCGGCTCGATAGGTGCTAATGGCGGTTCAATGGGCAGCGCCAGCCTGCGATCGCGAGCGTGCCCATGAGATGCTCGAGCGTATGGCTCGCGGTTCGCTGATTTCTTGGCGCCGGCTAATTTCCCGAAAGGCGTTCCGATCGCGACTCGAGCTGGTTTACCTGCCTTGTTGCCAGGTGCTGTTGTCGGATACAGAAGATCAGTCGGTGGGCTTTGTCTTGGTCAACGGATTTGCGAGACAGGCACAACAAGTAGCGTCCGGAATTCCCGCAATTGGGGATTGTGCGGATTTGAGGGGGTTTCGCTATCCGCTGTCAGAAACTGAGACACTCGAAATCGCTCGGCATGCCTTCATCAGTTGGAAGCTGAATCGTGTTTCTGCTCGTCAGCGGGATTCCGCTGATTTTGTCATTGGCGACATTGTGCACTATCCATTTTGGGCCCGCTATGCGGAATCAAAGACAGGGCGAGTTTCATTGGATCTCTTGGATGGGATTGCTGAACGGCCTGGGGGCGTGATGATGAAACAAGCCTATTTGGAGGCTCTAAAAGATGGGGCGTCAATTCTTGGTGGAACGCACAGCTAAATCGACCCGTCTCGATCGAGATCGGTGCGCGAGGGATGCAAAAAAAGCGTCTATTCGCTGGCCCTCATTGTTAAGAGGAATCTAGAATAAGTGTCAATTATGAGCGAGAAACTGAAAGTGTTGTGTGTAGGTGCCGGGCATATGGGGCGTTCTCACGCGCTGGCTTATCACCAGATTCCTGAATTCGATATCGTTGGGATCGTAACGCGTTCTCCTGAATCTCGGGGGAAACTAAATCAGGAATTGGGTGGCTCGTATGCTGAGTTTGGCGATTTCGAGACAGCGCTAGCGGAAACGAAACCCGATGTGGTGAGCATCTCGACCTATCCCGATACCCACGCGCCTTACGCCCTTGCTGCTTTTGAGTCGGGGGCTGACGTCTTTATCGAGAAGCCTTTGGCTGAAACCGTGGCAGAGGCAGAGACAATCGTGGCGAAGGCCAAGGAACTGAATCGCAAGCTCGTGATCGGTTACATTCTTCGGCATCATCCTAGTTGGGCCAAATTTATCGAAGTGGCTCAAACCCTTGGGAAACCGTTGGTCATGCGCATGAACCTGAATCAACAGTCTTCGGGAGATATGTGGGGGACGCACAAGGCGTTGATGTCGTCCATTTCGCCGATTGTCGATTGCGGTGTTCATTATGTCGACGTGATGTGTCAAATGACGCGTTCCAAACCGGTCCGGGTCTCGGGCCTTGGGGCGCGCCTGACGGAGGAATTGCCGGAAGGAAAAATCAACTATGGCCATCTCCAGGTGACGTTTGAAGACGGATCAGTCGGTTGGTATGAAGCGGGTTGGGGACCAATGATGAGTGAGACGGCCTTTTTTGTTAAAGACGTTGTTGGGCCTAAAGGCTGCGTCACGATTGAAGCGAAGAAGGCGGGAGGATCCGGTGCTTCGGCTGACGTCGATTCCCACACGAAGACGGAATCGTTGCGGGTCCACCATAGCGAGCTGGATGCTAATCAGAAGTTTGTCAAAGCCGATGATTGGATCGATATGGAAGATGAGCCTGATCATGACGCGCTTTGTTTCCGGGAACAGGCCTATCTTCTCAAGGCGATTCAGGAAGACATCGATCTCAGCGACCATATGGCGGATGCGATCAATTCGATGCGTATCGTTGCCGCCGCGGATGAGTCGTTTCGGACCGGAAAAACCGTTGAGCTGTAAAGAATCGTGAAGCTTTCCCTCGGCAGAGCCTGGCAAATCTGCCGAGGGATGCCTCGTTAGAGACTTGAAATGGTGCTGTGCGGGCATAGGATCCTGTGATGCCCACCACACTACGAACTTTTTTTGCGATCTTCGGTGCTTGTCTTTCCGTGGGCTTGGCAGCCGCTGAAAGACCGAATATCGTTTGGCTTTCGGCGGAAGACATCAGTCCGCACCTTGCCTGTTTTGGTGATCCCCATGCCATCACCCCAAACCTAGATTCGCTCGCAAGCCAAGGAGTCCGCTATACGCGGACCTTTACGACGGCTGGCGTTTGCGCTCCGTGCCGGAGCGGAATCATCACGGGGATGTACCAGACCACCTTGGGGACCCAGCACATGCGCTCCCGTGCCTCGCTCCCACCGTTCATTCAACCCTTCACAGTGGCACTTCGGGAAGCGGGCTATTATTGCTCGAACAATTCCAAGACTGATTATCAATTCGAGCCCCCGAAAAATACCTGGGACCAATCGAACGCCCGGGCTCATTGGCGGAATCGGAAAGATCCCGATCAACCTTTTTTCGCGGTCTTCAATTTTGGGGGCTGTCATGAGAGTGGTATTGCGAATGAAGGCAAGTATCGGAATGTGACGGAGGATCTGAACTCGGATCAGCGGCAGGATCCAGCCAAGCTTTCCACCTTTCCCCCTTATTATCCGGAGACGCCAGCGGCTCGAGAGGATTGGAAACGAAACTATGAGTTGATCACTGCGATGGACGCTTGGGCAGGAGAGCTGATTCAGCAGTTAAAAGACGATGGCTTGTATGAAAACACCATCATCTTTTTCTGGTCCGACCATGGTGTCGGACTTCCCAGGGCGAAACGTTGGCTTTACGATTCTGGGACCCACATTCCCTTGATCGTCCGCATTCCGGAGGCGCTTCGTGCTCCCGATCAAGGGGTGCCAAATCAGCGGAATGACCGTCTGGTCAGTTCGATTGATTTTGGTCCCACGGTACTCAATCTCGCCGGCCTAAGCATTCCTGGTCACGTTCAAGGCCAGGCGTTCTTGGGAGATAACCTCCCTGAGCCCAGAGAGTACGTTTACGGGGCCCGTGATCGCATGGATGAACGCTATGACATAATTCGCATGGTCCGAGACAAGCGCTTCAAGTACCTCCGAAATTACGAGCCACTGAAGACCTATTATCAGTATATGAACACACCGGAGAAAGGCGCGACGATGACCGACCTGAGGAGCCGCTTCGAATCCGGAACGCTCCGAGAGAAAGCAAGGGCTTTTTTTGCTCCGAGTAAGCCAGTCGAGGAGCTTTACGATACAGAAATAGATCCGCATGAGCTAAATAATCTGGCTGGCGACCCTGCCTTTGCCTCTCGTTTAGAAGCGATGCGCGCCGTTCATTTGGCTTGGGTCAAGGAGACGCGGGATCTCGGTTTGATTGCGGAACCACTCCTGGTTGCTCGAGAAAAGGAAATCGGCCATCGCTACGGGATTCTTCGACAGGCGAATGACGATCGATTGTCCGAGAGAATTGCCGAGGTTGCTGCCTTGGCTTCGGAAGGGCTTGACGGATTGCCCAAGCTAATGGCGGCGCTTGAGGATTCGGATGCCGCGGTTCGTTATTGGGGCGCTGTCGGAATCGCAAATATAGGAGCGCCCGCTCGATCCGCTCAAGGCGTGATTCGGAAGGCGCTGGCGGATTCTTCCGCAGTGGTTCGAACTGCGGCTGCTCATGCGATGTGTCGATTGGGGCATCCCGGGCCAGCCCTGCCTGTGTTGAGTTCGGTTTTGAAAGACGGTGAACAGTGGGAGCGATTGCATGCGGCGATTGTTTTAGATGAGATTGATGAGCAGGCCCGACCTGTTCTGAGCGCGATGCGTGCCGCGCTCGTGCCAAAGCAGGAACTGTATTCAGGCGGCAAATACACCGTGCGGGTGATAAATCGGGCCCTCAACCAACTTGAGGGAACGAAGAATGAAGTCCGCTAGAAAAATACTCAGGGGAAAGAATTGATGAGCGCGCCAAGGATATTGACTACAGAGGAGACTCGTGGCTGGCTTGCTGACTCCGCCGGTTTGCTGCTCGACGTAAGGCTGGCGTCTGAATTTGAACGGGTGCATATCGGTGGTGCGGAGAACAACTGTGTCTTCGAGATTGCCTTCATTGAACGCTTGCGAGAGCGTGCGCCTGATTTGGCGACTCCGATATGCGTCTATGGTGCTGGTGCCGACAGTCATGAATCGCGGTTTGCGGTCGAGAAGATGCTTCGTGCGGGATATGCCAATATCTGTGACTATCGTGATGGTCTTGCAGCCTGGCGTGAAACGGAAGGGCCGTTGAATGAAACACTCTCAGACACGCGAACGCTCTCGCCTGATTTCGAAGGGGAGAGGGCGCTTGACGCAAGTCAGAGTTCGATTGAATGGACGGGGCGAAACTTGGGCACGCGCCATTGGGGGACTTTGGGGGTTGATAAGGGTACAATCGTTTTTCAATCGGGGCTACCGCGATCCGGATCCTTGGTGATCGATATGAACTCGATCAGTGATCAGAATATCGAGGATCCGAATCTACGTAAGGTGCTTGATGAGCACTTGAAGAGTGACGACTTCTTTGATGTGGAACGATTTCCGCAAGCGAAAATTGAGTGGAGCGATGGGGAATCCATTCCTGGAGCCCCAGTGGGATCTGCAAATCTAAGAATCAAAGCCTTTCTTACGATGCGGGGTGTGCGGAAATCAATCGAGTTTGAAGCCGCCGCAGGGCGAGGCGGGGACGGGGAATGGATTTGCCAGGCTCACTTTGATTTTGATCGAACTCAATGGGGAGTGATCTACGGATCAGGTCGCTTCTTCAGTAACTTGGGAATGCACTTTGTAAACGACCTAATTACGCTACAAATCAAGCTGGTCGTCCAATAATTAGGAATTCAGAAGATCTTACATTGCTCAATGACTATGAATGCTTCACGGAGAGAATTTATTTCGCGTTGTGCCTCTTTGACGGGAGGCGCCATGCTCCTACCGATGACATCCTTGGCTCGCTCGCCTGGGGAGAAGAAGAAGACGGTGGCGTTTCTGGGTACCGAAGTCCGAACTCATTCCCATGCCCAGCATTTTCTTGATCGCTTGACGCTCGGGTATGGATGGAGAGGGAAGTGGGTGATGCCGCGAGTGGATGTTGCTTCCGTTTATATCGATCAGTTTCCGGAACGAGATCTTGCTCGAGGTCGGGTGAAGCGGCACGACCTGAGATTGTGTGCTAGTATTGAAGAGGCGCTGACCCTTGGCACCGGGAGATTGGCCGTGGATGGTGTCGTCATTATCGCCGAACACGGGAAATACCCCAGAAACGAGAAAGGGCAGCACCTCTATCCGCGTTACCAATGGTTCAAAGAAGTGGTTCGAGTGTTTGAACAATCGGGGCGATCTGTCCCAGTCTTCAATGATAAGCATTTGTCGACGAACTGGAAAGAATGCGCGGAGATGGTTGCTGATTCGAAGCGGCTCGGGTTTCCTTTCTTTGCGGGCTCCTCCCTGCCGGTGACGCGTCGATTGCCGGCGATTGACATGCCTCACAATGTCCCGCTGAGTGAAAGCGTGTGCGTCGCTTATGGAGGCGTGGATAGCTACGATATTCATGCCTTGGAAACGGCCCAATGCATGTCAGAACGACGTCGTGGCGGCGAGGTGGGAATCAAAAGTGTACACGCTCTCAAGGGAGACAAGATGTGGCAGGTCTTGGCCGAACCAAAACGGGAAACAACGCGGCAGCTGATGGTGGCTGCCTTGACCCGTAGCCACAATCTGCCCGTTGAAGGAGGCTACTATACGGATCGCATTTCGGTTGAGTGGGCGCGAAAAACCTTTCCTGACACGACCGCTTATTTCATCGAACATCTTGATGGCTTTCGAACAACCATGTTTCTAACCGGGATACGAGATTTCAACTATGCCGGGCTGCGTGCTGATACGGGTGAAGTGGTCTCCTGTCAGATGTATTTGCCGATGCCGACCCATGGCTCTACGACGGCGGATTTCTTCCACCCACTCGTGCGTCATATTGAGGACATGGTGCTGACCGGAAAGGTGCCTTATCCCATTGAACGAACCTTGCTGACCTCGGGGATGACCTTGGCTGGAGTGGAGTCCTTACACCGAGGGCAAGTTAAGGTAGCGACGCCAGAGATGGATGTGCGATACTCAGTGGGTCCAAGATCGACCTTTTGGTATGATTGAGTGGGAATGAAATGAGTTCGGGAGCTTTAGGGGGCACTTTAGTGCGGCGAAGTGGTCTGATAGTCCTGGTGGGGATGCTGATGGCGGCTGAGCTGCGAGCTGCCTCAGAAATATCTTTCAATCGAGATATTCGACCGATCC
Organism: uncultured Verrucomicrobiota bacterium; assembly: GCA_913061285.1. Classification (GTDB taxonomy): domain Bacteria; phylum Verrucomicrobiota; class Verrucomicrobiia; order Limisphaerales; family AAA164-E04; genus UBA2970. The sequence continues at coordinate 171 of CAJXVR010000334.1, read as the reverse complement.
TCTCTGACCGATGCTTTCAATGCCATGGTCCTGATCAAAGGCAACGCAAAGCGGGCCTTCGGCTTGACTCAGAGGAAGAGGCGTTCACTGTCTTGAAGCGCGGACGGGCGGCCATCGTCCCTCTTCACCCGGATCGCAGTCTTGCTGTCTCTTATACACATCTGACGCTGC
>CAJXVR010000333.1 GCA_913061285.1 uncultured Verrucomicrobiota bacterium | reverse complement strand
GAGGTCTCGTGGGCTCGGAGATGTGTATAAGAGACAGCTGTCGAAGGCCCGATCTTGATTTCCAAACATATGATTCTTCCCCGAAAGCACCGTATAGTATCCAGCCCGTCTCAAGAGCTCTGGAAAACGAATCTGGGAGGTCGGCAGTTTGACATGAAGTTCCGGAGCCCCAGTATTATGGGGGTAACGACCAGTAATGATGCTGCATCGACTTGGGCTACAGCTACTCGTGGTTAGATAGGCGTTATCAAAACGTAGCCCGCGTGCGGCCAAAGCGTCGGTATGAGGCGTCTTGATCGTCGGATGTCCATAGCAGCCGAAATCTTCTTGCGAAACATCGTCTGCAATGAAGAACACGATATTGGGTCTTAATGAACTCTCAGTCGATGACTCATCTACCGCCTGCGTCAGACAGACTGAAAGAGTCACTAGGAGCAGGGTCAACGAGACCGTTTTTATATTCATCATTTTGCGATTTTTCCTGACAGAGGACCACTCAAGGTTTTCGATCTTCCACGCGCTGAATCGAACTGCTTTGGCACACGAAAGCGCCTCATCATCTCCATCGATTTCGCCACAGCACCCCACATCCCAACAACAATCCTCTCTGGTATTCTCTTCGGCCTGACCGAATCAATCCAGCTTACTTCGTAGGGTCATACTCAGGTTTCGGGTCGACTGCCCAGCCTTTCGTACTAATCCGCCCATAATATGGATAATAATCCCACGCCACATCGCCCCCTGTCACGCGTGGATCAGCAGTCTTCTCCAGGTATTCAAAGAGCTGCTCACGGTGCTTTTCTAGGACCTTCAAGTAGGAGCGGTTTCCAGCGAGATTGATCATTTGATGAGGATCCGTCTTGAGCTCATAGAGTTCCTCGGCGGGTCGCATCCCAAAAGCAAGTTCGGCAAGGTGAGCCACTCCATGTTCATTGCGATGCTCCATCATGAACGTCTTCGTAGGCGAACTATCGATTTCACCATAAGGAATGGAGCGGGCACAGACTGAGGCATCAGGCGACCCTGAGGGCCAACGGGAGGGTTCAAAGTTATGGATGTAGAGATAATCCTCAGTTCGGATGGCACGACAGGGATAACCCTTCCCTCCGTCTCGACATCCATCGTGTCGTTCCATGGCGATGAAAGCGGCCTCGCGATCTCGGGCCATCTGTCCCGTAAAAACATCCATCAAACTGTGCGCGGTCATCATCGAAGGCGGAACGAGTCCGGCTGCTTCCAAGAATGTTGGAGCCAGATCACTGAGATTCACGAAAGCCTCTACGTCTCGCCCTGGCCCACGAATCCCATCCGGCCACCGAATTGCCAAGGGAACCCGCGTACCAGCATCGTAGAGACTTGCCTTTGCCCGTGGGAATGGCATGCCATGGTCACTGGTAATGACCACGAGCGTGTTGTCGAGTTGCCCCCGCTCTTCAAGAATCTCGAGAGCACGCGCGACTTGCTGATCAAAGGTCTCAACCTCGACCAAGTAGTCGAGAATGTCACTACGCACAATCTGATGGTCGGGAAAGATTGGCGGAACACTCACCCTTGCCGGATTCTTTCCCGTCCTTACGCCAGCCCCCAATTCAAAGCCTCGATGGGGTTCACTTGTTCCCAGCCAAAAACAAAACGGCTGATCGATCTTCACCACCGAAAGAAACGCTTGAAAGTTCCCAGCATAGTCGGTGTCTCGCATTGCCCTGAACGGTGTTTTCATTCGACGCTGTTGAAACGGCACCCCCGCGGGATTGGAGGAACGCCCCCCTGGCTCGAGGCGTCCTGGGCTCCAGCCCTTACCGGTGTATCCCGTAGCGTAGCCCGCGTCCTGCAGGAGTTCTGTGTAGGTGGCGAATTTCGCCGGCAAGGTGCTGTGAATGTTCCCAGCCTCTTCCAGTCGCCAAATCGCCTGTCCCGTTAGGATCGCACTCCGTGAAGGCCCACAGGTCGGGGCATCGCAAAAGGCACGCACAAAGCGCAACCCCTCCCGAGCGACGCGATCAAAGGCTGGCGTCTCAACGATCGGATCGCCATTGGCACCGGTATGGGCATACGACTGGTCGTCAGATATACAGAAGAGTATATTCGGTCGGTCGCGCTCTGCACCGACGGCCTGGGCAGTGAACAACACGAGACACAGCGACCCAATGAGAGACTTCATAGAGAATATTTGCAGCTCATCTGAGACGAGTCATCCTACTCGCTCACGATTCGAGCGCCTCCCCAGTAACCCCACTCATTAGCCCAGTTGTTGGCTCGATTCTCGAGCGTGAGATCAATATGTTCGCCCGCGAAGCGGCTAAGATCAACGGCAACATTAAGCCACTCATCCTTCGAGACGGTCTTAGGACCGACAATCTGCTCCGCTATGACCTTGTCATTAGCAAGGACCCGGAGTTGCCAATCACCATGCTGATGATGGCTGACCCGAAGCTTTAAGGTCGTAGTCTTTCCTTTCGGCACCTCGACATGCTGCTTCAAAATGCTAGGTTTCTCGCGACTGAGGGGATGAGTCTGAAAGGCCGTCTGATTGCGAAACTCTCGGTGCATCACCACCCCAAGCAATCCCACATCCCAAGCTTCAAAGCCAGGCGCAATTCCTTGGATTTGCCGTTGCCATTTTGCCGCCCCCCGTCCGGGGTAGACTTTTCGACCTCGTTGGGGTTGAGCCGGCAGATCGCCGCTGACCATGCGGCGCGCCGTCAGTTGTTGAAGTTTTGGCATATTGCCATTTACAACGATGTCCAAGGCCTGCTCGGGCTGAGCTGGCACCATCGGTTCCATTGCATACCAGAGCATTCTGGGAATGTTATTGTCATCATTGTCTTCGGCATGTTGCGAAAGCTTCGCCAGTATCGGCCAGCGCTCCTCAGGCGACAAACGCTGAAGCGCGGATGCGAGGTAGAGGCGCACAACGGAGGATTCATCGCTCTCTGCCAGGGCTACGAATCGATTCTGCGACGTTTGCGACGCTTTCTCTTCACTAAGGAACTGAACCGAAAAGGCGCGAATATACTCATCGTCATGGCTCAGGAGCTGGTGCAGTCGCTCCTCACTCAGGGCACCGATCACTTGAAGCGCCCACATGGCCCGGAGACGTTTTCCTGAACTCTTGGCCGTTGACAACAGTTTCTCAAGGCCAGCGGTGACACGAGTTCGGTTCAGACTTCCTGAGGCGGCGCGCATTTGCAGGTGAAGCCGAGCCTGACGGACGTACCAGTCGTTCGGGTGATTTTGGAGGGCGACGAGTTGGACATCCGTGAGCGAGCGAATGTTTGGCCGCTTGATGGGTTTTGCTCCCTTAGTCATCACACGGTATATCCGACCACTATTGGGAAAGTTGATTGCGTTGCCGCAGACATCCGTATCATGCCAATCGAGGATATAGACGGCACCTTCAGGCCCGGTTTCGAGACTGAAGCCCACCCAGGCAAGATCATTCATACTCATGAAATCCTCCCCATGGCTACCCACATAACTCGAACCTTTGGGCGTCATCACATCTGTCAGAAGTTGATGCTGGTGAATGTTGCACATGAAGAGTTGATCCCGATACTTCGCCGGGAACGCATCCCCCAGGTAGAATCGAGCCCCTCCATGAGCAGAGAGATGCTTATGATCACGAATCGTTGGAATGTAGTCGTAGATATACGGATTCAAATGAGGCTTGCTCTGCTTATGATAAACCCCTCCCTGGACCACGTGAAACAGGTGAGGAATCACGCAACAGGTCGCGAAGCCCTGGCCCTGGTCATTAAAGTCAAACCCCCAGGGATTCGATAGCCCTCGAGCAAAGATTTCGAACGTTTTCTTCGTCGGATGCCACCGCCAAATACCAGCGTCAATAAAGGTCCGGTCAGCCATCGCTGTCCCTGGTTTGCCCACATGGGATTCTGTAAACACCCCATGGCATCCGTAGAGCCAACCGTCTGGCCCCCAAATAAAGCTGTTGAGAGTTTCGTGACGATCGTTTGTCCCCCAACCGTCAAGCAAGATTTCCGGGGGACCATCCGGTTTGTCATCGCCGTCGGCGTCAGGAATGAACGTGAAATTAGGAGGCGCCCCCACAAAAACCCCACCAAAACCCACGGCGATCCCCGAACTAAAGGTAAGATCGTCGGTAAACGTTTTCTTGGTATCGAACACCCCATCGCTATCGGTATCTTCCAAGATCTGAATCCGAGTGACTTTCTCATCGGTGTGCGAACGGCGATTGATATAATTGTAGTTCTCAACCACCCAGATCCGCCCTCGGTCATCGAATGTAAACGCGATCGGTTCACCGATGGTGGGTTCAGCAGCAAAAATACTCACGTCGAATCCCTCTGGAATCGCCATTTTAGCAACCGCCTCACGCGGGGTGAGAAACGGCGCATCACTCGTTCGGTGTTGCTCGCCTAGCACGGCGGCTGAGGCAGTCGTCGAGCCAGTGACTAGGGCAATAATTAGGAGAGAAACTGTCTTCATGAGAAATCTGAGTCTGGGATCAATATTGCAAAGCGTCTTCGTTGAATTCCTATTGTCTGAGGATTACCTCGCAGGGCGTACGCCCGATCAGTTCGGTAATTCTACCTGATGGGTCGTTTGAAGGTATTTGACCAGGTCTCTCACCTGGCTCTCTGGCAAGGCCGGCAGAAGACCTTCGGGCATCATTGACAGGGGAGACATCGAACGCGATTCAATATCGCGCTTCAACACCGTGATTTTTTGCCCCACCGTATTCAACTCGAGTCGTTGCCCGTCTTCAGCTGCCAAGGTTCCAACCAAGACTCGGCCGTCCTTGGTATTGACGGTGAGTTGCTTGTAGGCATCGGGAACGTCGGCGCTGGGATCGATCATGTTCAGCAGTATGTAGTCAAGATCGCCTCGGTTAGACCCCGTAAGATCGGGCCCAATCTTTCCGCCATGCCCATAGAGTTGGTGGCAGGCGGCACAAACGAGTTCGAAGGTCTCCCTTCCCTTGCGAGCATCTGCCTTCGCCATGTGCTTATCCGTCAATAGATCCCGGTACTTGTCGATGAGCTGTTCCTTATCTTCCGCCAATGCCTGGACATCACCGAATACAGACGTGAAGCGCTCACCCAGCAGTTCCGAAAGGGACCGCGCGATATAGGTGGGAATATCGCTCCGAGGGACCGTCTTGCCCTTCAGCGCAAGAACCAATGCATCCGCGTATTCCTTTCGAGATGACAAGGTCTCAACAGCAGCCCGTTTCCCCTGGAAATCGAGTCGAGCATAACGGTCCAAGATTAGTTTTGGAGCCCGCGAGTCTGCCATCGCGCCATAAGCCCGGATGGCCTCCAATTGCAGCACCTCATCATTCAGCAAGCGTTCTAGCCGCTCTTTGAGCTCCGGAGCTCGAAGGGTCACCAAAGATTTTAGGGCGCTACGACGCTCAGCGCTCTTCACTGAGACATCCCCTAACTTGGCAAGAGCCGCTTCAATCGCCGCCTGGTCACCAAAAACTTGGCTCAATTCCTGAGCCAGTTGTTGAACCTTCCGACTTCGACTTGCAGCTAATCGCGCTTTCGTGACGCCCCAATTGCTGGGCGGAGAGACGTTTCGGCTGCCTTGCAATCCACTCAACATCCCTTCCAAGAGCGCCAACTGAACGGAAACATCCTCCACCGTGTCAAGGCGTCGCGCGAGTAAGTCCAGTGATCGTTTGGCATCGAGTGGTCTTACGGCTTGCTGCCGTAGTTGCTGAAAACTTGGAGCTTGAGGACGCGCTGCCGCAGGTTTCGGGATCGCGCTCGCAGGAGGACGAGCGGGAGATCCTTTCTTAGGGTCGAGATTGGAGTACATCTCGTCAATAGTCGGAGTCGACGAAGGCACCCCGTTTCTCGGAACCTCCACTCCTGCAGTCCAGAGGATGGCATTAAGCATGATCTTACGGTAAGCGTCGTGGCGCCAATTCATGTGCACGTGACCGCCAGTAAACCCAAAGCCTCTTCCCTTCCCATCCGGTCGTTCGTAGGCCCATGCCACATGTTGCGTTTCTCCATTTGCTACCGAACGCCGAACATGTCGATTCCCACTGCGAGGTCCATCGGATCGTCTAAGGGTCTCAGGCCCTGGAACATCGGTGAGAATGGGGGTCAATCCTGTTGGATCGTCCAAGAATCGCATATGATAGTACCATTCGTCATTGACGCTAAATGGATTCACCCCGTTCCAAATCTCGTGGTTCTGGCGTTTAAACTTCGGTGTCCAGTGCGGATTCACCGACCAATCGAGATCGCAGAAACCACCCATCCATTCGAGAAACTTGTCTCCAGGTTCACCTTTCACTGCCTCGGTTGCCCAGTGGATCATCACCACGCCAACGCCCTTTTTCATCAAGCCATCGAAAGCCTTCAATTGAGGGTTCAGCAAATGCCCCCCATGTCCGGTACCGAAAACCACAATTGTGTCCGCATCCTGAAGGACGGACGGGTCCTTGGGATAACCAAGGTCGGGCAACACGACAGCCTCAACGTCCAAGCCTGATTGGTTGAGGCGTTTCGCAAGAATCATGTTCCCAGCGCGATGTTCATGAGACATCGGGCCATGGCTCGGCTTCCCCGAGATGAAGACAACCTTTGCTTTTTCTGCCGCCTGGCTTGACGAAATTGCAAGAACGACGAACAAGCTTGCAAGGAGTGTGCTGAGTACAGATTTCATGCCGGATTTCGCTATCATTGGGTCGATCCCGAATCCTAAACCCACAACGGGCTTGGGTTCAATTCTCAAAATAGAATCCTGAACTCAATTCGCGTGAATCAAACGGAGCGCCTGGGCGACCCGTGTTTGCTAAAAAATCGCTGTTCCTTTTCTCCATCCTCGATACCCTCTTCCATAATCCATGTGCTTGAGCTCGAATTCCCATTGCAGATCAATTCCAATCTTGCTTCTCATCCTACTTTGGGGAGGAACCAGTCACGCGCAACCGAGCAAGGCAGTCCAGCGACCAACGCCAGCTCCGACAAGTAGCCCGCACTTCGTCAAACACCATTACATCGCAGCCGACGGATTCGTGATCGACTATTGGCTGATGACACCAGCCAATCTAGAAGAAGACAAACGCTACCCACTCGTTCTTTCCCTGCACGGCCGCGGAGGCAATACCAGGGCAGCAACAGAGTTGGGATCTAATGCCCTTCGAGAGGAATTTCCCTGTTATGTGTTCGCCCCCGCTTCCACCAAAGCGGGCCACTGGCTAAGACCTGAAGGAAGACCGAGTCGAGGAAACCGAAAAAGCAAGGCGATGCTCCCGGTCGCCCTCGAAGCCTTCGATGCAGTGATCGAGCAACACCCTATCGATAAGCGTAAGGTCTACGTCACAGGACAATCTATGGGAGGGGCTGGAACCTACGGCTCTCTCACGCTTCGCCCAGATGTTTTTGCCGCAGCAATCCCCGTATGCGGAGGGTGGAATCTTGGCGACGCTGATAAATTTAGGAAAGTAGCCCTTTGGATCTTTCATGGGGATCAAGACAAGGTCGTACCGACAGAGTACAGTCGACGCCTGTTCCAAGCGATCACGAACGCTGGAGGCAATCCGAAATATACAGAGTATCAAGGAGTAGGACACGATAGCTGGTCTCGAGCCTATGCAAATCGAGAAACCTGGAGTTGGCTTTTCTCCCAAGAACGCTCAGAATAAGCCGGACAAACGACGATTCCCCCTAATAAATGAAGCTCCTTGTGCTTACGATCAGTCTGTTCCTACTCTTCGAATCCAATCTCGGATTAGCGCAGGACACTCAGAATCCACCAAGCAAGTCCCCTCGAACCTCGTTTAAAATTCAAGGCCACAAGGCCTTCGTCATTCTCCCCCCTCAAAAGCACATCCAGAGTGGAAGGCCGATTCCCTGGGTATTCTATGCCCCAACCTTTGAAGGCATCTTGCCGAGCGACCGAGATGAAGGTTGGATGATCCAGCGTTGGCTCGACAAAGGGATCGCGATCGCGGGCGTCGACATTGGCGAATCCTACGGCAGTCCGGCTGGAAGAGCCATCTACAATGCCCTTCACAAGCAACTCGTTCGCCACTACGGTTTCGATCCCAAAGCCAGTCTTCTAGCTCGCAGTCGAGGCGGGTTGATGCTCTATTGTTGGGCCGTCGAGAATCCCGAGAAAATAAGATGCATTGCTGGCATCTATCCCGTCTGTGATCTCAGGAGCTATCCCGGAGTCAAGCAAGCGCATTCGGCCTATGAACTCACGGAAGAGGAACTCGCGCAGACTCTCGAACAGCACAATCCCATTCCAAGACTACTCTCGTTGGCACAGGCGGATGTTCCTATTTTCCATATCCACGGCGACAAGGACAAGATTGTCCCACTCGATGCCAACTCGGGCGCATTGAAGAAGGCCTACCAAGAGCTGGGTGGCTCCATGGAATTAGAAATTGCCCCTGGGCAGTGGCACAATATGTGGCGGGGGTTCTTCGAGTGCCAGGCCTTGGTTGATTTCGTCATCGCCCATGTAGGCCGTTAATCGGCTAGAATGAAGTCCCCGGCAAACGGAAGATTCAATCTTTGTGATTGTCTTGCTTTGCGGACGCAAGTGGAAGTCCATCGTTCGATGATTCTTGATGAATCGTCGGCAGCAATCAAACCGATCCCGATTCGCCCATCTGCCAACGCCCCCTCTCAGACTTGAATGCTGAATAACCCGTGCATCCCTATCGCTCCTCAGCTAGCTTCCTTGAAACGATGAAGGCAAATCGATGAAGAACAAACGACTGATCTCTCTAGATGCTGTCTCTTATACACATCTGACGCTGCCGACGAGCGATCTAG
>CAJXVR010000332.1 GCA_913061285.1 uncultured Verrucomicrobiota bacterium | reverse complement strand
ACGAGATGTAGAGAGGTCTCGTGGGCTCGGAGATGTGTATAAGAGACAGGTCGCAGACCTTCCTTGTGGCCCCTGTCGGACTCGGGAATGCTCAATTCGAAATCGCAACCACTGCGGATGCCTGTATTGAAGGTTCCGTCAGTGTCGACATTATCTCGGTGCCTGAAGAATTCGTTTCGGATTCCTTCTCTGGTGATTCGTTCGATTCATCGATTTGGCAGACGGATCAACTGTCCTTCGATGCATCCGGAATCGCCAAGGCAGATCCAGATTCATCAGTGACAACTGTCGACGGACAAGTGGTTATCCATGTTGAAGTGGAACAACCCGCCTGGCCTGGACTTGGTCTGTTCTCTGTTGATAGCTATTCAGCCACGGCCGACGAACCATTGACCTTCGAGATTGACCGCACATCGGTCGATTTCGTCTTGGCTGCTGGTGTCAGTTCAGAGAGCCGAACCGGTATGTGGGTTAGAAGCGGAGACAACTACGTCTTCTTTGTCGATCACACCACGCATGACGCTCGCAACTTCGGTTGGCGCTACAATCGCTCGCCTGGCGCGGACGACAACGAGGAAACCGGGAATGGCATCAACATCCCAGCGTTCGACGGAGGCGCATTTGACAATCGAGGCAATCATCGAATGAAGATGGTCTTGAACGGCGCAACGGTGAAACTGTTCCTTGATGATGTGTTTGGCACGGAAGTTGACTTCCCGTTCGCAAACAACCTGACCTTCGGGTTCGGTTCTTATGCGGATGATGTGGGGCCAGCGACAGAAGAAGGTGAGATTCGGGGTAACCAAACAACCGGGATCTTCGACAACGCTCGAATCCTCGGTGGTTCAATCCCATTCGAACCTCCTCCAGTGGTTCTTCCTCCTGTACCTGGGGGCGATGCAGAAATCACCGGTGTTTCTACCGATGGAGCAAATCTGATCATCGAATGGAGTGGCTCAAGTCTCTTGGAATCGGCCACGGTCAATGGCACCTATACGCCAGTCGCCGGGGCAACCCCTCCAAGCACGTCCATTCCAATTGGTGACGGTAGTAAATTCATCATTGCTCAATAGGCGCTGATTCACTCCTCTCTTGCAGGGCCGGATCGTTTTCGATCCGGCCTTTTTTATTTTGCTCATCGCCCCTACAATCGTCATCATTCGAACCTTAATGGCGTTCCTGATTTTCCATGATTTCGCGCAGCCAAGAACACAGACCATTCGCCCCACCTTTCCCGCAGCAAAAAAAACCAATGAAACAACTCTATTGCAGATGGAAGGGCTGTGTCCTAGGACTCGCCACGTTGATCACATTCGAATTCTCAGCGACAGCGGCCCAAAGCTCGCCTGAACATCGGTATGCCCTGAAGCAATTGCAGGAACGGGCAGTGAAGCAACGAGAGCAGGCAACAGGTTTCAAGACCTTCCACGACTTTGCATTCACCGATCAGATCAAGGCCAGCGGCATCCGTTTTCAACACAAAATTGTCGATGACGCCGGCAAGACATACAAAGCCGCCCACTACGACCACGGCAACGGGGTCGCAATCGCCGACATTGACGGAGATCAACTCCTCGACATCTATTTCACCACTCAACTCGGCGTGAACCAGCTTTGGCGAAATCGTGGCGGTGCCAAGTTTGAAAACATTACTGCGAGAGCCGGCCTAGGACTCCCCAACCAGATCGCCGTCGCAGCCGCCTTTGCCGATACAGACAACGATGGAGATCCGGATCTCTTCGTCACAACCGTGAAACGGGGAAACCATTTCTTCGAGAATCTAGGAAATGGTCGCTTCCTAGATCGAACCAAGGACGCCGGTTTGAGCTACCGCGGGCATTCATCCGGGGCCGCTTTTTTTGACTATGACAACGATGGCAAACTTGATCTTTTCCTCACCAACGTGGGCGAATACACCACAGAGAAGCGCGGGCGAGGCGGTTTTTTCCAAGCGCATCCCGATGCATTCTCTGGCCACCTTTTCCCAGAGCGAAGTGAATCCAGCATTCTCTACCGCAACCTAGGTAACAACCGATTCCAGGATGTCTCGGAGGCCTTAGGAATAAAAGACCGCAGTTGGAGCGGCGATTGTACCATCACCGACCTCAACCAAGACGGCTACCCGGATCTCTATCTCGTCAACATGCAAGGCGACGACCACTACTATGAGAACCAAAAGGGAAAGCGCTTCATTGAGAAAACAAGCCAGTATTTCCCAAAGACGCCGTGGGGAGCCATGGGCGCAAAATTCTTTGACTATGACCGCAACGGACACCTCGACCTCTACCTCACGGACATGCACTCAGACATGACGCAAGGTCAAACCGTCGAAGCGCTAAAATTCGGAATCCAGAAGGAAAAAACAAAAAGCGAAGCTTATTGTTCGATTCAATGGACCGATGCCTACCTTCAAGGCGCTTCAAACAACATTTTCGGGAATGCCTTTTATCAAAACAACGGCAACGGAACCTTCGAGGAAGTGTCAGATCGAATCAATACCGAGACCTACTGGCCCTGGGGGTTTTCGGTTGGCGACATAAATGCGGACGGCTTCGAAGACCTATTTGTCGCTGGAGGCATGGGATACCCCTTTCGCTACGGCATCAACTCACTCCTTCTCAATGAGCGCGGCAAGACATTTGTCGATGCTGAGTTTGTCCTCGGAGTCGAACCAAGGGATGAAGAGCGGACAGAGAAATTGTGGTTCACACTTGATTGTGACGGCGCTGACAAGGATCACTCCGAATGCGCCGGAAAAACGGGACGCACTTCGGTAATTGGAACCCTGAGCACTCGATCGTCGGCGATCATCGACATCGACAACGATGGGGACCTCGACATTGTCACCAATGAGTTCAATGACCGCCCCCAACTCTTGCTCAGCAACCTCTCTGAAAAAACGCCAATCCACTATCTCAAACTCACTCTAGTAGGAACAAAATCCAATCGAGATGGCATTGGGGCGACAGTCTTTGTTCAGGCTGGAGGTCAACGTTCCATGCAATTCCTCGACGGAAAATCTGGTTACCTCACTCAAAGCTCGACCGCGCTCTACTTCGGTCTAGGTCCCGCAACAAACATCGATTCCATTAAGATCCATTGGCCAAGTGGCACTGTACAAGAGCTGAGCAACTCGATCGCGGCCAACACTCACCTGACAATTCGCGAAGAGGATTAAGTCTAACAATGCCCTCATCAGCTCAACGCATCCTCCTCGTAGCCTACGCATCGCTTGCCTTGGTCAGCCCCGAAGCCCAAGCGCTCGATTGGACGGAACACTCCCACTTCCGAACGGCACCTGTGTCTCTTGGACCGAGTAAAGCGGATGGGTTCAAAGAGATGAGCGCCAGGCAAACAGGCATCACCTTCGTGAACCAATTGGCCCTCGAAACCTCACTTACGAATCAGGTCTACTTAAATGGCTCCGGAGTGGCTATCGCGGACGTCGACGGCGATGACCGGGCCGATCTCTATTTCTGCGGTCTCGAATCGAACAATCAATTGTACCGCAATCTCGGAAATTGGACCTTCGAAGCCTTTCCAGATCAGGAACAGCTGCGCTGCCAAGGACAAGCATCGACAGGAGCCGCTTTCGCTGACATTGACGGCGACGGTGACATGGACCTCCTGGTCACAGGCATCCGCAGTGGCACCCGACTCTTCATCAACGACGGCGAAGGGCATTTCACGGAGACGACTGATGAGGCCGGACTGAGAAGTCAGCACGGCAGCACCAGCATGACGCTCGCCGATATCAACGGAGACGGATGGCTGGATCTCTACGTTGTCAATTATCGCAATGAAACGATGAGGGATGAACCCGATAGTCCCTTCGATGTCAAAATCAAGGATGGCAACTATGAACTGGTAACCTACCGAGGGCGTCCCGGAAGCGCCCCTGATCTGAAGGGACGTTTTAGTTTCGATCGACGGTCTGGGGTTATGGAAAACGGTGAACCAGATCAGCTATTTCTTAATAACGGGGACGGCACCTTCTACCAAGTCGGATGGGATGAGGGAATCTTTCTTGGCCCCAACGGTGAACCCACAGATCCCCTCTATGATTGGGGCTTGTCTGCGATGTTTCGCGATCTAAACGGAGATCGATGGCCCGATCTCTACGTTTGCAACGACTTTCAATCTCCTGATCGAATCTGGATTAATGACGGCAACGGAAATTTCCAGCCCATTCGTGAATCGGCCATCCGCCAAACCAGCTTATTCTCAATGGGCGTCGATATGGCTGACATCGACCGTGACGGATTGTCCGACCTCTTCGTCGTTGACATGCTCAGTCGAAAGCACGTCGATCGACAGGTCCAGGTGATGGATGAGATGGCCTTCTCGCAATATCGCAGCAACACCAGCCGACGCCCTCAAACTCCGAGAAACACCCTACTGCGAAGACTGGAGAATGGAAATTACACAGAGATCGCACGCTTCGCCGGCCTTGATGCCTCTTACTGGTCTTGGACCCCGGCCTTCATCGATGTGGACCTCGATGGGTACGAAGATCTACTCATCACAACAGGTCACGGTCGCGATGCACAGAACGCGGACGTCTCCCGTGAGATCGATTCGATTATCAGTAAAAGCAAGCTTTCACCAAAGGAGCAGCTAGAACTGAGACGACGTTACGACGAACTCACCGTTCCCAACGTTGCCTTTCGCAATACGGGCGACCTAGGCTTCGAGGAAACCAGTCAACACTGGGGCTTCGCATCAACCAGAATTTCACACGGCCTCGCACTTGCTGATCTCGATAACGACGGCGATCAAGATATGGTAGCAACCTGCCTCAACCAGCCGCCCTTAATCCTAAGAAACGAAGGCACGAAACCTAGGATACGCGTTCGCTTAAGACAAAAGGGATCCAACACCCACGGCGTCGGCGCCGTCATCAAGGTGAATGCGCCAGGGCTTCCCCGGCAAACTCAGGAAATCGGCGCCGGAGGGCGTTATCTTTCCAGTGATGAAACCAGTCGAGTTTTTGCGATCAAGAACGCAGCAGATAAAGCAACGATCGACGTCATTTGGCGTGACGGCACACAAGCCCGAATCGAAAACGTCAGCGCGAACCACATCATCGAAATCGGGGAAAACTCGAAAACATTTTCAGAAACAGAATTCGACAACGAACGGCCACAATCCGCACCTCCACTCTTTAGGGACGCTGGTAAGATCATTCCCGATCAACATCGGGACGAGGCATATGATGACTACGCCGCACAGCCTTCCCTTCCCCGAAAACTAAGCGAATCAGGCCCTGGAGTGACCTGGTTTGATTTCAACGGAGACGGATGGGAAGACTTATTCGTTGGAGCGGGACGAGGCGGAAAGATGGGCGTTTTCAGGAATACAGGGTCGGGAACCTTTGTTCGCCAGCGAGCGAAGGCGTTTGAATCGGCGATCAGAAGAGACCAAACCACAATCCTTGGTTGGGAACCAAACGAGAAAGAACGTCTCCTGCTAATCGGTCAATCCAATTATGAAGATCCTCAACCCCTAGGAAATTCGATCTGGCAGTTCTCAGTGATCACCGGGCAAAGCAACGATTCGCTCGTTAAGGATCCCGGCAGCATCGGCCCTATGACTCTAGCTGACCTTGATGGCGATTCCGATCTTGATCTTTTCGTCGGGGGCAGTCGATTACCAGGCCACTATCCCAAGACAGCGAACTCCCATCTCCTAATCAATCACAAGGGTCACGTCACCCGAGACACGTCTCAATCGAAATGCACCGAAAGCCTGGGAATGGTACGAAGTGCGGTGTTTTCCAAACTCAATGACGATATCTACCCAGAACTCATCACGGTCGGAGACTGGACGTCCATTAAAATTCACCGAAACGATCAGGGAAATCTTGTTCCTTGGAATCCCTCCGTTCAATGGGATGACGCCCCTGAGACACTTCCTAAATCCCCAAAACTGCAAGACTTAACAGGATGGTGGAACAGCGTTGCCACCGGAGATTTTGATGGTGACGGACGACTCGATATCGTCGCTGGGAACTGGGGGCACAATTTCTCGAAGTTCTCTGATAAACATCCGCAGCGAAGAATCTACTACGAGTTAGACAAGTCACCAGGCACACGAACGATCGACAGCTATTTCCATTCAGGGAGAAACGAATGGTTACCACTCCGCGATTTGAATGCCGTCGGAGCCATTTTCGCATCGCTTCGCGATCGCTTCTCAAGCTTTCGAGAGTATGGGAACGCAAACATGCCAACGATCATCGCCAGTGGTCTTCCTAAGCTTGGGTTTCATGAGGCCCAGGTATTTCAATCTCTCATCCTCCTCAATCGAACCGACCATTTTCTGATTAAAACCCTTCCGACGCCCGTTCAATTGAGCCCAGTCTTTGGAATTGGTGTCGGAGATTTCGATGCGGATGGCAAGGTCGATATCGTGCTGAACCAAAATGTCTTTTCCACCCAAACAATCAGTGGCCGACAAGATGCGGGCTCGATCCAGCTGCTTCGAGGATTGGGGAACGGCTCCTTTACGGCGATGCCTCCTACTCAGTCGGGATTGGAATCATACGGGCAAGGACGAGGCCTTGCCATCTGCGACTTTAACCATGATGGCAGACTTGATTTTGTGAGCACGCAAAACAACGGTCCGACCAAAGTCTTCATCAATCAGTCGCCCCAAACCGGGCTACGCGTTCGGCTCGTCGGGCCCTCAAGCAATCGTCAAGCTGTGGGCTCTCACATCCGACTCGTTCACAAAGATGGTAGCTACGGTCCTGTACATGCCATCGGGCTCGGTTCGGGTTATTGGTCACAAGATGCGACTAGCGCCGTGCTGGGATTCGGCGCACCAGCAAAGGCCGTTGAAATCACTTGGGCGAGTGGACAGGTCGAAACCGTTCCATTCGACTCAGGAACAAGAGAAATGAACCATACCTTTCCCCGCCAGTAGTTTCTCACCATTATACCGCCATCCTATTGCACGCAGAGCCTATTTTTTTCTTCAACTCCTCGATCGAGCTGCCTAATATCCCATCATGTCCCCTTACAAGAGCCACGTTTCTAGTCGAGCTCGGTTTGCCTTCACATTGATCGAGCTCTTAGTCGTGATCGCCATCATCGCGATACTTGCAGGCATGCTTCTTCCTGCCCTGAGCAAGGCAAAGGACAAGGCAAATTCGACGCTATGCCGAAGCAATCTCAAGCAGATGGGAATCGCGATCTTCATGTACGTCGACGACAACGATGACAAACTCCCCTATGCTTGGGGTGAAGGACCAAATTCATTCATTCACGACGCCAATATCAACAACTTCGAGGCCCTCCTCTTTTCATACTATGGCCGAGCAAAATTTGATGCTGGCGAACAAGGACAAAACTTTACCAATGGTGTCTCTCAATGCCCCATTCGCCTCAAGGAACCTCTGACAGGCGGAAATCCCTGGAAGATCAGTTACGGCATGAACCAATTCACCTCAAAGAACTGGCCCAACACTCGAAACCAATTTCCCTCAGCTGATACAGCGAAACTTGGGAGTGTGCGCAATCCGACTCGGACACTCCTAGTATCGGATTTGGCGTTCGTGAGAAACCACCCTCCCATTGTGAACCTCCAGACGAACAACCTCGGATATCGACATGGACTCCGACACCCCCTAGGATCTGCAAACACGCTCTTCATGGATGCTCATATCGATGGTTTCACCCACACACAGACCAACGACATCATTCTCGATTTCAAAGCGAACACGAATCCTTGAGGTTCGCGAAGGGCTCGAACGTATTGCACCCTCGCTCCCTCCGTCTCACGGAGCGCCCCCCCATCGGCCGTCTGCTCTCAATGAAAAATCGAATCCTCCGGCCCACGCAGGGCTCGTGAAATTCGAGTTTCATGCCCACCAAGCACGCCCAAGAAATAGACGCTTCAAATCTGGATTCCACCTAACCGTCGACCCTCTTTTGATCCACTGCCCGCCCCTTCGTTCGAGATCTCAGAGAACAGCACTCTTCACTCGAACATCAACGAAGAAGAAGGCTTGATTGAACGCCTTGAAAGCGGCGTAATCAGGCAGCGAGCAATTTTAAGTTAGAAATGAGTTATAACGGCATCATCCCTCCCGTCATCACCCCGTTGACGGATCGAGACACCTTAGACATAGACGGACTAGAGAGACTAATTGAACACATGATTTCCGGTGGAGTCCATGGACTCTTCGTTCTCGGAACGTCGGGAGAAGGCCCGTCTCTTAGCTATCGACTACGGGGCGAGGTCATTCAACACACCTGCCGAATCACACACGATCGCGTACCGGTGTTTGTGGGAGTGACTGATACGGCTTTCGTCGAATCCGTTCGCCTATCCCAAGTTGCCGCCGATGCCGGAGCTCAAGCGACGGTCCTGGCAACCCCTTACTATTTTCCGGCTGGTCAGACCGAGTTGACACAATACATCAATCACCTCGTCCCCGATCTCGCGCTGCCTGTCATGCTTTACAATATGCCGTCTATGACGAAGCTCTGGTTTGAACAAGAAACGCTCACAACCTTCACAGACCTGGATCGTGTGATCGGGATCAAGGACAGCAGCGGTGACATGGACTATTTCAAACAGATTTGCGCCCTCAAATCACAACGTCCCGACTGGTCGATTCTTATCGGTCCTGAGGAACGTATGATCGAGTCGATCTCCCTCGGCAGCAACGGCGGCGTCAACGGAGGGGCAAACATCTATCCAAAACTGTTTGTTTCCGCCTACGAAGCGGCCCTAGCCGGTGAGACACAACGTTGCTCCGAACTCCAAAAAACAATCACCGCTTTTGGCGAAATTTACACAGTTGGCCGC
>CAJXVR010000331.1 GCA_913061285.1 uncultured Verrucomicrobiota bacterium | reverse complement strand
GAGACAGCTTAAACGCGTTGCAGGAACGAGAGGATGTCGCGGCGGAGGCGCTGTTGCCTTTGGTTTATGATGAACTGAAGGCTCTAGCCTCCGCTAAGATGGCTCGGATCCCCGCCGGCCAAACCCTGCAAGCGACGGCCTTGGTCCATGAATCTTGGTTGCGGATTCAGAAATCCGGAGGGAGTCAGTGGAAGAATCGGGCCCATTTCTTTTCTGCGGCAGCCGAAGCCATGAGGCGAATCTTAGTCGAGCAGGCCCGCCGCAAGAGCCGTATACGGCATGGAGGCAGCAAGAAACGTGTTAATGTTGACGAAGTGGATATCGCCTCGGAGGCACCCGAAGACAAGATACTCCTCATTCATGAAGCCTTGGACAGGTTGGCGGATGAGGACTCGACTAAGGCCGATATTGTGAAACTGAAGTTCTTCGCTGGAATGAAGAATGAAGACGTCGGCTTGATCATCGGCGCTTCTGAGAAAACGGTTCGACGACAATGGAATGCTGCAAAGCTCAGGTTGTTTCAATTGGTGAGCACCTTAAAGTAGCTGAAACGTCTCCCATGAGTCTAGGGAACTGTTGCAGGGATGGCACCGCCCCCCTTAATCGGTGAGTGTCTCAATCGACCGTTCAGGAAGAGGTCTTGGAAAGAAGGGTGACACGACTTTCTGCATCGTTTTCACTTCTCACCACGACACGACAATGGAGAAAGTGACGATGACCAACCCACCAAATGCATGCCCCTTGTGCGGATCTAACACGCTCACCAGCCCAACTGGGATCGGCAAGCTGATCTGTGAAGCGTGTTCATACCTGCTGGATGCGTCTTCTCTCGAAGAAGCGATCGCAGTGCACAACAGCATCAAACCAAAGTGCCCATGGGTCAATCGACGCTACCTTGGCCTGATAGGAAGCGAGTACACTCGAGGCTGTGACGGAAGAACGAACTTTATAAAGGAAAACTTTTGTCCCGCTTGTGGAGGGGAGATCGAGGTCACTGAATCCAGAGTTTCCTAAGTGGGTTCTTCAACGAAACGAGTGGAACGAAATGGTTCCTGATGAATTAGCGGAAGATGGAGGACCGTGTTCGAGGTGGGGCGAGACTCCTGTCGAGCCGTTCTAGCCGAGGGGCATTTGGGTCAACAATAGAGGGGCTTTTCCTTAAGAGCGATGACGGCGGATTCCGTCCCAGTTTCTGGGCCGGCGGCTCGACAGGAGTCTCGCCCCACCTCGGGTAGACTCCTTGTTCATTCCGATTGTTCACTGGCCACCGAACGAATCCACTCGTTTCGTTGAAAAACCAAAGCGCTGCATTAATCCTTGAGCGGTACATGGGCAGAGGAGATCAATGAGAAGTGGAAGCCTTTCTCCCGATATCAAGTAGCATCTGATTCGGTCCTTCCCATTGTTGCCTCCTACTCGGGTACGGACGCTAATTCGTTCAGGCCGGATGCTAACGCTTGCTCCCTGAGGAAGACTCAATTGGGAGCCGGGACCGGTGTTTACGAGTTTGTAGAAATTGCCGATCCGCAGTTGCCCAGGTGCTCGTTTGTCATAGATCGCTTGTTGGTGGATCGCTATTTGCCTTTGCGGTGGAATTGTTTTCTGATTGTTCAACTTTGGGGCGGTCTTTGTGCAAGCTCTTCATTGCAGTAGGCAGCGCTGGATGTTATGACGAGGATGTGATCTCTCAATGGCTTCCAATGGTTGACAGGCGGATTGCCTTTTTTTCGATTTCAGTCGTCCTGGTGCGCCTCTGTGTAGTTGCTGATAGCGCCGCCGGAGCCTCCTCGGCTTGGAGCCTGTCTCCGCTCGTTTCCCCGCGCTTGCCTGAGGCTGTCTCGACAGAATCAAATGCTCCAATTGATCAGTTTGTCTCTCAACGGCTCACTTCTGCCGGGCTTAGTTTTTCGCCCCCGGCCAAGAAGTCCATATGGCTGAGACGGGTTTATTTCGATCTCATTGGTCTGCCCCCGTCTCCTGAGGCGCTAGATGATTTTATCGCGGATTCATCCCCGCTAGCATTTGAACGGGTTGTGGATAGGCTCTTGGGGAGTCCGCGGTATGGCGAACGCTGGGCACGGCATTGGATGGATGCCGTGCGCTATGCTGAAACCCATGGGCATGACGAGGACGGGATTCGTGAGAATGCTTGGCCTTACCGGGATTGGTTGATTCAGGCGCTGAATCGTGATTTGCCCTACCGTGATTTCGTGAAGCTACAGATTGCCGGGGATGTCATTGCTCCAGAGGATCCTTGGGCTGTTGCGGCCACAGGATTCCTTTCCTGCGGTCCGTGGGATCAGAGTTCTCAGATGGGAATTCAGGATGGGACGCTGGATAAGAAAATTGCTCAGTACCTTGATCGGGACGATATGCTCAGTGTGACGATGTCGACCTTTACCAGCACGACTGTTCATTGTGCTCGCTGTCATGATCACAAATTCGACCCGATTCCGCTCGAGGACTACTATGCTCTTCAGTCTGTGTTTGCAGGGGTCGACAAAGTGGATCGCCCGTTTGAACTGGATACGGAAGTGATTCAAGAACGAGCGCGCCTTGAAGCCGAGAAACAGGCTTTGGTTGAGGGAAGGCTCCCGACCTTGCTCGCTTCTCTGCAAGAGGACATTGTGGATTGGGCGCGTGAGATTCGCTCGCTGTCAGTCCCTTGGACGTTCTTACAGCCTCGGAATCTCGAATCGATTAACGGCTCCAGTTTCGAAATCCTGGAAGACCAATCGATTCTTTCTCAGGGAGAGTTGCCGGACACCGATACATACACCGTTCGCGCAATCGTAGCCCCTGGCACTCTCACTGCCTTGAGGCTTGAGGTTCTCGCCGATTCATCGTTGCCGTTTTCTGGCCCGGGCCGCTCTGAAAATGGAAATTTTCACTTGTCCGACATCGAGGTTCGAATCGACGGCAAGGTGATCGCAATCGATCGTGCGGTGGCAGATTTTGAACAGTCTGGTTGGGGGATCAAGCGAGCGATTGACGACGACGAGGATTCTGCGTGGGGAGTGCACCCCCAAGAAGGGCAATCGCATCGGGCCGTGTTTCATTTTAAGGACGGGGTCACATTGGGAGCCGCAGCGCCGATCGCGGTCACGCTCTCCCAGGGCCATGGGAGAGGGCATGTGATAGGGCGATTCCGCTTGGCAGTAACGGATCATGCCTCACCGGCTGAGGACATCGATGTTTCCAATGAGATATATGCGAAGGCGGCACTCGTTGACTCGCAGCGGACTGAGGAAGGACTTCGAGTCTTAGCGCTCGCCTATCTCAAGGAAGCCAACGAGGAGGCTCTTGAAGCCTTGCCCTCGCCGCGCATGGTTTACGCAGTGTCGGATCGATTCGATGCAAAGGGAAACTTCAAACCTTCGATCAAACCCCGTGAGGTGCATGTGCTTCAACGAGGGAATATTCGGAGTCCAATAGCACTCGCGGAACCAGGCGCGCTCTCGTGTGTGTCCCAGATCGAAAGTCGTTTTGGTCTTGTGGCCTCAGATCTCGAGGGGCCGCGTCGGGTCGCATTGGCGAACTGGCTTGTCCACGCTGACAATGTGCTGGCTTGGCGTTCGATTGTGAATCGTATTTGGTATCACCACTTTGGTCGCGGGATCGTTGCCTCGCTCAATGATTTTGGCAAGATGGGGGACCAACCGTCGCATCCAGAATTACTAGACCACTTGGCCGTGGGCTTTCGGGATCAAGGCGGACGTTTGAAATGGCTCCATCGTCATATTGTGTTGAGTCGGACCTATCGCCAGTCTTCTGCAGATCAAGAAGCCGGACTCGCCATTGATCCAGAGAACCAACTTCTCTGGCGGATGAACGCCCGCCAGCTTGACGCGGAGTGTGTCCGTGACAGCGTGGTGCAACTCTCGGGAAAGCTTGATCATCGGATGGGAGGCCCATCCTCACGTCAGTTCAAAACCTCCAAGGGCGTGCATGTGACTCCGGTGGTGGACTATGATACCTTCGATCCCGATGCGCCAGAGAATCTACGAAGAGCGGTGTATCGATTCGTTTTTCGAACCGTTCCAGACCCGCTCATGCAGTCACTCGGATGCCCTGATGCCTCGCAGCTAACCGCGCGAAGGGAAACATCGGCGACCGCCTTACAGGCTTTGGCCCTGCTCAATAATCGCTTCGTTGTGCGGCAATCGGAACACATCGCTGAGAGCCTTGCTCGTATCCCCTCACTCGACGGACGAGTTCCGGAGCTCTTTCGTCGTGCTTATAGCCGTTCTCCGACAGAGCAGGAACGGCAATCGGTAAGTCGCTATGCCCGACAGCATGGCTTTGCGAACGCTTGCCGTGTGATTCTCAATAGTAGCGAATTTCTATACTGCCAATGATGATTCAGGATCTGTCACGACGTGATTTCTTGCTGCGAACCGGGCAAGGGTTCGGCGGCTTAGCCTTGGCGCATCTCTTGCGATCAGAGGATGCGCTGACTGGCGGAGCGGTCGGGGGGATTCATCACGCGCCAAAGGCCAAACGGGTCATTCAGTTGTTCATGAATGGTGGAGTTAGCCAAATGGATACCTTTGATCCGAAACCGAGGCTTACCCAGTTGAATGACCAAGCCTTTGATCCAGGGGCCGGGCAGTTAGTTGAGTCGGTGACCGGCTCTCCGGGCTTCAAGGTCTTGGCGAGCCCCTTCGAGTTCAAACAGTACGGACGCTCCGGGCGTTGGGTGAGTTCCGTTTTTCCTCACATGGCGGGCCTGGTGGATGAACTTGCTTTTCTTACTTCCATGACCTCGCCGACCAATGTTCATGGATTGGGAAGCTATTTGCAGAACACCGGATTTACTCTTCCTGGCTTTCCCTGCGTGGGCGCGTGGGTGAGCTACGGGCTCGGCAAGCTGAACAAGAATCTTCCCGAGTTCATTGTGATGCCAGACCCAGATGGGTTGCCTTACAATAATTTGGGCAATTTTTCGGCGGGCTTCTTGCCGGCGAAACATCAGGGTGTGGTGATCAATGCGGGGCCGGATTCGAATGGGACGACGCCGGTTCCCTTTCTGTTTCCGCCCAAGGACGCGAGGCAGATTACACCACAGAGTGAACGTGCCGGACGCGAACTATTGGCTCAGTTGAACGGAGCGTTTGCGGGGCGGTTTCCCTCGAATTCGGAACTCGATGCCAGAGTATCCTCCTACGAAATGGCGGCACGCATGCAACTGAGTGCCCCAGAAGTGTTTGATCTCAAATCCGAAAGCGCGGCAACCAAGGCGCTTTATGGTTTGGATCACGAAGAGACCTCAGATTTTGGGCGACGCTGTTTGATTGGTCGCCGAATGATGGAGCGTGACGTGCGCTTTGTTCAGATCTGGAGTGGGGCGGGCGGTCCGAGTAACAATTGGGACAATCATGCCAACATTCAAGAGCAGTTGCCTTTCATGTCCCGGCAAGTCGATCAACCAATCTCGGGGCTTATTAAAGATCTCAAATCTCGGGGGATGCTCGACGAGACACTCGTGGTTTGGACCACAGAATTTGGTCGCATGCCCTTTAGTCAAGGGGAAGCCGGGCGGGATCATAATGGAGGGACCTTCGTGACCTGGTTGGCGGGTGGCGGGGTGAAGCCAGGCGTGGCGATTGGCGAAAGTGACGAGTGGGGTTGGAAGGCGAGAAGTCCGATCCAATGCTACGATCTCCATGCAACGATGTTGCACCTCTTGGGCGTGGATCATGAACGGCTCACGGTGCGCCATCAGGGAATTGATCGCCGCTTGACGGATGTTCACGGGCGCGTGCTCAAGGAAATTCTTGTTTGATGGGGCGATGAGGCCTGTTGGGGGGGGCGGTGCTGGAATCGTTGAGCCTGGGGGGCCGCTTTTCACTTGACCCCTTTGCGAGCTTAACGAAGCTGGGTGGATGCGTCTTCTCTCAATTCTCTTATTCTTGGGGGCCAGTCTGTGCCACGCCCAGTTGCCTCCCTATGATCAATCGCCTTCCGTCGAAGCGCCGTACTATCGAGTGCGCTTCGAGCCGACTGGTGATCCTGGGACGCTCATTTTTCCGGTGCAATATACCGTCTGGATTCCGCCTGGCGTCGATCAACTGCGCGGTGTCGTGGTGCATCAGCATGGGTGTGGTGAAGGATCCTGTCGTTCGGGGCAAACGGGGGCCTTTGATCTGCATTGGCAAGCCTTGGCAAAGCGGCACGACTGCGCGCTGCTTTCACCCGCCTATGAACAGCCCGATGGGGCTGATTGTCAGATGTGGTGTGATCCACGTAATGGTTCGGGGTCGGCTTTTCAGCGGGCGTTGATTCAGTTGGGCGCCCTTGCGGCGCATCCAGAGTTGGCTGTAGTGCCGTGGGCTCTTTGGGGGCACAGTGGGGGCGGTCACTGGGCCGGGGGAATGACGCTGCTTTATCCGCAACGCGTAGTTGGTGCGTGGCTTCGGTCCGGCGTACCGCTACTTGAGGCGAACCCGGAACGCCCTTCCATCAAAGCGTATCAACTTTCTGAGTCGGCCCTCTCGGTGCCGATGATGTGCAATCTTGGTACGAAGGAGGGGGTGACGGTGAAGGACGGTCGCTTTTCTGGTGTATGGCCCGCCAATCAAACCTTCTTCCAGGCCCTGCGCTCTCGGGGGGCACTGCTTGGGATTGCGATTGATCCGCTGAGTAGCCACGATTGCGGGAATCAGCGCTATTTAGCGATTCCATGGCTGAATGATTGTCTCGGTGCTCGTTTGCCATCCCGATTAGGTGAGGCACTGCGCTCGGTTTCACTCGACGATGCATGGCTCGCTGATCCCGTGGGGAAGGAAGCAAGGGTGGCCGTTGGAGTCACCGAAAATGCCTTGGCACAAGGTTGGTTGCCGAACGAGCGTCTTGCCCGATTGTGGGAGCATTATGTGCGGGATGCGAAGGTTCCCGATGTGACGCCTCCGCCGGCGCCGACTCAGATTCGTTTGAAGGGAAATCAACTTCACTGGCAGGCGGAAGCCGATCTGGAAAGCGGGCTTGCTGGGTTTGTCATTGCGGTGAAGGGACGGGAGCTCGTTCGACTACCCCGAGATTCGAAGAATCGTTTCGGTCGACCGCTGTTTCAAGGCTTGCAGTATAGTGATACGCCCTCGGCCCCCTTGGTCGCGATGCAATGGACGGATGAGTCCTTGAGAGGGGTGAGCGCTGCCGATATACGAGTGATCGCGATCAATACGGTGGGGCTGCGTTCAGAGTGAACCCGGCCGGATGATGGTTCAGTTTTCTCTATCCAAGACGGCGTTTTTTGAGGAGCATTGACTTACCATGTTGCAGATCGCTCCACGAATGTCTGGCCCCTTTGTCGCTTTCTGTGTCCTTGCCTGTGTCTTGTCGGTGAGAGGCGATGGCCGAGCTGCGGCATCCGACTATCAGCGGGACATTTATCCCTTGTTGAAAGAGCGCTGTTATCGCTGCCACGGCGATTCAAAACAGCGGGGCGGACTGCGCTTAGATTCCAAGGCCTTCGCAATGCGGGGTGGCGATTCGGGATCTCTGATTTTCCCGGGCGACGCCGATCGAAGCCGGCTCTTTCAGCTCATTGCGTCTCAAGATGACGATGAGCGGATGCCTCCTTCCAATGCAAAAGAGGCGGCGCTGAGTCCTGCTGAGATTGCTCGTTTCAAACAATGGATTAATTCCGGAGCCGAGTGGCCGGAAACGGGGGCTGTCGAAGTGCCTCAAACTCAATCCGAAATGCGGGTGACGGATGAGGACCGGCAACACTGGTCCTTCCTTCCACTGAGGGCGGTCCCGCCACCGGTGGTCGAGGAGAAACAGTTTCTTCAGACGCCAATCGATGCCTTCATCCGTCATGCTCAGGAGCGACAGGAGTTGCAGCTCTCGGCACCGGCGGAAGCGCGTCCCTTGGTTCGGCGACTGTTCTTTAATCTCATTGGATTGCCGCCTTCGACGGAGGAGATGGCCCATTGGATGGAACGTATCCAGCATTCAAGGGAAGAGGTGAGTGTCTTGGTCGATTCACTCTTGGAAAGCCCGCACTACGGAGAACGATGGGCTCGCCACTGGCTGGACATTGCTCGCTATGCGGATAGCAATGGGATGGAGCTTGATGCGGATCGCCCGAATGCCTATCGGTATCGAGATTTTGTGATTCGAGCGCTCAATGATGATCTCCCCTTCAATACCTTCGTTCGCTGGCAACTCGCTGGAGACGAGATTGCTCCGAGTGAGCCGGATGCGATTGCGGCGACGGGATTTATTGCGGCCGGTGTGAACACGATCTTACCCGATCAGCAGATGGTCGAAGAGAAACTCCGCAACCGGGCCAATGAACTGGATGACATGGTTTCCACAACGGCACAGGCCCTCCTCGGACTGACCCTGGCTTGCGCGCGCTGTCATGATCACAAGTATGATCCTTTGCCGACGCGTGATTACTACCGTTTGATGCGGGTTTTCAATGGTGGCGATCGAGCGGAAGTGCCTCTGGTTTCACCACAAGTCGCCGCGAGCCATAAAGAAGCCATGGCCGTCTGGAAGCAGGGCTATGACCAAGCCGTCCAAGATCGTAAGGCATGGCTCGAGGAATTGAAACCGTCGGTTGAATTTGAGGTGCGGGCAGAACGGATTGATGGACTCGAAATTAGTGACGAGGAAAAACGGCTGCTCAAGATGTCCCCGGAGGATCCTGCCGCGAAAAAACTAGCGAAGCGTTTCTCGAAAGAACTGAAGTTAATCGATGGCGACTTTGTGGCTGCGTTGCCTGCCGAGGCTCAGTCGCAGTGGCGCGAACTGAGTCAAGAAATCGATCATCTCAAAGCCCAGAAACCCAAGGACCTGTCTCTTATACACATCTCCGAGCCCACGAGACCTCTCTACATCTC
>CAJXVR010000330.1 GCA_913061285.1 uncultured Verrucomicrobiota bacterium | reverse complement strand
TCTACACTAGATCGCTCGTCGGCAGCGTCAGATGTGTATAAGAGACAGATCCGATTGTTTTCACCTCGGCGATGGATGATAGCGTTGGCGGCGATAGCAATGGCGACGGAGCTGAAACGATTGCTGAGGCTGGGGCTTGGAAGGGGATCTATCTGGGGCCGGACTCGGGGGGATCCGTTCTCCGTGGATGTGAATTTCGATATGCAGGTCAGAGCTCGCTGGGTTTCTTGCAGGGCGTGTGGCGGCAGACCACCGTTTATGTGGACGAATCTTCTCCAGTGATTGATCAGAACATATTTCGAGACTCACTCGGGAACGGTATTGATATCTACAAAGGAGAGGTCCTTGTTTCAGGGAATGAATTTGTGCGAATGGCGGCAATGGGCTATCCGATTGCAGTGAACTCTCTTGCGTCCTTTCCGTTACTCTCTGGAAATCGAAGCTCCGACTCGGCGCAATCCGGCGTGCGGATCCCCTCTGGCGATATTGCCCACGACGCCCGCTGGCTGAATCCAGGGGATGATTTGGCCTACATGCCGGATGGAAATCTACGAGTCTTGGAAGGCGCATCTCTGGTGGTCGATGCTGGGACGCGGATTGAATCGATTGGCGTTTGGACAATCCTCGGTCGGCTGACGATTGAAGGGACTGCTGAGATGCCCGTGCTTATGGGGGGCGATTGGGCTGGACTCTACTTTGGCCCTAACTCGGGGGATTCAAGTTTGTCCCATGTCCAAGTGACCGGTGTGGCTGCAAAGGATCTGGGGTTTTTCTACGGGGTCTGGAGGAAGGCTTGTATTTTTGTCGATTCGACTGCGCCGCGGTTCGATCATGTCCGCTTGTCTAATGGTGCCTTTACTGGGCTAGAGCTATACAGATCCAATGCCACGATCAACGATCTCGTGGTTCAAGGTTGCGGCGCTTATGGGTTAGTGGCTCAGGCGGGCAGTCGGCCAGTGATTGCTGGGGGGAGCCTGCTTGATAATGGCGGGTTGGGATATTTTGCTGTTTTAACGGATGCTAGCAGTGTGCCGAATGTCAGCGATATGGAATTGATCGGGAATCATCAACAGGGTATCGAAGTTCGCGGGGGCACGATTTCAAGCGATTCGCTCTGGGTTCCTTGGTCTGAGAATGCGCCGTACGTGGTGACCCAAGACCTTACCATCGCTGAGGGTGCCTTGCTCGAAGTAGCCCCTCAAAGCATTGTGAAGCTAAGCGCATCCAAGCTCTGGGTCGAGGGAACGCTTCGGGCGCAAGCGGAGCCATACGGGATCGTGTTCACGTCAATTGCGGATGATTCGATCGGAGGAGACACGAATGGAAATGGGGATGAAACATTGGCTGCCTCTGGTGATTGGATTGGGATTTACCTTGGCCCTGGGGCTGGTGAGTCTGCACTCGAAGGCGTTTTGCTGCGCTACGGGGGGCGCGGTGATTTAGGCTTTCTACAAGGGGCTTGGAGGCGGACAACACTCTATGTCGATCAGAATCAATCGACGCTTCGTCACAACTGGATTCGAGACAGTCTCGGGAGCGGGCTTGAGTTGTTTGCTGCCAGCCCGATAGTGGTTGGTAATCGCTTTGAGAATATGGGAGTTGATCGATTTCCGATCAGGTATGGCGATCTTAATTGCTTTCCTGAAATTGCCGACAATGAAGCCAGTGGTGCTGGAAATCTCGCGGTTTCCATCCCGGCTGGGGATATCGGTCGTTCAGGAGTATGGATGAGTGCCGGGGATTCGTTGCCATATTGGCCTAGGGGAGATATTGGAATTCCAGTTGGGGTGGCGTTGACCCTCGAACCTGGCGTTGAGCTTCAGCTAATGGGTTCGAGGCTGAGTGTGCTTGGTTCGCTCGTGGCTCAGGGTGAATGGGATCAACGGATTCAATTTGTTGGGCGCCCCGGTGCTGAAGTCCCGTCAAGTTGGAAGGGCATCTACTTCGGCCCTGAGGCCGGAGACTCGCTGTTGAGCTACGGAATGATTGCTAATGCGGGAGGCAGTGATATCGGATTCTTGGATGGGGTCCACCGGAGGACGAGTGTCTACGTCGACCAATCAGCGCCGACGATTCAACAGACGTTCGTCGTCGAGGGACTAGGCGAGGGAATCCACCTCGCTAGCTCTCAAGCAGTGATTCGAGATAGCTTGATTGCTGGGCATGGGAGAACGGGCTTGGTGTCGCGAGGTGCCGAGCGTCCGCAGCTTACCAATCTAACCGTGGTTGATAATCAGGGTGATGGAGTGTTTAGTGAGGAAGGCGCCGTGATGCTGAGCAATTCATTGATCACCCACAATGGCGGTCGTGGACTAAACCTGAAGACAGATTCGCGTTTCGAGTTGCCATTGGTTCATCACAACCTTCTTTACGGGAATAGCGGTGATGATGCCGTGATGTGGTTGCGGTATAGTCCCGGCGGGCAATATTCGAATCTTGATGAGGCTCCCTTGTATCTTGACCGAGCGAGCGGGGACTACCGGGTAGAGGCAAATTCACCGGCTGTGGATGCTGGCGTTGGAGAAGCAGCGTTTGCAACCGATATTGCTGGTAAGGTCCGATGGCACGGTCTGAGTATCGATATCGGTGCTTTCGAGCACGGGGCACCACCTGTCAGCTACGGCGTGGATCTCGCCATTCGCCGTGAAGGCGATGAGGGATGGCTTGGTCAAGGGGAAGTGAGCCCAGTTTCACAGTCGCTTGTATCCCGAAGGCCCTTCGGCGAGGCATCGCTTCATGAGATTCACTTTGAATATACCGGGAACGGCTTCGATCCGATCCGATTATTTGGCAATACGGCGCCGGAGGAGTGGGATGTTCGAGTCTCTTTGGATAGTGGAGGAGTTTCGGAGGAAATCTCCGAGTTGGTTTTTGGAGAGGAGGGATATCTGATTCCCAGTTTGACGCCAGGGGCTATTCGTATTTTCCACCTTCATGTGTCTGTCGGGCAGAGTGAAAGGGTTGAGTCTGAGTGGCAAGCTGTGATCCGGGCTCAAGGAACGAAAGGGCAGTTTGACGAAGTTCAAGTCTTGATGTCGGTAGGGGCGCTTCCCCAGATTGTGGAACAACCTTCTGGCGGGGTGGTCGAGGAGGGCGTTGAAGTTCGTCTCCATGTGGTCGCTGAGGGGCCTGAAGGGCTCGCTTATCAGTGGCGCTGGAACGATGAAGACATTTCAGGCGCGGTGGACGCGACTCTGGTCATTCCATCGATCTCGCTAGATCAAGCGGGTGACTACTCCGTTGCGGTTGTTGGTGATTATGGCACGGTGAGGAGTCTTACGGTTTCTCTCGATGTTGAAACCGCAGTTCAGAATACTCTTCAGATCGCGACTCAGCCTTCGGCACGGACGGTGGAAGAGTATGAAGAGGTCATTCTGGATGTTGGTATTCAGGGAGAGGGCCCGTTCAGTTACCAATGGGTGCGAGACGATACCCCTCTCTGTGGAGAGGTGTTTCCCCAACTTCGCTTCCCCTCAATCCGTTTCCATCAACGCGCTTTTTACTCTGTTGTGGTGGCGGATGGGCGTGGGAATCAAGTGGCGTCGGATAAAGTTGTTGTGGATGTGGTGGCATCGGATCGCAAGGAAGTCACCGTCTTTGATAATCAGAATATTGATGCTGTATTCAATCAACCAACTGAAGTGGCCCAGTTCACTCTGGAATCTCCCTTGTGGCTTACCGAGATTGAGACCTATCACTGGAATGGTGCTCAGGGGCAGGTGCCGGGTGAAATCTCGATCGAGAGTGACTCGGGCGCCGTGTATGGGCCTTGGGAGACTGCTGGGCGTTGCGGTCAAGGAGGCGTGGTGAATGCCTACTGGACTGCCTTTCCGTTGGAGACGATTCCTGCCGGAACTTACACCGTAGTCGATTCCGACGCTGGGACCTGGTCTCATAACGGTGAATCGGAGAGCGCTGGATTTGTGAGTGTGAGGGGCGTTTGGGAGGAGGACAAGCCTGGGGGCGAATCCGATCTCGAACAGATCACGGGTATCCAAGGCGTCTGGGGGAACAGCGGTAGCGGGGATTGGTTTGCGCAGGATCGCATCACGGTTGGAGATGGTCCTAGTCTACAAAGCGGCGCGATTTCCGATGGACAGCAAAGCCAGGTGCAAGTGACCCTGGAAGGTCCCGGTGAGTTCTCCTTTTTCTGGAAGGTATCGAGTGAGCGGCCTGATGTATTGTCTTTCTTGGTCGATGGCTTTCCGATTCAACAAATTGGAGGAGAAGTCGATTGGGAAAAAATTCGTTTTCCTGTTCGCTGGGGGACCCACACACTGACTTGGATTTATCGCAAAGATTCATCCGTTTCGCAGGGAGGCGATGCGGCTTGGCTTGGCGAGTTGAACTATGACGCCTTCCAACTCTTCGAGCCTTCTGAGGTCTTGCCGCAGATCCAATTGCCTCTTCATGTGTCGGGAGATGCGCCGTGGTTCGGGCAGGATGCGGTCTTATTCGAAGGGGCGCCGACCGTTCAGACTGGCAATATCGGTCATAGCGAAAGCACGGATCTCGGCTTGAGCGTCTTTGGTCCGGGAAGACTGACGTTCGTGTGGAAGACATCAATGGAACAGGCTGATCAAATCCAATTGCTCGATGGGGGGACGATTTTGGCGACGATTCGTGGTGTGACGGATTGGACGGAGGTGGGCATTGACCTTCGTTGGGGACAGCATGATCTGCAATGGCGCTATCTGAAGGATAGTTCGGTTCACGCTGTTGATGACGCGGGTTGGCTTGCCCAACTTGCCTACGATCCCGTCGCCCTCTCGGGGCTGGGAAGTGCTTTGGAAAGTGAGGGCTTAGAATGGGAAACCTCGGGAGGAAGCCCGTGGTTTGGTCAGGCTAAGGTTTCGATGAGTGGGGGATTCTCCGCTCAATCAGGGAACATCGGCGACAGTGAAATTTCGGATCTGACCACCACCGTGACCGGTCCCGGTACGCTCTTGTTTCACTGGCGAGCTTCGTCAGAGAATCCAGACAAAGGTTATTTTCTGATCGACGAGCAATCGCAGAGTTCTTTGTCAGGGGAGCAGGAATGGCAAGTTCTCGCTTACGCAATTGATCCGGGAGAGCACCTCCTAACATGGCGCTACCAAAAGGATTCGAGCATTGGTCACGCGGGGGATGCGGTGTGGGTTGATCAGGTGACTTATTCTCGTGAGGACTTGGGTGGCCTTGAAACGGTCCTGCCGATAAGCACTGATCAAGGAAGCCACGTTGCTCACTGGCGATCTCTGATCGGACGTATCTTTCTTGTCGACGTGACCGGGACTGAGTCTGGTTCTGTCTGGGGGACGGACGAGTACACAGACTATTCCATTTTGTCTCGAGCCGTCGTTCATGCGGGCGTCTTAGAAGTCGGGGAACGCGGGATCGTGAAGGTCACGATGCTACCGGGCAGAGACAACTATCAAGGCTCGGAGAGGAACGGTGTGACGAGTCTTTCCTACCATGACTGGCCAGCGGGATACCGCGTTGAGGGAGTCGGAACATCCCCAGCGGTTGCACCGGTGTTGCAGATTCGATTGCTCAGTACAGGTCTGATTGAAGTTTCATGGGAAAGCGCTGAAGACGTTTGGCGACTCGAATCCAGCGCCATGATGGGATTCGGTGCCGCTTGGTCCGAGATCGAGGCTAGCCGAGTTGGGGGGACGAATCAGTGGCGAGTTGAATTGGGCGAAGAAGTGGGGTCAGGATTCTTTCGCTTAACGCAGTAGCATTGACCTAGACGTCGATCGGTTGAACCAGAGTAGAGCGCCTCAAGATATCTTGAGGCGCTTCTGTTTGCTCTCCCGAGAGAGGGGGCTGTGGCAGTGGGAACTCGTCTCCGAGTCGCCCCTTCTCATTTTCAAGGGCGGCAACCCTCGCTGCTTAGTCTGCATTACGATGGAGAGTGCCCTTTACCCATTCTTCGAGGAATCTGGTAGGGATTCAAACAATGGAAGCGAATCTCAATTGTCAGCCTCGCGTAGAGTCCGTCAAAAAAGGGCCGAAGACGTTAGGAATGAAATGAGTAGGCTCCCGGGCTTCATACTCAGAGCTGCTTCAATTCATCTTGTTGCAAAAGAAAGGCTCGTCGTTTGCTTAGATGGCGTTTGAGGGATTCGACATTGGTATTGAGCCGCTCGATCGCAATGCTTTCTGGTTCGCCTAGGAGCTTGGCTCTATTGGCGACCTCAGGCTTTAGTTTGCTAGCGAGATCATCAATGACGGGAAAGTAAGCTTTTTCTGTATAGATTGTCTCTAGGATTCGTTTGGTTTCTCTTAGGAAACGCTTTCGGAAGGTCTCGTTGGCGAGCAAGGGACGAGAGAAGAGTCCGCCGGGGCGCCACCACGAATTGCGCATGCCTCGGAAGTTCGACGGCGGCTGATCTCCCTCCATCCCGAAGGTAAGCGGCATGTTAACGAAATCCTCGCCTTCCGGAAGGCTGTCATAGAAGCCCCAAGTTTTGTCCTGATCCCAGGGAAACATCATCCATTTGTCTGTCTTGGGATCTCGGTAACTAAAATGATTGTTAAAGAAGCCATCCCAATGAGATAGCACGGTGTTGACCGCGAGGTAAGTGGCGACTTGACCAACGTCAAAGTGTTTCTCTATGAGCTGCCATTGGTCTTTTTCTTGGACTTGGCTTAGCGACTGGATAAGGGCCAAGAGCTCCTCATGTCCACCATCCCAGTCCCCCTTTCTTTGATGCATTCCCGCTGGCGTCGAACCCCACCAGAGAATCTTGTAGAGGTCACCATCGGACGGGAGTTCGTTGCGGGCGAGAAAGGAGCCGTTAATGTGCTCAAATAGCAAGTGGTATCCGGCGGGTTTTCCGTTGACTTGCAAGCTAACGAACTCAGTTAAACATGCAGGACTGCCGGCTTTTCGATAGAGGTCAAAGGCTAATGATTCCGCCAAGACGAAACGATCGTTGTACTCGAAAATGATGTTGACCGTTTTCATCCCACGATATGGGCGGTCTTCGTGGAAGCGAACTTTGAATCCGGCAGATCGCGTCGATATGTTGATAAAGTCGAAAACCTGAGACTTGCTCCCCTCTGTGATTACGAGTGCCGACTGACCTCGGGGAGGCCTTCTTTCCAATCCATCAAAGTTGGGACGGATGGGAGAGCCTTGACTGCGTCTTGCCGCTTCTAGGAGACGAGTGATGCGCACATTGAGCACAGCGTTCAGTGTCTTCTGAATGGACTCGCTCTTAATGGCGATCTCTTGGCGAAGGTTTCGCGTTTGTTTGGTTTCTCTCGCCATCTTGTTTCGTTGAGCAAGGGCAACTTGAAACGCGATTCGCAATTCCTGGTAGCGCTTTCCTTGGGGCTTGATGTTGACGGTGATGCTCATCCAATCGGATTCTAGCGGAAGGGCCTGGATTGCCGCTCCAGCGGAGCTGCGGCGGTCAACGTTTTCTGGAGACGCGAGAAGGGCTTCTAGCTGCTCGGTAGAGAGGGTGCCATCGAGGCTCTGACGGAGTTGTGATCGCATCGCTTC
Source organism: uncultured Verrucomicrobiota bacterium (assembly GCA_913061285.1). GTDB lineage: Bacteria > Verrucomicrobiota > Verrucomicrobiia > Limisphaerales > AAA164-E04 > UBA2970. The sequence goes on along the minus strand of CAJXVR010000330.1, from coordinate 1,430 downwards.
AATCCCTGCTTGTGTCACCGAACTGTCGCTCTCGATTTTTCGCTGGAGCTGTCGTTGGGCCTTGTCGAGTTCATCAAGGGCGTTCAGGATTACAGCGAGGGATTCTTCGGAGAATTGCGTTGTCTCATCCATGGCGATTTTGAACCAATTCATTGCAAGACCGTTGAGCATGCTACTCACCTGAAAGCGTGCCATCATAGATTCGCGTGAGAAACTTGCGCCACTGCTGCTCGGGTTCGAAATGAAATCGAGCTGTCGATTTAGGATTTGTCGATCTTCTTCGCGGGTGTTGATGATATGGACCTGGGGGAGTTTGGTAGACGGATCCGGGGAGGGTAAATAGATCGAATGGGCTGGGCGGATCTCATTGGGGTGGGGGAAATAGATCGTGTCTCCGGTGTTCGTTTTAATAGCGACGCGATAGCGAACCAGACTGCCGGCTGCTTGCGCAGGGATATCGGCGGCGTAGCGATTACCGACCCTTCGCATGGGAAGCCAGACTTCATCCCCGACGCTCTGTTGGACGACGGTTCGGAAGCCTAGCTCAAGTGTGCCGATCGAGGACAGTCTATTGCTCTGCGGAACTGCAGTGACATGAATCGTTTGACCAGGGAGGGGAGCGGATGCCTTCAACTGAATGGGGATAAGCGAGTGTGCGCCATTGCTATCGTTTTGTTTGCCAGGAGAGCCGGTGGGGGTTTGGTCCGCTAGAGGGAGTGCTGAGGGGGCCCAATTTAATGGATCATTACTGCTCCCGCTGGAGACGATTCGCTCAAGTGATGGGGAAGAACCGTCGGGAGCGCTACTCCAAGGTGATTTGTCACTGTAGCTAACTGAGTCGACCACGATGCCATTGTCGTTAACTAACTCGATCGTCTCGCCTCCGTTGTTGAGCTTTCCTTCGAACTCGCCGGAGGGTTCTATAGAGTAAAATTCATTGAATAGCTTGGTATCTCGACACAGAACGAGGTAACCCGACGCAGCGATTTGAGCATCCTGCGGAAAGGTGAAGGTGACGCCCCGTTGAAGTTTCCAGTTCGAGAGTTTGGTTGCCTTTGTTTCCGTGTTGTGAAGTTCAATCCACTCGAGATTCTCAAAGCGATTGGGAGCGTGATAGTAGATCTCGTTGATCACGATGCCGGCTCTGATGGAAACGTTGGAAACGCACGAAGCGGCCACGATGAGAAGACTGAGTGCTGTGGTAAGGGGATTGGGATGCATCGTTTGAATTGCTATTAGTTTGTTCTCCGAATGGGGTGTCGAAGGCCTTTGAGGCAAGAGTTGGATCTATCCTGTTGGCTGATATGATCGTTTGACAATTATTTATCCAGAATGTTCAGAGTGGGAGGGGGCTGGGGGAGGGTTCGGTCAATTCCTTCTGAGCAGACCCGCTCAGCTGCTGTCTCTTATACACATCTGACGCTGCCGAC
>CAJXVR010000329.1 GCA_913061285.1 uncultured Verrucomicrobiota bacterium | reverse complement strand
GTGTTGAGTGCCGTTTGTCCTCCAAGGGTCGGTAGGAGTACGAGCTTTCCTGTGGCCTGGCGCGCTGCCATGGCAGCCTGTTCCTTTTTGATGATCTTTTCGACGCACTCGGGAGTGATCGGTTCAATGTAAGTTCGATCCGCGAATTCAGGATCGGTCATGATTGTGGCTGGATTCGAGTTAACGAGAATCACTCGAAATCCATCTTCTCGAAGGGCTCGACAGGCTTGGGTGCCCGAATAATCGAATTCACACGCTTGGCCAATGATGATTGGACCGGCGCCGATGATGATTACGGAATCGATGTCTGTTCGTTTTGGCATGACTAGGGCTTTGTAGGGAGCAAAATGGAGTCTTCAGATTGAGGGAGTAAGTCAAGAAGCGAGGGTGGCGCGCTCCCATCCCCGCGGTGGGCGGTGAGGCGAGTCCGTTCTTTGCTGATCGGTTTCCCTGGGCATTAATTGGGGCTGACGGCCAGCACAGAGCAGTTCGGTTCACGGACGAGGGACTCGGCGGTGCTGCCGAGCATCATTTGAGTCCAACTGCTGTGTCCTCGTTTGCCGACAACGATGAGATCAGCTTGCCATTCCTTGGCCACGTTTGAGATTCCTTGTCCGGCCTTCTGGTGAGTGACAACCTGGCACTCTGCCGATGCCTCCAGATGGTCTTTAGCTAGGTTCTCAAGGCGAGTTTTTAGCTTTTGAACATATTGTTCTTGTTGTTCGTGGGTAGGTTTCGGGAGGTTTTTGGCGCTTCGGATTCGATTCCACGGAAAATCGTAAACATGAAGGAGGCGAATCTTCGATCCGTTCTGTGAGGCGATTCGCTGTGCTTGTTGGACGACCGTTTTTGAGTTTTCAGAGAAGTCGACGCAGGTCAAGAGCTTCGAAAATGGACCTTCTGTATTCTTATCTACTAAGAGCACCTTATTGCCGCCTTTTCTGAGGCAACGGGTTGCGAGGACCCCTGCGGGAGCATTGTCGCTTTGTTCGCTATGCTCGCCCACTACTAACAGATCAGCATTGACCCGCCGGGCGTGGGTCACGACTTGTTCGATTTGGGTTCCAATCTGGATTTCGACCTTGGCTTCGAGATCATGCGGCTTTAGGAGCGCTTCGATTTCATGGCGCGCTGAATGGATCAGCTGATCGCGGATTTCAGTCAGCGAGGTTTCTAGCGTTTCGGCCAATTCGAATGTGATGCCGCTATCAATCGCGTGGAGGATGTGCAGCTGTGCGTCATTCAGTTTGGCCATGCGAATGGCCTGTTTGAGGGCTGAGTTCGCACAGGGTGAAAAATCTGTCGCAATGAGTATGTTGTTGAGCTGGTCCATTGTATTTCCTCTTGAATGCAGGCCTGTGGCAACGGGAAGGGGGCGTAATGCGAGTCGTTGTTAGTTAGGGGTGATCGGAGGTGAAATGAGAATTAGTGTTGTATATGTCATGAATTGCAAATAACGAATTACTATTCGTAAGTTAGATTGCATTGTGCATTTGTCAAGAGATTAGGCTCTGAATGGGCAGGGTACGATGAGCAACGACCAAACGACTCTCAACAACAGTCGCGAACAGCCCTTTGCGGCCCTGAGCCGATGACCCGTCCTGGCTATTCAGATCCTGGGCGTTCTTGTTGCCTTCGGCATGTACATCGCCGTTGCCAATGCAAACGTCGAATCAACCTTTGTTGGTGTCTCTATGGTGATTGGAGGTATCATGAGGACCAATGCGTGCTTCGTTTCGCTCTTCGGTTACATTTCCATCTAACCGAATGAAACGAGAGCCTTGGCTCTATTCTGCGAATACAAAGGGACGGAACGGAAGGAGGCCAACTTCGTGGTGAATGCTCGGACGCTTTACACGTAAGTCGTGCTGAATTGATCTCATGGCGGAAAAGGAGAAGTTTCTGCGGCGGATTTCGCCTGAACTTTGGGCTCAGGTAGAGTCTTGGTCACAGGCGGAGTTCCGGAGCGTCAATGGACAGATCGAATACATTCTGCGAGACGCCGTAAAACATCGAAAACGAAAGGCGAACGCACGAGGGCAGGGATGTCCTGATGTTCCTTCGCCGAATTCTAGAGGGTGGAGACCCAATGGACCCGGTTTGGATCGCGACATAAAAGGCCCAGCTCGCGCTCTCTGTCCGTCGGCGAAATGATGAATCTCGCTTTCGGCCAGACGGGTGCGAACTGGGCCCGGCTGAGTATTGGATATCTAGCGGAACGTAAGCGTTGCTTTGTTGATTGCTACGTTTCGACCGGCTTCTTGGCTCTCTTGGATAGGCATTCCGACAGGGATCGTTTGCTGGATTCGTCGGAAAGCTAGTTCTATTGCTTCGACCTTTGATTGCAAGGTATGAAGGTCAGACTTCAGCCGTTGGTTCTCCTCTTGCAAGCTTGCTGTGATTACTGATTTTGACTCGATCAATTCCAGGCGTGTCGTGAGTGCTTGAGTGGTTTCTTTTAGTTGTTTGTTTTCGCTCGTGTGCAGGTCAATCGTCGATTGCTGTTGGCTAAAGATCTTCACCCACTCGTGAGTGCTAAGACCAATGGCGACGTTAATGAAACCTCCAATGTCATTGGCTGATTCTGACCATGCGATTCCTACGATGTTTTCCAGATGCTTCAGTTCTATATCGTCGGGTGAGATGGCGATTCCAGTCCCGTCTTCGAGTCCGGAAGCAAGAATGTAGTCTCCGCGTTCGACGGTCCCTTTGACAACGACAGGAACCTGTCCCATGAAACCTACTTTTTCGTAGTTGGACTCTTCACCTACTGGGGGCATGTTGCCCAAGACTATTGGGGCGAGGGAGATAGCGAGTATCTGGTCTGCTCCTTCAGTCTTCTTGCTGATTCTACCCCCGTGCACGCCAACAATTTCACCAAACTGAAACCTCTCGTTTGGATCAAGCTTGGGTAGCCATTCGGCGTAGTCAGCGCCTTTGGATCCATAGGTGATCCCTTCATGTTTGGCGTGCTTCGTCGCTTCCTTCATTATTGCGGCCATCGCGATCCCGGCAGGGTCGGCTTTAATGAAACTTTGCACGTTGTTCTTGAATCCCCATTCGATGAGTTCAGTCATCCGCGCTTGGTTAGGTAGCCCCGAGAACGTTAGGAATTCTCCTGAACCTATTCCGGAAAAGAGGGTCTTCATTCCGCTTTTTGAGACCCAACCTTGATCAAATGAGAGGGAGGTTAGATTTGGGACGGTATAATTGACGCCAAGAATATTGATGTTCTTATTACTCATGGAAACGGATGGTGCGGACAGATCGTCGAACCCGCTTGTTTTGAAATTGACGTTCAAGTTACCGAAGATACTTGGTGGAGCAGTCCAATCTCCGTCATTGTTCTTATCGAATCCCTCGATTCTGCCAACCACATGATCCCCGCCTGCACCTGGTACCCTGCGAATAAAAGTCATGAAATTGTTTTCTGAGGTCGTGGGATTGTTTTTGTGCAAGATCACTGCGATGCCATCGGAGTCTCCCAGACCTTCGTTCTCAAAAACTGCGACATAGTCTTCACTTCCAGGAGTATTAAGTTCGTCTTTTTTTCTTTTGACAGTGAGCTTGGCACTTGAGATTGAGGTTCCGATGCTAACTGCGCCGTCCACACGGTATGTGTCTAAGCTATCTAGATATGTTCGCTGTTCCCAAGGACTCGTTGAGCTGGAAATTGATGCTGCGTTGGCAGCGATTTCATCAGCATTGTCACTGATCTTGTCATTGAGGATGGTATCTTGGTTTTCTCGATTGACCGTTTCGGTGTCGATGTTCTCTTGAAGTGCCGCATCGGCGGTGGCTCGTTCGGAAGCCTCTAAGGCGTCCGCTTCAACCCGCGCCGAGCGGATATTGTTTATTTTTGTGTTTAGCGTTTGATTCGCAGTTATTCTCGCACTCTCTTCGGAGTTGATCGCCGTTAGAAGGCTTGCGTCTTTGTCTTTGCGAGCAATGCTTTCTGCAGTATCGGCGTCGGAGCGAGTGCTTGCTTCTGCTGTGAGCGCGGCAGTTCGAGCAGCGGATTCGATGTCGATATTTTCCTGGAGACTGGCGATGGCGGCTTGATGTGCTGCGCTTTCAGAATCGAGAGATGCTTGAAAGGTGTTGTCTGCGGCGATTCGAGCGCTGGCTTCGGAGTCGATGTTGCCTTGGAGTTGGTTGACGGCGGTTTCTCGAGTTAGCGCCTCAGCCGCGTCAGCGTCCGCTCTGGCACTCGCTTCAGCTGTATCTGCCGCGGTCCGAGCAGCGGATTCCGTGTCGATGTTGCCTTGGAGTGCGTTGACAGCGGATTCACGGGCAGCGGTTTCTGCTGAGTCGGCAGCCGATCGTGCGGCAGATTCAGTATCGATATTGCCCTGAAGGGTGGTGACTGCTGTCTTCCGGGCCAATATCTCGGCTGCGTCCGCTTCGGTTCTAGCCTTTGCTTCCTTCGTGTCCGCAGCTGTTCGAGCCGCAGTCTCGGAGTCGAGATTGTTTTGTAGCGAAGAAATGGCTAATTCGCGGGCTGATTTCTCGCTAGCGTCTGCGGCTGTTCGAGCATCGATTTCAGAGTCAATGTTCCCTTGGAGATTGTTGACGGAAGATTCTCTGGCCGCCGTTTCGCTGGCATCTGCTTCAGTTCGAGCACTTGTTTCAGTCTGGACCGCTGCTATGCGAGCCGTTTTTTCTGCCTCGATTTTTTCCTGAAGTGATTCATCTGCTGATTCTCGATCTAGGGTCTCCCGAGCGTCCGCATTTTCCCGAAGTCTTGTCTCTTCCGCCAAAGCTTCGATCCGTGCGGCACTTTCTGCGTCGATATCTTCTTGGAGAGTGACGATTGCTCGATTCCCCTTGAGAGTGATGATGAATTGATCTGCTTGCTTGGCTCCTTTTCCGTTGCTTATGGCGAGGAGGAAATTTCCTGGGAATTCATCAAGAATAATGGGGAAATCGACCAAGATTTGCCCGGAATCAGGGTAAATCTCGAGGGCTTTTAGTTCGACTGTTTGATTTCCGGGCAGAAAAAGAGCAATCGCATAGTCTTCGATTTTTGCTTTCTTGGCATTGATAAGATTGTAGCCGCTGATGAAGGCCACCTGTTGGCCCTGTGAGTCCACAGCGAGCTCGAAGCTTGTGACAATCAGATCTTTTCCTAGTCCATGGTCTTCCTCTCTCTTGCCCTTATCATCGGCATGTAGGCTAGTGCCAAGGCCGACGCCAAGGCAGGCTAGGAGGAGGAGGCTAAGTAGTTTTCTCGGATTCTTTTTCATGCTTATTGAGCGGTCGCAGTTTTTAGCGGTCAGGCGTTGTAGCCGTTGAGCCAAGGGGCCGTCTCCTTGTTCTGAAACATGAATTCGGAAAAGTTCCGCGAGTGGGTGTTTTTATTGGGTTATTTTTTGCGAACTGTTTTCTTGCCTCTGCAATCTTCTGTCTAGGAACCTCATAGTGATTGATGGAACGCGGATATTTTACCTCAGTGCAAAATTGCTACCGAAAACGGATGGGACGGAGGGTGTCTTAGGCTTAAACGACGGCAGTGAGGAAGGTTTGGAGTTCTAAACCTCTAAGTTTTGGGCCGTATCCGGTGGGTGCCCAGACTATCCGTCGTTTTAGCCTATGGTATCGATCTGCGACTTCACAGACGTGTCTTTCGTTGTCGACGGTATCTGTCTTCTTGCTGGGCGGAACGGTTTGTTTGGGGGGGCTTAGTCAGTTCGAGTCCGAGCCGCTCTCGCCGCGGCCTCGCGGATCTTGTCCTTTTTGCTCTTTCGCTTGCCTTTGATTCCGCCTGTGCCAGGTGCTTTGGGAGTTACGGTCTCGGTCGGCTCGAATCCTTCGATTTCTTCTCTGCTAATTTGCCGGTACTGTTTTTTCTCAATGAGACAAAAATGGGCGTGGGTCTCCGCTGTGACGAAGCTAATTGCGATGCCCGTTTCACCCGCTCGGCCGGTGCGTCCAATGCGGTGCGTGTAGTCAGAAGGAGACCGAGGTAGGTCGAAATTGACGACGGCTGGCAATTGTATGATGTCGAGTCCGCGGGATGCCAGATCTGTTGCAACGAGTACTTGGGTGAGTGAGTGTTTAAAACTATCGAGAACCCGATCTCGAGCTCCTTGGCTCATGTCCCCATGGAACGCCGCTGCAGAGATGCCGTTGATGCGAAGTTTTTCAGCGACATGATCGGCTGTCTTCTGCTTGGCGACGAAGACTAGGACCCGTTTCCATCCTTCTGTTCGGATAAGATGCCGGAGCAAGGGATTTCGTTCTGCGGTGTCGACGCGGATGGCTCGTTCCGTGATTGCTGGTTCTTCGCTTGTTTCGGGCGCAATATCAATTCGCCTTGGTTCGCGTAGGATCCCTTGGGCAAGTGAATCCACAGAAGCGGGAAAGGTAGCGGAAAGGAGAACACTCTGTCGCCCGACTGGAAGTAATTTCAAGATGCGGGCGACTTCATCGGCGAACCCAAGATTGAGCATTCGATCCGCCTCATCCAGCACCAGAGTGCTTGTTCGTGTCAACTGAACGGCATTGTGCTCGACGAGATCGAGAAGTCTACCGGGAGTGGCAACGATAAAATCTGCGCCACCTCGGAGAGCCATCATTTGAGGATTGATGGAGATGCCTCCGACAGCACTCACAACTTTGAGCCGTTTGGAGAGATGAGCCGAACATTCCTGAATGACTTCTCTCACTTGCGCAGCCAGTTCTCGAGTGGGCACGAGAACGAGTGTGTGGACGTGGCGCGTATTCTCTCTCGGGGCCGAGAGCCAGCGGTGGAGTAGGGGGAGGACGTAGGCGGTGGTTTTCCCAGAACCCGTCTCTGCGGTGACAATTGCGTCGACTCCGGTGAGGATGACCGGAATTGCGGCCTGCTGGACAGGTGTCGGCTCAAAGTAGTCTTTGACCGCATCATGTAATTGCGTCGAAAGACCCAGTGTTTCAAATGACATGGCTTCTTGTAGTTCAGATCGCGGTCTTAGCCAATCAATCGATTAATCGATTAATTGGCTCACCGGGAAAGGTTTGACGCCGAGTTTCTGGTAGTTGAATCCGCTGGGCAGTGGCTTGTAATTGCTGATCGGGGTGACATTGCTGTCTGCTTTGATGTGTGCTTCGAGGTCAAGGCACCAGTAGGCGGCGTTGATGAGAAGCCGACGGAGGCCTGGGTTCTCCAGATCTCTTGCACTGCCCATTGTTGAGTGAAAGACCTTGGCTGATTGCCCTTGGCTGGTTTGCCAGTGCTTGATCCAAGCCACGGGCAAGGGGATTTTCTTAGGATTCGCTTCCCCATACTGTTCCCGTCCAATGAGGGGCTGCCCATAGACCAGGGCTGTGCAGTCTTTGGGAAGGCTCTCTCCGCGGCGATAGGTTCGATAGACATCGGAAGGTCCCCAGATCTCGCTGACCCCTCGGAGGATTGGGTGGTCTCGCATGGCACCGACGAGCTCGCCTCGAGTGGAATCCTGATGCCAGTTTCCATGATGCTCAAGAAAGGTGCCCCCGAGGAGATCCCCAATTCGAACTTGTTTCCCATTGATTTTGTAGGGGAGCGGTCGTCGAAAACCGTGGTTAGCGGTTCGAATTCCAATGATGGGCTTGCCGGAGTCAAGGTAGCTGACGATCCGTTGTTGTTGATCAAGAGGGAGGGTGAGAAGTCGGTGCTTAAAGATCACGAGATCGGCTTTCTTAAGGAGCTCGAGGCCTGGAATTGTATGAGGCTTGAAGGCTGCTTCGTTCCCCTTTTTCGGGTATACCGGCATGGTTGGATCGATCAATCCCTCTTCGTTCATCCCAAAGAGGACCGTACAATTGAAACCATGGTGGGTCGCGAGAATCTCTGCGAGCATTGGCATCGATTGTTCGCTTCGGTATTCCTGTTCGGCAGCAATGAAAACGATGTGCTTGCCGCTCCCTGGACCCGATTGCCCCTTAACGCTGAGCCACATTGGATTCGTAGCCGCGCGAGGAGAACTCTCAGCTCCCGAGACGGCTAGTGCGATCGATCCCCAAAGCGTTAGGAAGGCGAGTCTTGGCTTCAATGGTCTCATTGCTTAAGAATGAGCCGCCTGGATGTTTCTAGCAAGCAGAGGAGCGAGTTGTTTTTGGGGGGAGAAGATCCTGGTCTCGATCTTCCTCAAAGATCGCTGTAACCTCGGCGTCAGAATCTTACTCTATTCAAAAGTTCGGTCGGGGCTCCGGCAACGTAAAGGGAAGAGCTATGAAGAATTTGATGATTAAGACACTGTGTTCCGTGATCGTAGCCGTGTCAGCCTTGGGATTGCATGCCCAAGAATCTAGCAATCAATCTAAAGTTGATGATGCCGCTTTTTGGAAGTCGGTTTACGATGGGAATCATGTCGTGACGATTGATATCTCATTGACCAAGGAGGCTTGGGAATCAATGGCGCCTGAATCCCAAGGTCAGGGGCGGGGGCAAGCGACTGGGACAGGCTTTTCGTATTCGAAGGCAACTATCACCATTGATGGCGAACCCTATATCGATGCGGGCCTTCGGTTCAAAGGCAACTCTTCGTATCGCTTCTCATCGCGTGGATACAAGCGACCGCTTAAAATTGATACCAATCGATTCGTCAAAGGGCAGAAACTTCACGGACGAACGAAATTCAATCTTTCGAATGCCTTTCTCGATTCAGCATTCATGAAGGAGAAGCTTGCCTACGAATTGTATGATGCTGCCGGACTTGTGACTCCGGGTGTCGGTTGGGCGGCCGTGACCTTGTCGATCAAAGGGGTGAAGGAGAAGCTTAATCTGGGCGTATATGTTTTGATTGAACAGGTAGATGATAAGTTCGTGAGCCGGAGATTTGGTCCTGCCTCGGCGGGGAGCCTTTTAATGAAGCCAGAGATCTCCCCCAATTGGGAGTATCCAGGAACCGATCCTGCGAAATACCTGTCTCTTATACACATCTCCGAGCCCACGAGACCTCTCTACATCTC
>CAJXVR010000328.1 GCA_913061285.1 uncultured Verrucomicrobiota bacterium | reverse complement strand
CGAGATGTAGAGAGGTCTCGTGGGCTCGGAGATGTGTATAAGAGACAGGTTGTGGAATCGAAGTCTCGTCATGCGGGACCTCGAGACCGGGTCGCTTTGGAGCCATATTTTAGGGCGCTGCATGAAAGGCGAACTCGAGGGGGAAGAATTGCCCTTCGTTCCCGGGACGGTAACCACGTGGAGCGATTGGTTCGAGAAACATCCTGAGACAAGTGTGCTCAACATGTCCCGAAAGACCTTCGACTACCAGCGGTTTGTCTATACGGAGCCATCCGACTACGTCATTGGGATTAAGGTGGGACAAAGCGTGAAGGCTTTTACCTTCTCCTATCTGGTCGAGAATCCGATTGTTCAGGAGAAGATTGCTGGAACGCCGATCATCATTGCGTTCGATCCAACAACGGCGCGTGCCTTTGTCTTTGATGGGTTGTTGAATGAGGAGGAAATTCAGTTTGATGATCGCTATGTGGACGGGTTGTTGGTGGATCAATTGACAAAGAGTCGATGGGATCCATGGTCGGGCTCCGCCATTTTAGGGAAGCTCTCTGGAAAGACGCTAACGAGCCGATACGGGATTATCTCGTTCCGCAAGGCATGGGCCATATTTTATCCGGACAGCCCGATCATCGATCTGGAGTCCGATGGCTCCGAGCTCAATTGAATCGATTTCGGAGCCAAGCGGAAGCCATGGAATTCGGAAAAAAGAGGTGGGCGGCATGAGCCGCTCGATGCTTCTATTTCTTATCTCTTCGCGGGAAGAGAGGTACTGGTTTGCCGACTTGATGGCCCTCGGCGAGGCCTCCCCAAGCGGCGTCTGCGAGGCGGTCAGGACTTGCTGAGAGATTCAATTGGTCAAAAATCTTATCGGCCGTTGTCGGCAGGGTTGGCCATAGGAGAATCGCTAGGATACGGGTGGTCTCAACCATGGTGTAGAGAATCTCGTCAAGACGAGCGGCCTGTTCCGGTTGTTTCGCGAGTTTGAAGGGAGCGGTCTGATCGATGTATTGATTGGCGCGGGCTATTAAGGCCCAGATACTTTGGAGCGCGGCTTGGAGCTCATGTTTGCTGAGCTGTTCTTTGACTCTAGCGACAGATGCCTCAACTTCGTCTGCTAGTTCCCGGGACGGTTTTGGGAGTTTACCATCTCGATAGCGATTGAGCATGGAAAGGGAGCGGTTAACGAGATTACCCAGGCCGTTGGCAAGCTCGGCTGAGTAGCGAGCCTCAAAGCCTTGATCGGTCCAATTTCCGTCAGGACCAATTCCCAGCTCCCGGACCAGGTAGAAGCGAAACGCGTCCAGGCCCCATTCATCAATAACTCCAATGGGGTCAACAACATTGCCGGTCGATTTACTCATCTTCTCGCCATCCTTCTGCCACCAACCGTGGACGCAGATTTGTTTCGGCAAGGGGAGATCCATGGCTTTCAACATGATCGGCCAATAGACCGCATGAAACTTCAATATGTCTTTGCCGATGACGTGGACGTCTGCCGGCCAGAGGGAGAGTTCATTCGAGGTTTCGTCTGATGAGGCTCGAAGTTTTCCAAGGGCAGGATCCCCTAAGGCAGCGGGAATGCTTGCATAGTTTACCAGGGCATCAAACCAAACGTAGGTGACGAAATCAGGATCGAAGGGGAGAGGGATGCCCCATTCTAATCGAGATTTGGGACGAGTGATGCAGAGGTCCTCAAGCGTGTTGTTCTTCAAAAAGCCGAGCACTTCATTCCGTCGATAGTCAGGGTAGACGAAGGAGGGATTGGACTCGATGTAATCAATCAACCATTGCTGATGTTTTCCTAGCTTGAAATAATAGTTTTCTTCGATTAGCTCGGTCACCTCGCCATACATGGCATCGAATTGGCCGTCAGGTCCCTTGTCCTTCTCGGTCAAAAAGGTTTCTTCCTTGGTTGAATAGTAGCCTTGATAGGAATCTTTGTAGAAATGGCCCTCGTCATTGAGCCGGTTCAATATGGCAGAAACGGCCTTCTTGTGCCGCTCGCTGCTGGTGCGGACGAAATCGTTGTTGGACAAACCGAGTTTCGTCGTTAGGTCGCGCCATGTTTCAGCAAGCCCATCGCAGTAGGTCTGAGGTGGAAGTCCGGCGGATTCGGCCGCTTGTTGGACTTTTTGACCGTGTTCATCGAGTCCAGTAAGGTAGAACACTTCTTCTCCGAGACTTTGATGAGCTCGAGCCATGACATCGGTAATGACCTTCTCATAGGCGTGCCCGAGGTGGGGCTCTCCATTGACATAGTCGATCGCTGTCGTGACGTAGAATCGTTTGCTCATTCAGCCGCTAGTTTGGAAAAAGGGCCGCATCGATCAATCAAATTCACTAGCAATTTCCTGTGAGACGGCAGATTCCGTGAATGGAAACCCTTCGATGTGCTGTAAAATGCACAGTTGTCGGGGGGGAGTATTTAGGTTATTCCTTTCCTTACCCAGAGACCGCGATGCCGTAGTTTTGACGCCATTCGTCGAAAAGTACAGTCGTTTTTGGGCGATTTGGACGACGTCCTCTTTTGAACACGTGAAGCATGGTGGTTAGCCCGTCAAAGCCTTTGCCTCATGAAATATTGGCTCAAAACTTATGAAAATTGATCTTAAAGTAAACAGGATCCCAACGATAGCTTCGCTAAGGCAAGGATTCACATTGATCGAACTCCTGGTGGTGATAGCAATTATCGCAATCCTCGCGGGGATGTTGCTACCGGCACTCGGAAAGGCAAAAAGCAAAGCCCAGGGCATTGCCTGCTTGAACAATAACAAGCAAATGATGCTGGCTTGGCGTTTTTACGCGGATGACAATGATGGGAAACTGGTTGCTGCTAGCGGTAGTCAGCATGCTCCAAACTGGACTGCTGGTTCATGGCTCACGCTGGCAAATCCCCGTGACCCCAATAATTGGAATCATGAGCTTTACACCAAACGCAGTCCCCTTTGGGATTATACCGGTGGTTCGGTTGCTATTTGGAATTGCCCTTCGGATAAATCGTTTGGCATCAATGACCAGAATGTTCAGGTCCGTCGAATTCGTAGTATGTCGATGAATAACTGGGTTGGCGGTCCTCCTTGGAGTGCCTCCGGACAGGGTTGGCGAACCTTCCGTAAGGATTCCGATTTTGTCGCTCCTGGACCTTCACAGACCTTCGTATTGGTTGATGAGCGAAATGAGAGCATTAATGATGGATACTTTGTTGTCGATATGATCGGCTACCCTAACTCACCGGGTGCTTACAAGATTGTGGATTATCCCGGGCGTTATCACAACAATGCGGCTACCTTTGCATTTGCTGATGGGCACTCTGAGATTCATAAGTGGTCAAATCCAAAGACTCTTCCCGGATTCAAGAAAAGCAATCTGGCCTTGAATGTTCCTTCTCCAAACAATGAGGACGTTCGTTGGATGCAGGAGCGCAGTACGCGAAAGATCAACGGCGGTCTCTAGACAATCGAATTATACGAGCCATTGCGGCCGGATCACCCTGGGGAATCCTCCTCAGGGTTTTTTTGTGTCCAGGGAACGTTTGACGATTTTTGGAAATGACTCAGAATACGGCCCATGATCCTCGCTTCTGAAATGATCTGTTCTAGCCGTGTGTCTGTGAGACGCTTGTCGCTTACCTGGATGCTGGTTCTGGCAGCGTTTGTTGCGTTGCTTCGGGAGCCGGTTCTCACGGCGGCGCAACCAAACATTCTGTTCATCTTTACGGATGATCATGGGGCTCAATCGATTAGCGCCTATGGGTCGCGAATTAACAAGACCCCGCACATCGATCGAATCGCCAAGGAGGGAATGCTTTTTGAGAATTGTATGGTTTCAAACGCCATCTGCGGCCCAAGCCGAGCGGTGATCTTAACGGGGAAGCATAGTCACCTCAATGGATTTACGGACAATGGAAGTACTTTTGATGGTTCCCAGCAAACTTTCCCCAAGCTACTTCAAACGTCGGGATATCAAACGGCAATGATTGGGAAGTGGCACCTGAAATCGGATCCCACGGGTTTCGATTACTGGGATGTCCTCATTGGGCAAGGGCCCTACTACAATCCTCCGATGATAAGAAACGGGACGCGGGTTGCTCGAGAGGGATACACGACTGAAATCTTAACCGACTTGGCTTTGGACTGGCTCAAGGATGGCCGAGATAGAGACAAACCATTCATGTTAATGTATCAACACAAGGCGCCGCATCGGAATTGGCAGCCAGGTCCAAAGTATTTGAGAATGTACGATGACGTCGAAATCCCGGAACCACCAACCCTCTTTGATAAATGGGAAGGACGTTCCAGTGCCAATCGTGAGCAAAAAATGACGATTGAACACGATATGAACGCGTCGGATTTGAAATTGGTAGCTCCAAGAAACCTGACAGCGAAGCAACGCGCCGACTGGGATGCTGCATATGGCCCTAAGAACGAGGCCTTTCGTGCGATGAACCTTTCAGGACGGGATCTCGTAAAATGGAAGTATCAGAGGTATGCGAAAGATTATTTGCGTTGTGTTGCGGCCGTTGACGATAACATTGGGCGGGTGCTTGATTACTTGGATGAGAACGGATTGAGAGAGAATACCATTGTGATCTACTCATCGGATCAGGGGTGGTATCTTGGGGAACATGGCTGGTTTGACAAACGATGGATGTATGAGGAATCACTGCGAATGCCCTTTCTCATTCGCTGGCCAGGTGTCATTACGCCTGGGTCCACGAATCGTGATCTCATTCAGAACATTGATTTTGCACCGACTTTTCTAGAAATGGCTGGGGTGCCGATTCCTGAGCCGATTCAAGGACGAAGCATCGTGCCTTTGCTCCGGGGAAAACGGCCGACAGATTGGCGGGATTCGCTCTACTACCACTACTACGAGTTCCCTGGGGCGCATAGCGTTCGACGCCACTACGGGGTTCGCACTGAACGGTACAAGCTCATTCATTTTTACCGCAAACAAGAATGGGAACTCTTTGACCTCGCCACGGATCCTGACGAAATGAGAAACGAATACTCGAATCCAAATTATCGGGATACCGTGACGACCTTGAAGGGTGAGCTAGAACGTCTGAGAAGCCTGTATCGAGTATCTGATGAGGCTGACGAAGCGATTGATAAGAGACGAAGCAGCCGCCGTAGGAGTAGGTGAGAGGGGCTGCTGAATTGTTCTAAACTGGATGATCGACGGCGCGGTGATTCCAAACGACGCTCGGTTTTTGTAGTTGCGATTGTCGTTTTATTGGAGAACAAAGAGATGTGGTCAGAGGGCTTGGTTCAAAAAACCGAACGGAGTGGATCTAGCCGATGTCTGAGTCCTTTTAGAACGTGTAGAAAGAAAGAGAGAGAATGGATTTTGGTTTTATCCTCATCATGATCATTTCAGCCGGCATTAGTTTGCTGGCCCAGAGCTACGTGAAAAAGATGTTCACGAAGTACAGTCAGGTAGGAGCGATTGGCGGCAATACGGGGGCGCAAGTAGCTGCCAAAATTCTTCAGACGGCTGGGATCTTTGATGTATCCATTCGTGAACAGCAAGGCATGTTGGGAGACCACTACGATCCTACTAAGAAGTGTCTTGTGCTTTCCTCGGAAAACTATCACGGGCGATCGCTGGCTGCCATTGGTGTTGCGGCTCATGAGTGCGGGCATGCGATTCAGCACCAACAAGCTTATGCTCCGCTGAGTATGCGAATGGCAGCTGTTGGTGTGACAACCTTTGCGAATCAAGCTCTAAGCTATTTATTCTTCTTCGGAATGTTCACGGGATTTCTCTCAACGTATGTGGGCGTCGCGGCGATGGCAGCCTGTTGGGGGGTGATCATGCTCTTTAATCTGGTCACATTGCCGGTGGAGTTCGATGCCTCACGTCGAGCAAAGATCGTTCTGAGTCAACTTGGCTTCACTGCGACGCCGGGTGAGAATGTGGCGGTGGCGAAGGTGTTGAATGCCGCCGCTCTGACCTATGTGGCGGCGTTTCTAACATCGCTGCTCTATTTTCTCTATTTTCTGCTGCCACTTCTCACGGGGCGAAGCGACGATTAGCCTGCGAGTCATTCTTTTTAGTGGTTCGTTGCTCTAGTCAGTTGAGCTCCAGGGACCCTCTGGGCGCGTGTTCGGGGCTCAGTACATGTACGTATTCACTTTGATCCGGGAGGTGCCACC
This sequence comes from uncultured Verrucomicrobiota bacterium, assembly GCA_913061285.1. GTDB lineage: Bacteria > Verrucomicrobiota > Verrucomicrobiia > Limisphaerales > AAA164-E04 > UBA2970. The sequence goes on along the minus strand of CAJXVR010000328.1, from coordinate 2,852 downwards.
ATGGTCTCAGTAACGATTACTGAGATCGAAGTGATGACAAACGGCGTCGAAAACACCTCAAAGAGAAAACGGGTCTGCGTGGTTCATACCGGGGCGGAAGAGGTGTTTACCTATCGACGCCTGGTTGGTTATGGGAAGATGGATGAGTGCCGCTATGCCTTTAGTGAGATTCTGGATAGCCGGCTTTCGGTTCAGGGTTCAGATTTAGAGGAACAGCGGGCGCGATTGGCGGAAAGGATAGCCCACGAAGAGTATGTGCTTTTGTTAGCCGGCGAGAACACTGCCAGGCTATCCGGGCTGGGACGACAGGCCCTGTTATTAGCTTTGTATATGAAGCGCCCGATCATTGTTGTTAATCTAGATGGGTGCCGCCACTGCGATCCGTCCCGTCTTCCGTCTGAGCTGGATGACCGATTGATACTTTGTATTAGTTCTGAACTTCCTGTTTTGGAGTTTGCTCTCGATTCTTGGCGTGATGAGTCTTTCCGGCTTTTGTCCATGGGCCAGTCCCATGCTGCCGTCTACCCTAGTAATCTCTACGAAACCTTACTCCAAGTAAGTGCCTCCTCCGGTGACGATCCCCAAGCAAACCGGATCGCTCTCTGATCGGCTGACCTTATCTGCACACCGTGTGCTTCCTCTCATTCTCTGTTCCGGTACCGTTCTGTCTGGGCTTCACTGGTAGCGAAATGGGATAAGAACGTCGCTTGATTTGTCACAGTTCTTGATCGAGACTCCAGGCATGGCTTTGCCTTGCGACTATCATATGCACACTCCCCTTTGTCATCACGCCAAAGGGGAACCCACTGAGCTTGCTGCCCGAGCGGTGGAGTTGGGGATTCCAGAGATTGGTTTCTCGGAGCACAATCCGATGATTCGGAATGATTGGGATGACTGGCATATGGAACTCGAGAACCTCGGTCTCTACCTTGAAAAAATTCGAAAGGCACAAGAGGCCTATCCGCAGCTAAGCATCAAATACGGGCTGGAGGTTGATTTTATTCCTGGGCATGAAGATTGGATTCGGGAACTTGCTGGGAAACACCCGTGGGATTACTTCATTGGCTCAGTGCACTACATTTCGGATAGCTTCGACATTGATAACCCGACAAAATTGGATCAGTGGAAGGAGCGGGATCCTTATGATGTGTGGGCCGCATACTTGGAGCGCTTGACGCAGGCGGCGGATTCGGGGCTCTTTCAGATTATTGGGCATGCGGACTTGTGTAAGAAGTTCTGCTTTTACCCTGATCGTGATGTGATGCCGCTGTTCCAAACCTTTTTGGAAACGGCCCAAAAGAGAGGGGTTGCCATCGAGATCAATACCGCGGGCTTACGTAAAGATTGCCGTGAGATGTACCCCAGTCCCGCCATTCTAAAAATGGCCAGTGAGCTTGGCGTGCTCTTGACGTTCGGCTCGGATGCCCATGCGCCCGACGAGGTTGGGGCTGACTTTCCGGCGGCGATTGAATTTGCCAAATCGGTTGGGTATCAGAGCAGTTGTCGATTCACGAAACGCGTCTGTGAAAGTGTCCCGTTGGCCTAATTTGGAAACTCTTGGTTTTTTGGGGACAACAATTTGTCCAAGGTCTTGCGTAGTGCTTCAATTCTCCGGCGGTTAGCACCGAGGTCAGAGTAGCCGACGCGGGATGCCGAACGAACGTGGATGAGATCTTCTTTTGGCATCAGTTGGAATTCGAGATCATCGGTGAATCGAAGCCAGCGAGTGCGGTATTCCGCGTGGAGGTAGGTCGACGTTTCCGACACGACGACGTAGCGCTTTTCGCGCTTGATCAGGGCCTTGAGTGTTCGGAAGGCTTCAGTCGATTGCCCATGGCCGGTTAGCGGAGCGATATTGAAACGTGTCGACTGGTCAACACTGCAGACGCAATTCCTCTTGTTCGTGGGGCATTGAGCCAATGGTTCATCTCTCATACTGATCTACCTTGGCTGATGGTTGCTTCTTGAATCCAATTGAGATAGGCCTGACTCCCTGAGCTTATCTCTATAGCGACAAACTCTGGAATGTCATAGGGATGTTCCTGTTCAATATGGCTGCGAAGTGCATCGATATTCGGCTCGGTTGTCTTGAAATGTAAGAGCTGCTCGGTAGCGGATTCTAGTTTTCCCTCCCACCAGTAATGAGACTCAACGCCGGAAACAATATTTGCGCAGGCAACGAGGCGTTTTGAGAGAGCGGCTTGCGCCAGATTTCGAGCGGTTTTCAGATCTGGTGCGGTGACGAGAACAACGAAATATCGAGGGGGACGATGGGGCATATGATTGAGTTTCCTTGTGAACGAACGCCCGTGACTCGCACTCGGTGCTTCGAGAATAGGGATCATCCGGCCACATTTTTGTCGAATTGTTCCTCTGTTATTCTTCGAATTCCCGTTTGGCAACCACTTTTTCTTTGAATTCTCTGCGAATCCCCATAAACATCCGCCTTCATTTCGCTTGCGACTCGTCGTCAGCGGAATGAGGCAAGCTCATGAAACGTACGCACCATTGTAACGAAATCCGGCCGGAACACATCGGTCAAGAGGTCACTTTGAACGGTTGGGTTCACTCCCGCCGGGACTTGGGTGGTGTCTTGTTTATCGATGTGAGAGACCGCGAAGGTCGAACCCAGACCGTTTTTGATCCCTCGGACGTCGCCAAAGAGCTCTTTGACGTGGCAACGAGCCTCCATAGTGAGAGCGTAATTGCGGTGAAGGGAAAAGTCCGGCAACGCCCTGATGGCACCGATAACGACAAGATTCCGACCGGCCATGTCGAAATTTTGGTGTCGGAGATGGAAGTGTTCAATGCGGCTGATGTCCTGCCTTTTCCCGTAGACGATCCTGAAGTTG
>CAJXVR010000327.1 GCA_913061285.1 uncultured Verrucomicrobiota bacterium | reverse complement strand
GTGGATGCTTGCGGTTACCGTGACTACTTGGGGGCCCTGGAGGGCTTCTTCAGGAAGGCTGCTGGGGTGCCTGCCGTTTACAGTTGCGAACAGCATGGGCCCGTTGGTTACAAAGCTCCTTCCGTGCTTGAGTCCGGCGAGCCATGAATCTGCAGAGAAACCGTCTTCGCAGTGAACGTAGACCCGACTGAAACCCAAGGGGACGGGATGAACCCCTGAGGCGGTTCCAGCGCTTGGGGTCAGCTTGAGGCCACAGTTGAGAAGCGCGTAGTATGATTGGAATCCGTAGTCGAGCCAAGCCGCCTCTGTCATATGACCGTTCGCTGTCGGAATTCCCATGTAGCTGGCTGGCTTCCCCGATCTGGTGAAGCCGAATTTGGTTCTCCAGACACTGTTATTGCCGAGTTCGAAGAGGTCGATCCCTGCGACGGGCGCGAGCATGAAGGCCCAAGGCCAACTGTGTTTGTCCAAATCAAGGAGCGCACCCTCTTGGTGTGCTAGCCTGGCGATTTTTTTGACGGGGGGCATGCCTTCAGAAAAGCGAGTCTTGTGATTGAGAACAAACACCGCTCCTAGCGTGTGTCGCTTCTCCCCAATCGAGAAGATTTCGTATTCCGTGTTTCGCGGGATAACGACGTGTTCGGCGTCGATTACAATAGGGGCCGTGCCATGATCGATACGGGGGCCGAACGGTGAAGGCGGGTGACGAAGGGTTGACGGCCGTTTGTGAGGCGCCTCGTAAGCAGCTGTGGTCCAAAAGGTGACAGGGAAGGCGATATTGAGATCTTCGGCCAACATGACGTTGGGCAGTTCAAAGTGGCGGCGATGGACGTGAGTTTCTCCAGAATACCAATGACGTGATCCAAGATCGATCCATCGGCGAAGGCGGATGTTGAGATTGATCGCGTCGCTCCCTACTTCCAAGGTGCGACAAAATGGGAAATACTCCTTTCCGCGAACAATCTCTATGGAATACGTTCCGGCCACGAGATCGACTTCAAACGGGTGGGCTGAGATGGTGGTGTGTTGATCTTGGGATTCGGACATGGGAACCCATGCCTCACGGTAGGTAAGGGCGGTGCCTTCGGGCGACGAGGATTGAACAAAGTGGTTTCGACCACTGCTATCGATGATATAAACGCGAGCCGGCAGTGCGACTCCCGAGTCAGCATCCGTGATCGACGCAGTGAGGAGGGCCGCTTGTCCCGATGGGCTCAGCTTGAGCACGAGCCAGACAAGTAGGGTTAGGAGGGTTCTTCGTTGCACGTTTCTATAGAAATCAAAACGGAGAAGTGACTCAAGCCCTAGCTTGCTAGGAACGCTCGATTCTGGGGCTAAACTCCTGGGTTGATCTTTCGCCAGGTCTCGCCCATAACGGTTTTATGCTATCACCGAAAAAGAGAAGTCCTTTTGCTCGGACTGTTGTGGTCAGTTATCAGCGAGTGCTTACGATGGGGGTGATTGCCGTTTGGTGGACGCTGGGCGTTCAGTCAAACGCCGAAGAAAAATCGGAAGAACGTCGCCCAAATATCGTGCTCATCATGGCCGATGATGTCAGCTGGGAAGCCTTTGGATGCTATGGGGGGCAAGATTATGAAACCCCTCATATCGACGCCTTGTCGAGGAAGGGCCTCCGATTTGAGAATTGTTTTTCAATGCCCATTTGTACCCCGTCCCGGGTTAAGATCATGACGGGGCAGTATAATTTTCGAAATTATACTCATTTTGGCTACCTCAATCCTAAGGAGAAAACGTTTGGGCATTTGTTGAAAGATGCCGGGTATCAAACGGCCATAGCGGGAAAATGGCAGCTGAATGGGTTGTATAATTCGCTTCCTGGAAGTCTGGATTCGAAACGTCCTCAAATGGCTGGATTTCACGAATCGCTTCTCTGGCAAGTCACAAAGGGGAAACAGAAACAGGCCGGAGGAGGGGAACGTTTTTGGTGTCCTCCGCTAGAGCACAATGGGGAACTCATTACTTCGGAACAGAATTGGGGGAAGTATGGTCCCGACCTTTTTGTTGATTTTATCTGTGATTTCATGGAGCGGAATCGAAACGATCCCTTCTTCGTCTACTATCCTATGGTACTCGTTCACGACCCCTTTGTCAGGACACCGGATACCTTGGGAGATCAGGCTTTAGAAGATGCCAACAAGGCTCCGAAAGACCTCGGGGAACGAAAGCGCAATTTTGTCGCAATGGTTAACTATATGGACAAACTGGTTGGGCGAATTAAGGCAAAAGTCGAGTCCCTCGGTCTCGCGGAAGAGACCATTATTCTATTCACCGCAGACAATGGAACGAATCGGGGAATACGATCGCGTTGGCAGGGACGAGAGATTCGCGGGGGCAAAGGGGGGATGAAGGATATGGGCACCCATGTTCCCCTGGTAGCGTATTGGAAGAATCATACCGCCGAAGGAGTCTCAGTACCTGATCTCGTTGACTTCGCAGATTTTTACGCGACCTTCATGGACGCGGCACAAATTGAGCCTGCCTGGACGGATCCTGTCGATGGTCATAGTTTCTTTAATCGCTTATCGCGCAATGCACCGTCTTCTCGGCATTGGCTCTTTACTCATTATCAGCCTTATTGGGGCCAGCTTCCTGGTCAGTATGTTCGAACTGCGGAGTATAAGCTTTACCACGACGGGCGCTTTTTTCACGTGCCGAAGGATTTGGATGAGGAAGAGGACCTTGGGAACGCCTTGAGCCAGGATGCTCAATTGGCGAGGGCAATCCTTGAGAAGAAAATGAAGGAGGCCCCTCCAGCACCGCTTGAGAAAGGGTCCCGGGCGACACGAATCCGTCCCACGTATTCAGCTTGGAGTTTTGGTGACTGATTTTTCCCGTTCTACGATTGAGTCGAGCTAACCTTAGTGGATAGTCGAAGGGATTAGCGGAGCCTTTGGGGCTGCTTGCATGGGCGTAGGGATGGGGAAGGCACGAATTCTTTCATCCGACGCTAGGTCCTGTTACGCTGAATAACCTGATGGAAACAACGAGATTCTTAGCGCTGACGGGTGTCTTGATTCGATTGATCACGCTCGGATGTTTTATTCCGCTGACTGGTTTCGGAGCGGTCGTGGCGACGGTTCATCCTTTGGCGTCTCAAGCGGCGATGAATGCGATGAAGCAGGGGGGCAACGCAGTGGACGCTGCTGTCGCCGCCGGGCTGACACTCGGTGTTGTTGATGGGTTCAATTCTGGGATTGGCGGAGGCTGTTTTCTTCTGATTCGTCAACCAGACGGTTCGGTGAAAGCGATCGATGGTAGAGAAAAAGCGCCAGCGCTCGCGACTGCTTCAATGTATGTAAGGAATGGGAAAGCTGATACCAGCCTCTCTCAAAAAGGCGCTCTTGCGATTGGTGTTCCTGGGGCTCTGATGGCGTATGAGTCAGCCAATAGGCTCTACGGACGTCTTCCGTTCAAAGACTTGATTCTCCCAGCTGCAAGCATTGCCGCTGAAGGCTTTACTGTTGACGAGGCCTACTATCGGCGGGCTGCCTCGGCGGTTGAGTCGCTGCGCGAGTTTGCTGGTTCTGCGGCTGTTTTTCTAACTGACTCTGGGGCTTTTCCAGCGGTTGGTTCGCGCCTTGTTCAAAGCGATTTGGCAGCCTCCTATCGTCGCATTGCAGGGCAGGGGATCAATTGGTTCTATGGTTCAAGGTTTCCCACCTTGGTTGATCAATGGATGAAAGACCACGGAGGAGTGATGCGTCAGTATGATCTGGAGGCCTATCAGATTGAAAACAGAAAGCCCGTGAAGTCGACCTACCGGGGGTATGACATCGTGGGTTTTCCGCCTCCAAGTTCAGGTGGGGTTCACGTGGCTCAGATACTCAACGTTCTTGAGTCGTTTGAGATTGGAAAGATGGATCCCTCTGGTGCGGCGTGGGTTCAATTGGTTGTCGAATCAATGAAGCGGGCCTTTGCAGACCGCGCTTTCTGGCTCGGAGATCCTGATTTCGTCGATGTTCCCGAAGGGCTTATCGATCGCGGTTACGCGAGGAGCCTCGCATCGCAGATCATTCCGGGACGGTCGAGCTCGGTGCCAAGCCATCAAACGCCACCTGAGGCAAACGAGCGTCTGTTTGAGAAACATACCACTCATTTTTCGACCGCTGATGAAGAAGGCTTCTGGGTGGCTTGTACGGCAACTGTTAATACCACCTATGGATCAAAGGTTGTGATCCCGGGAACCGGTATTGTGATGAACAATGAAATGGATGATTTTTCGATTCAACCAGGGGTTCCTAATGCCTTTGGCTTGCTCGGATCGGCAGCCAACAAGGTGGAAGCAGGTAAGCGTCCGCTTTCAAGTATGAGTCCCACCATCGTTTCGAAGGATGGCGTTCCTCTGTTTTCTGTTGGGGCAGCTGGTGGGCCGACGATTATTAGTCAGGTGGTGTTGGCGATTATTCGAATTATTGATTTTGGAGACAGTATTGAACAAGCGATCGCAGCTCCTAGGTTTCATCATCAGTGGCGTCCGGATCGAATTCTCCTAGAGCGAGCTTTCTCCGATGACGTTGCCCAGGCGCTTGCAGCCATGGGCTACACGATAAATCGCGTTGCTTCGATCGGTGTGAGCCAAGCTGTTTCGCTTCGCTTGGATGATGGGCGTTTTGTTGGTGCCGCTGATCCGCGGGCCAATGGATCATCCCTTGTCGATTGAGTGAGGCTAGCTGGTGCCAATGTCCTCGGGTCTGACATCGAGGCACTCATCTTGATCTTCCCAAATGATCGTTGGGTAAAACTCTAAGAAATTAGGGAGGATGTTGGTGACGGCCGCGTGCAACAGTTGTTCTGCCGATTTTGCTGCCATTTCAACCCGAGATTGGTAGTCCGATACCCCCTTCTTTTTTTCATCGGACCAGTGAGCGATTTCATGGATCTTGCCATACTCCTTGGCCCATTTGGAAAGGGGCGGCTTGAGCTCGTTTGGCAATTCTTTGAAGGGAACGGTGGTGCCTCCACAGTGTTCACAAATCAGGCCCGTTTCCGTGATATCTCGGCTAAAGAGGGGGAGGATAGGCGAGGCGCAACATTCTGAAGCGTGGTAGCCGTGAGGAATCGCACTAACCCGCTTCTGCCAAATGTCTCGCTCGTTGGCTACCTGGGTCGCTAAGCGGTAGGTGCCCAACAAGGGATGGGACAAACGCCAAACGCGGCCATGAAGTTGTCCTAGGGTTTGGGCAAGCCAACGTCCCAAGGTCAAATCATCAAGATCCATGAAGACATTGCTGTACTCTGCCCAGAGTCGGTCGGCGGACGATTGGGATTCAGGAAGCATTGGTACGATGCGGGCGACTTTCTTTGGGTGACGGACTCAAGTTTTCTGCATCGCTCGGATCCTCGTCATGAGGGCCTTGTTTTGCTCTGGAGACCCGATGGTAATTCGGAGATGTTGATCAATGGAGGGATCCGAGAACCATCGAACCAGGATCCCGGCTTCGCGCAGGCCTTCATACCATGCGGATGCGGGGGGAGATTTTTTCGGCGGTGTGACAAGGAGGAAATTTGCCGCGCTGGGAAATACCTTGAATCCGGCTTTGATCAAGGCATGAGTGAGTCGGTCCCGTTCTTTGATGACGGTACGGAAATTCTTCCGGTAGTAGGCGAGGTCATCGAGGGTCGCAAGGGCAGCAACCTGGGCTAGACCGTTCACGTTGTAGCTATCTCGGATCTTATGAAGAGCGGTGACTAAGGGCTCCGATCCAACGAAATACCCGATTCGTTGGAAACAAAGAGAATAGGCCTTTGAAAAGGTTCGAGAGACGATGACATGCTCAAACTCCTTCGTAAGATCCATCGCGTCCTCCTCGGCAAAATCGACGTAGGCTTCATCGAGAATAACGACTCCTCCAGTTGTCTCACACAAGCGACGGAGCTCGGAGCGCTTGTATGCTCGTCCACTAGGCGCGTTGGGTGTGGTGATAAAGGTAAGCGCCGCCCTAGGGTTCCAGGAGGATTTGGCCAGAGCTGCAGGACCGGGGATCGCAAAGCTAGGAGTCAGAGGGACTTCATTTTTCTTCGCATCATGGATGGCCGTGAGGACGGGATAGAGTGAATAACTTGGCGTGAAATACTGGATTATGTTTGCTCCACGATTGCTCCCTCGAAGGCTTGCTGTCGTAGGTGTGACGAAGGCCCGTGTCGCGAGCGCAAGCAGCTCATCGGATCCGTTTCCAACGATGATTTGATCGACACTGCATTTATGGATCTCGGCAAGTCGAGCACGAAGGGGATCGGCTGTGGGATGTGGGTAACGCCTTAGTTGATCGCTCGTCGCTTTCTTGACGGCTTCGAGGACCCGTTTGGAAGGGCCATACGGATTCTCATTGGTATTGAGCTTGATCAGCTTCAAACCTTGTGGCTGTTCCCCGGGGACGTACGGATGAAGTGCGTCGATGTGCGGTCGAATGCTTGGTTTTTGGCGCGGCATGATACGGGAATGGATTTCTTTCGGCGTTACTGGCAGTCGTGTCTTGTGCCTTAGTCGAGCCGAATGCTTGCCGATCTTCCGTGGCCATCCAGGCCTTCCATGGTCGCGAATGATTCGACAGTCTCGAGTGCTGCTTTCAGGGATGTTTTCCCGTATTGAACCACACTGGTGCGTCGCTGGAATTGATCCACGGTGAGCCCAGCGAAACTACGTCCCGCTCCTCCTGTTGGTAAGACGTGGCTCGGGCCAGCAGCATAATCCCCGAGAACGGTGGGAGAGAAGTCTCCCGAAAAGATTGCTCCGGCTGTGGTGATCGCCTTCTCAAGCTTGCTGTTTTGTTTCGTCATGATCTCGCAATGCTCAGGGGCGAATTGATTGGTGATTTGGACGGCTTGTTCGAGGCTAGCGACATGGAGAGCCCAGCCGTTATCGTCCAGCGCCTTCTTGATGTAGCTTGCCCGAGACCGTTCAGGGAGTTGTTTTGCGACCGAGCGGGAAACTTTCTGAATGAGTTGTTTTGATGTCGTAAGGAAGACGACTCGTTCATGCCCCGAACCGTGCTCTGCCTGGGCGATCAGATCGGCAGCGATCCAGTCAGGATTGGCACTCTGATCGGCGATGATAAGCACTTCGCTTGGACCGGGTAAGAGATCAATGGCAACATGGCCGAACAGGGCGCATTTGGCGGCAACGACATAGGCATTTCCTGGGCCGAAGATCTTGCTGACGCGTTTGATTGATTTCGTGCCTAGAGCCATGGCCGCGATGGCTTGGGCTCCGCCAACCTTATAAATTTCGGTCGCCCCTGCGAGTCTGAGCGTATACAGGAGGTCCTTGTTGACGGAGCCATCCGTGGAGCAGGGAGTGCAGACCACGATTTCCTTACATCCTGCGACCTTCGCCAAGGTGATCGTCATGAGTGCCGTAGATACCAGTGGTGCAGTGCCGCCGGGTATGTAGAGTCCAACCCGATCGAAAGGATCGAACTTTTCGCCGACGCTCGCATTGTGTGAGTTCTTGATCTTCCAAGCTTTTCGCATAGAAGCCTTGCTAAAGGTCCGGATGTTCTTCGCTGCTTCTCGAATCGCTCGACTCACCGATGAAGACGAAGGACGTGCTTCAGATTGCTCACGCTCGCTCACTCGAAGAGTCTTCGTGGTGAGGGTGGCGTGATCGAATTTCTTGGTGAAATGGATGAGCGCTTTGTCCCCTCGTTGTCGGACGTCATCAATGATCGCAGTCGTGCGATCAACAATCGTTTTGTTGAAAAGGCTCGATGATTGCAGCATCGCCGCAATCTTGGCGTCGAATCTCTTTTCCTGGTGTGAATAGACCTTCATCTCTGCTTACCTTATTTCACGGGCCTTCAAAATTGCAAATTTCATTTCTCGATTGCTAATTCTGGAGGCCTGGTATGGCTGTGAAATCATGGATTTCGTTGGGCTTCAATTCGGAATGCCTTGATCCTTTGCTCGAGGCTTTCCTAGAGTCTCAGGAATGATTGATCGAATTGCTAAGCCTGTTTTCATCGCTCTTCTGTTTCTTACTGCCTCGGTATTACCGCAATCATTGTCGGTTCAAGCGGCAGAGCCAAATCGCTTTACCGTGAGTGATTTCAGTTTCACTAGTCCCGATTCGTGGAAATCGATTCGGCCTCGGTCTTCGATGCGAAAAGCCCAGCTAAGTGTGCCGAACTCCAAGGATGGGGACGCGGGAGAGGTTGTGTTCTTCCATTTTGGGCCAGGATCCGCGGGAGGGACAAAAGCCAATATCGATCGATGGTACCGCCAATTCCAAGAACCCGTGGCGAAACTCAACGCAGGAACGGAAGAGGCGCGGATTGGTGACATTAAGGTGTCTTTTGTTCATGCTGAAGGAACCTTCATGAGTGGCCCTCCAGTGGGGCGAAAGGTCGCGAAAGCCAACTACGCCTTGCTTGGAGCAATCGTTGAAGCCAAAAAGGGCTCTATCTTTGTTAAATTTACCGGTCCGTCGACACTGGTTAAGTCTGCTGAAGCTGATTTTAAGACCATGGTGACCTCGGCCAAGCCACTCTAAGCATTCGCTTGTATGGGGGGCAATAGATCGTGCCATTCCCATTTATTCTTATGAATTGTCGATATTGGAGATTTCTAGCTTGCCTTTTTTCTAGCGAGCCGAAAGATAGCCGCTTTTATTTATGAGCACAGAGAGTGAGGAATCATCTGGCTTGATTGAGTTTTTGGCGTGGGTAGAAACCCATAAGCAGAAACTCGTCGTCGGGGGTGTAGGAGCGATTATTGTTGGTGGCGCGGTGTACGTGTCGCAGTGGAAAGCAGATCAAAATGAACAAGCTGCGGGTGGAGCACTGTACGAAGTGCAGGTGAAGGAGTCTGAAACAGAGGACGCCGACAAGCCATCTCCCGCCGACTACCTTGCAGTCGAAACAGGGCACGCTGGAACGAGCGCTGCCGAGCGCGCTTTGTTGTTGGCCGCTCGAGGGCACTTTGTTGCTGGCGACTATGAGGATGCTCGAGCTGCTTTTGATCGCTTTCAGAGTGAATATCTGTCTCTTATACACATCTGACGCTGCCGACGAGCGATCTAGTGTAGA
>CAJXVR010000326.1 GCA_913061285.1 uncultured Verrucomicrobiota bacterium | reverse complement strand
TCGTCGGCAGCGTCAGATGTGTATAAGAGACAGTACAAATGGAGCACTCTCGAGCCGACTGCCCCCAAGGCGCACTAAGCGAAACGCCATTCCCTAGAACCGCTCACTCTGAAACAACCGTGAAATAGAGCGTTTCCGACTCTGGGACGACGATAAGCCGTCTATCGTCAAGATTATCAGCCAGAACGTTCCATTCCGAATCGCTCAGAGATTCTTTTGCGAGCACAGAAAAGGGACCTATACCACCTTCCCAGATAAGCACTACGGAGTCATCCGTCAACTTCAGGGCAAGCGAGATGGGCAAGACCGGAACGACCGCATCAACCACCACCTCAACCTCATGGCTACTGACACTCCCGCTTGCACCAATCGCATCGACGGTATAGACCCCCGCGTCGGCTGGCGTCGCAGACGGGATTAGGAATTCCGCACTCTCCTGTCCTACGACGGCAAGACCATCCTTCTTCCATTGATAGCGAATAAATCCCGAACCCTCTGCTTCTACCCAAAGTTGGATAGGGTCTCCCTCGTCCACCGTCTGACTAATCGGTTGAGAAACGATCTGAGGAAGCGAAAGAACGGCCGCCTCCCAAGCAAACTCGTCGACATCACCGTGAGACGACTGCCCCCGAAAAAGTGTTCGCCAAACAGAAAAAGGCCCCTCACCCATTCCAGGATTCATACGAAGCTCAATCACAAATTCGTGACCGGGAATCACCTCATCCCAGGTAACGCCAGCCTCACTAAAAAGATCAGCTGTGAGATCAATCGGCTCGTCCCCTACCAGCACTGCCTGAATTGTCCAATCCGGAGCGAGCCCCCCGCCGAAGAGGGTCAATGTTTCAGGTTGATTTCCGGTATTTTGGAATCGCACTTCATAAACGGACTCCTGCCCCGGAGGCACCACGGCAACCGCCCGTTGCACGGACGGACTCGTGAGTCCCTCGTTCTCCCAAGTTTCAGTCCCCGCTCGCCTTGAAGAGAGATCCACCGTGTAGAGCAAACCCACGGCATCCAACTCATATGCTCCAATATCAACACCAGCGCCATGCAATCGAACGTTTCCATCGAGCTCGGTCGTATACGGTTCAGCAAAGGCCATTCCCCCGGCGTCAATCGCTGGCGAGTTCGAAGTCAATCGGTAATTAAAGGCGTTCGGATTCTCCAGGAGTGGATCTGCCGTGAGATTCATCGATACCAAGTCTCCGGTCTCCGGATCCGTCACAAGCCAATCAGGCACATCTTCCATTCCATTTCCAAAGAATAAGTTATGCTGAACCAACTCGGCTCCCGCCCCGTCAGGCACCGTCCCAGATAGACCACTTCCTTCGTTGAGTGAAACGAGATTGCTGTCGAATCGAACGGAGGCATTCTCGAGGGTCAATCCATCGCCTCCATTGTTCGCAACGGTATTGTAGAGAATCTCTGGCTGCCCTCCAGGTCCGCGCACAACGAGACCCGCGCCCTGATTTTCGGCAATAAGAGAATTCGTCAGTCGCGTGGTCGAGCCACCAAATTCGATCCCCGAACCACCGCTACTCAGCACCATGATCTGTTGAAGCACCGGACTCGAACGATCGACATAGATCGTCGACCGACGCCAGGCGCCGCCAAGCACACCCAAATCTCCGCCCCCGCCATTTCTAAGTAGCATATAGCTCAAGACAGACCCACTCGAGGATGGGCTAAAATAGATCCCCTTCCATGACTCCATGGCCATCCCATTCCGTCTTCCATCGAAAACCACTCGCTCCTTCGGCGTGCCCTCCACAATCAGGTTTCCATCGACCAGAAAGCGAGCCTCTGATAACTCAAATTTCGTCCCCGCTTCGAGTGTCAAGGTATGCGAAGCCGGAATCGAAAGATCACCAGACAGATAATACGGAAGAGTATCTCCAGGATTCGTCCAGCTTCCCGAACGGAATACGGCGCCCGGCGGCAGAAACACCCCAAGAAACCCCTCCCCGGTAGCCAGGTTATCTGCCATCCTCGGATAACTATTCAAGCCATGAAACAAGATGGCATACCTTTCCGCTTGAACCTCTCGAATCTCAACCCTTTCAATCAATGCGTCCGATGAAAAGACCTCGATTCCATTGCCTGCGCTCTCGATGATCTTTGAGTCTGCAATTTCGGGATGGCTCTTATCGATGTAGATAGCCGTCTGGCGCCATGAACCGTTGATATTGCCTATGCTTTCCCCTCCCGCATAGCGCAACTCACAATGACTCAGACGTGAATCCCCGGATTGGGGCCCAAAATAAATTCCGTTCCAATCACCTTGGGCAGGAAGCCCGACCTCTCCATCCCCGTTGGTGTCACCACCGAAGGTATCATCAAGGAGCGACGTAAAAACGACCGGGGATTCACTCGTGCCAATGCCGCTCAAGACACCACTCACAACCGCACGAGCCTTAGATAGCTTCACCGTCACCCCACTCTCAACCGTCCAAGTCATTCCTGGAAGCACCGTAAGGTCCTTAGTGACAACAAAGGGAGATTCATCCCCCCAATTTTCCCACGAGATATCTCGATTAATCGAGCCTCCATCCACTTGGATTCCCTGCAGCGCGTTCCTGAAGAAATTGACCGCCGATGGATTCGGCACACTACTTGCATCCGTCAAGACCGTGTAGAATCCATCGCTTCCATTCTCAACGAAATTGACCGAAATGAGCAAAGGATTGCTCCCACCCCGCGCGACCAAGCCATTCCTCACAGCATTGTGAATGGTCGTCATCTGAAGTCGAGGCGACGAATTGAAAAGCTCGATACCACTTCCGCCACTTCCCTCAATCACAACCTGATCTAGAATCGGCGACGCACCACTCATATAGATAGCACTACGCCTCCAGGCGCCATCCAACACACCAAGATCCGCAGCCCCCGCATCATGAATCTCACAAAACCGCAACTGCGATTCGCCTGAGCCGGCAGAAAACACAAATCCAAGCCAAGGTCCCATTACCCGCACCGGATCCATCTCGGTTCCTTCCACAAGTAATTTCCCCGCTACTTGCCATCGAAACATCGGCATCTGGATCGTCACTCCCGCCTCAATCACGAGCTCCACACCGGCACCTAAGACCAGCCCACCTTCAACCAAATAAGGCATCTCGGCACCCACCTTAGTCCAACGGCCGTCATGGGTAATACCGCCCCCCGCAAGCCCCACGCCAAGCCTCCCTTGTCCCAGAGCAACGTTGTTCGAGAATTTTGGGAGCAGATTGAGCGTATCCGCCCAGATCGCAAAGTGATCTGGATTCATGACTTCAATCTCATTTCCCTCAATGAGAGCCTCCGAGGCAAAAGCCTCAATCCCATGTCCGTCCGGGACACTGATCTGATTATCACGCAAGGTCGGCCCTCCTCGATCCAAATAGACAGCCGTCCGACGCCAGGCACCGTTAAAGACGCCAAGATCTTCAGAAGTTTGCCGGATCACTGAATCAGCCACGAGAGAAGCACTTGATCCGGGACCAAAGTATATCCCTCGCCACGGAGCAGCATCCACCCCTTCAAAGGTCACCTCTTCGGCATTCAGCGTGCCAAGAACCTCGATCGCTTGTCCCGACACGACACGAACGATCACGCCCGAATCGATACTCAAACTCGCGGAATCGCCGATGACGAAACGCTGTTCGATAAGGTACGGGCTGCCATCAAGATCCCAGTGAGTGGCTTCACTGAGGACTACGGGACGAAGCGAGGCATTGCCAGCTCCATCGAGAACCTGATTCACCGACGTCGCCTCATAGGTGGCTGAAACCAGACAAAAACCAACGAAAACACCAAGCAACCGGGCGCTCGCCATCACGAAAGTGGCCGCTTTCGGCAAAAAGGGACTTCCTAAACGCGTTCCAAACATCGACTAAGATGTAGAACATTCGGATTCAGAGTGCAAAATCCGAATTTAAAAAAGCAGTAAAACATCCCTTTCCGCAACAATTTCCGACACCATTGAGATTACTAAAACTGCAGACGAGGGATACAAACAGCTTATCGCCGCGTTTCCTTGCGAAACTCAGGAGGCGTCGAAAAATTCACCCCGTTGCCATTGTCGAAGAGATCATACATCGCCTGAGCCTGGTGAGTTCCGACGTGGCCGTCGGCATAGAGATAGTTTGCCCGACCATTGGTCTTGAGTCGGTTCTTAACCCCACCACCATGACGATCCGGCTGAATATCATCGATCACATCTCGCCAGGTCGGCCAGCCCTTACGTCCGTGGGTGTGATCATGTAAGATATCCATCGCTTGCTCATCAGCAATTTCGAAAACAATAATTGTCTCGGACGGCGCCTGCAATTTGTCAAGAAGATGACCGTGGTCAGGAGGAGACACGGCGGTAAAGCCCGCGATGGGTCCCGGTTGCGAGGTCCAATCATTGATAGGATAACTCGTTCCATTGCGTTCAATGCGTGTCTTCGCCTGCTTGTCACTCGGACAAGCCCGCACTTCGTCACTTCCCCCCACATATGGGAGTATCAAGCGTATCCAAAGCTTGTCCGGATCATCATGGAACATATTGCACAACGGCATGTGCCCTCGGTTGTCGTCGGCGTACATAATCGTTGCTATCCCGATCTGTCGTAGGTTCGACGTGCATTTTGCTTTCTTCGCTGCCTCTTTCGCCATTCCTAGAGCCGGTAAGAGCATTCCCGCAAGTATCGCAATAATCGCAATCACGACGAGCAATTCGATGAGGGTGAATCCGGAGATCTGATTAGATGACGTTTTTTTCATGAGCGAATTCGGGACACAATTCACATGTCGTGCAGAATGAAATTCCTAAGGGGACAGCGCTACTTAGCACCCAAGCGATCCTGAATAACAAGGCAATTCTGTCGAGAAATGGGCTTCAGCAGGCATCTATCCATTGAAAACACCGACCTAAACACCTCACATCACGACAGTTAAAACCTGTCGGAACCCCGTCTTTCTTAGCCTTTGACTTCGAGTCCGAACCCCGCCAAATTTCCATCCAAACCAATCCAGGCAAAACCCACGATCGGAAACTATGAAACGCTCCCCTCTCGCCGACGATCAAGTCAAACGCTTTCAAGAAGACGGATTTCTCATCATCCCGCAACTCTTCGATACCGATGAAATGGATATCGTTCGGCAAGCGGCTAGGAACGATCACGCTTTCAAGCAAAACGCCCACGACCTCAAGGATTCCGAAGGCGGCATCGCAAAGCTCGTTCTCTGGAACAAAGCCGGCGAAGATGTCTTTGGGACCGTTGCTCGCAGCCCACGAATCGTCGACACCATGGAACAACTCTTAGGTGACGAGGTCTACCACTACCATTCTAAGATGAGCATCAAAGAACCGTATGTCGGTGGCGCTTGGGAGTGGCATCAAGACTACGGCTACTGGTATCTCAACGGATGCCTCTACCCGGATATGGGATCCGCGCTCATCGCGGTCGATCATAATACCAAGGCGAACGGATGTCTTCAATTACTCAAAGGATCCCACAAAATGGGCCGGATTGAACATGGCCGCTACGGGGAACAGACAGGCGCCGATCCCGAACGGACAGACGCTGCCAAGAAAGTGCAAGAACTCGTTTACGCCGAACTCGCTCCCGGCGATGTCCTGTTTTTCCATTCAAACACGCTCCATTGTTCCGATGCCAACAAGTCCCCAGATCCCCGATGGTCGCTACTCTGTTGCTACAACACCAAACACAACAACCCCTACAAGAAATCCCACCACCCCTTTTACGAACCCCTGGAACGATCTGGAGAGGATGCGATTCGTGAGATCGGGGTCAAACTTTTTGACCAGGCAGCTGAGTTTTGGAATCCGGACGAAGATGCCACCGTGGGCGCCGAAGAAGCCTCCCACAAGAAGGGCTAGATCATGAAACGAATCCGTCGAGATCAGGCAAATAAGTTCGCGTTCAATCAACAGGACCCCCCTCTCCTTACGATCACTCCAGGGGAATCCATTGTTGTCGAGACAGACGATGCGAGCTCTGGTTACTTCAAATCAGAATTGGATCTAGCGATCCCCGCTATGCGGCCGGGCTTCGACAGAAACCCTCCGATGGCCAACCCGATCGCGGGCCCCATATTCGTCGAAGGAGCCGAACGAGGCGACACCTTGTGTGTTCATATAGAATCCATTGAAGTCGACAGCTACTCCTGGATTGCGGTCGGCCCAAAACGAGGCCCTCTCGGCGATTCAGCCCGCTGGCCAGAACTGTCTGGGGAATACACCACAAAGATATTCAAGCACCATCCGGGCCCCAGCGGCACAACAGGCGATGGAACCCTCCAATTCAATAACGCAATCCGCTGGCCTATCACGCCGTTCATCGGCACCCTTGGCGTGGCTCCCGATCGTGAAGTCACGACGAGCATCGACGGACAAGGAGAATGGGGAGGCAATCTTGACGTTCGAGATTTCGCACCGGGAAACCAAATTCACCTACCCGTCTATCACTCCGGCGCCCTCCTCTATCTAGGCGACGTACATGCCAGTCAAGGAGACACCGAGTTCACCGGCACGGCCGCAGAAACTCGCTCAACCGTTCGACTGCATGTTGATGTGATTAAGCAGCAAACCCCGGAGTGGATTAAAATCATCAAACCGGACAGTCTTGTTTTCATCAATGCTGCCCGCCCGCTGGAATTGGCCGTCGAGACAGCGACGCTGCATTTAATCAACTTTCTCGTCAAAGAGGCCGCATGGTCCCCTCAAGATGCCTACTGCTTTGTGAGCACCTGCCCCGACTTCCGAATCAACGTTTATCAAATGTGCAACATTGCCAAACTCCGATTCGTCGCCGGAGCTGAGATCCCGAAACGCTACCTGGCAAATGCGCCCTCGATCGGCTCGGCTTAGCCTGGAAAGATCTCGCGTCTCCCAAGGGCGAACAGAGTTGCATCGACAGGCTTGCTTCCGTTTTTGTTCATTGCCACTCATGCGGATTCTCGTAAGATAGAATGATGTCTGAATCCACGCCACTGCCTCCCGGGCACACACGCATCGCTCGTCGAGATCTCATCAAGGGCCTCATCGCCTCAAGCGCCACGGCAGCCTTGCTACCGGCAGAGCTCGAAGCCCAAGCACGTCAAGAAGTGGATACGCGCCAACGTTCGAGCATTCGATACCCGATGA
This sequence comes from uncultured Verrucomicrobiota bacterium, assembly GCA_913061285.1. Taxonomy (GTDB): domain Bacteria; phylum Verrucomicrobiota; class Verrucomicrobiia; order Limisphaerales; family AAA164-E04; genus UBA2970. The sequence continues at coordinate 1,914 of CAJXVR010000326.1, read as the reverse complement.
AAAAGTCCATCAATCAATGGGCGTTTCCATACCCTCAACGAATGACCTTACGGGAGTGTTTTCAGCTAGCGAAGGACGCCGGATTTGACGGCATTGAGCTGAATTACGATCTGGAGAACGATCTTTCACCAAAAACAAGTAAGCGAGACTATCAACGAATTCGACGAATGGCCGATGACATTGGAATCGAGATTAGCGGCCTCTGTTCCTTTCTATTCTGGCCCTACCCGCTCTCAAGCAACGACAGCGAAAAACGGAGCCGAGGCATCGAGCTAGCAGGGAAGATTGCCGAGGCGGCAAGTGCTCTCGGAGTAAAGAACGTGCTCCTCGTTCCAGGCGCCGTCCATATCCCGTGGAGAGATGATCATGAGCCTGTCCCCAACGACGTTTGTGATCAGCGAGCAAGAGAAGCGGTCGGAAAGCTCGCGAAACAAGCAGAAAAACTAAACGTCATCCTCAACATCGAGAACATTTTCTTCAACGGTTACCTCATGACGCCAATGGAGATGAACGCCTTCGTAGATACCTTTCAAAGTGAACACGTGAAGATCCATTTTGACACCGGTAACATCTCTATGTTCCAACACCCTGAGCACTGGATTCCGATCATGGGGCAACGAACTCAAAACATCCACTTCAAGGAGTTCACCAAGAAAGGCACCGATTTCTCACTCGAAACCTTTCGCCCTCTTCTCGACGGCACCACAAATTGGCCCGCAGTCATGCAAGCCCTCAATCAAATCGAATACCGGGGTTTTCTTACCTTTGAATATTTCCATCCCTACCCTCATTACCCTGAAGCGCTAATTTACCAGACCTCAGACTCCTTGAATCGAATCATAGGGCGCAGCGCGTAGAAACGCCGATCGCCCACATCGTTGAGTTCAACGTTCAGAAGACAACAATGGCTAGGAGCAAGCACTAGAGGCGCTCGTAAGCTAGTAATTCCGAGCCCGCATCCGTTGCTCTTGCTGATGATGCCTATGGTAAACCGGTAGTTCAGGAAACTGCATTGAATCGACTAGACTCCAGTATCTCGGATCATCACCTAACGCGTTTAGAAGGACCGCTGAGCGCAGCTCTAGCATCGACCAAGAACCTTTCTCATCAAACCCAGTCTCCAAGGCCATCACGGCATCGTCGATCGCACCAAGAGCAATGTACCCGAGCCCTAACTTGGCCGTCGGAAAGGCCTCAGATTCGGCAAGCACCCGCTCAATTTCTCGCATTGCCGCCGCCGCGTCAGTCGTTTTCCCACTCGCAGCCAACGCAATCACCGATTGAATCAACACCGCAGGATGGGACTCGGATTCCTCCAGGGCTCGATCCAAGATCTTTCTGGCATCAGCCTGGCGCCCGCTCCGCAGCAGGGCATCAGAATAGTCGAGCAAGTGTGGCCATTCGAGCGTCGCTTCTCCGATGGCTTCAAAGAGAGCCGTCGCTTCGGCCCAATTTCCTTCAAATCGAGCGACTCTTGCCTTCGTTGCCAGGAGAGTCACGTTCTGCGGGTCTTCAACCAGAAGCTCGTCCAACACATCAATGGCTTCGTTATACCGACCTTCAATCAAGCTGAGATACCACGCCAGGCCAACGGTAGGTTGACCTTGCATGCGAACCTGATTCAAGTCACGAAAAGCCTTTGGCCAGTCCCAGGAACCAACGAGCGCGTTCATCCCTCTCGCCGCAATCACTTCCAAATTCCCCGGAGATTGGCGTTCCGCTGTCGCAATAAGAGCACTCGACTGAACAAAAGCCTGTTCCGCTGACAGGGAACCTTGTCCCCAGACCGTGGGGCGCCACGTCAGTTCTCCGAGTTTCAGATACGCCGAAACAAAACCCGGATCCAATCGCATCGCTTCCGAGACTGTCTCTTATACACATCTCCGAGCCCACGAGACCTCTCTACATCTCGTA
>CAJXVR010000325.1 GCA_913061285.1 uncultured Verrucomicrobiota bacterium | reverse complement strand
GGTCTCGTGGGCTCGGAGATGTGTATAAGAGACAGGGGGAATACCGACTACGTTACGCCCTCAACGCAAATCACTGTTCCAGCACAGGCGACCTCACACACGGTCAATTTCCCAGTCATTGCGGACAATCTTGCGGAACAAAACGAGTCAATTATTACCCGCATAGCCGGCAACAATCTCCTGGCGTATTGGGATTTTAATGACAACTCGAATCCGAGCCTAGCCACCGACGCGATCGACGGGCTATCAGGATTTTTCGAGGAGGGAGCTTCCTATTCTAATGACGGAGAAGGATTCAGCGGGATCAGCGGAGACCGCGCTCTCGATTTGGGAGACTCTCAGTCAGGCCAACTCATGCGGGTGACCTCTCCGTTTCTCAATGACGCATCAGCCAACAATCAAATATCGATCGTCCTCCGTCAAAAACTCGACAGGATCACTGAGGCCGCGATGTTCAAAGGCGTATCGCATAGCTCCTCGGGAGAGAGTCGCGGTCTATCCGCCAATGCTCCCTGGAGCGACGGCATCATCTATTTTGATACTGCGGGCTGTTGCGAGCCAGGCGTTTCTCGCCTCTCTGCGCCGATCAGCACCCATGAAGACACCAGCTTCGAGTTCAGCGATTGGCATACCTTTACGTTTATTAAAGATGGCGATTCAAAATCGATCTGGATCGACAACCAACTCTTTGCCCAAGGCATCAATACAGCCCCACTACCGAACGATTTCTCAGAATTTGTTTTAGGAGCCAATAGCAACGGAATCGAATCAATGGTCGGACTCCTAGATGATGTCGCCATTTTTGACAGGCCATTGTTGCCGAACGAAATTGCCGCCATTGCGAACGGCGCCAAGCCAAACAGTCTCTTCTCGGAAAGCAATCCCATAGGCCTCCCAATCTCTGTTCAGGCGGGGCCCACTGAGATACTCATCATTGATGACGATCACACTCCAGAAGCCAACGCCGATCTAGGGCAACTCTTCACCATCAACGAAGATGAAACGCTAACCCTCAGCACAGAGAACGGGCTCCTTGCCAACGACACGGATATTGACGATGGCAACGGACCAAGCAATCTCACCGCAAGCGTGGATGGCTCGCTCCCCGCGAATGCTCAATCGTTCACGCTGAACCCCGATGGATCTTTCACCTACCAACCCACCCTCAATTTCAATGGTACGGACACATTCCGATATCGCGCGAGCGATGGCACGAACCAATCAGAATCTACCCTAGTTACGATTACCGTCACCCCGGTCAACGACGCCCCTTCCATTCAGGGACCGGAGACTCAATTGGTCAATGAAGGGGGCCAAATCATCTTTAGCGCTGCAACCGAGAATCAAATAATTGTTAATGACGTCGACCTCGATGAATCCCCGCTCGAGCTAAGCCTTTCGTCAGTAGGCGCTCTCACCCTTGCTTCTGTTGATGGGTTAGCTTTTTCCCAGGGAAGCGGGCAAGGAAATACCTCGATGATTTTCACCGGGAGCCCAAGTTCAATTAACCGGGCACTCGATGGACTAATCTACCAAACACCAAGCGGAGCAGCACCCGACCTTCTCAATCTTGCCGCGAATGATCGAGGCAACTCAGGCGCCGGAGGCGTCCAAGAAACTCGCCGTTCAATCCCTATCACCATTCGTTCGCTGAACGCAGCACCTCAACTCGAGCTCACCGATCTTAGCCCAATCAACGTCATCGGTTCCAGCTCTCGAGCGGCAATCGCGCCAGGATTGATCGTGAGCGATGGGAACGATGCCGAACTCGATTCAGCACAAGTCTCAATCAGTTCCGGTTTCAACGCCGGACAGGACGAACTATTCCTTCCTCGACTGCCCGACGGCCTCACTGGAGAGTTTGATTCCAACACGGGCGCGCTAAACTTGAGAGGTCCAGCACCGATTGCTTCCTATCAAGCAGCCCTGCGAGGGGTCAGCTTCGGGAATTCGAGTGTGACGCCAGACACAACGACCCGACAACTCTCCATTGTTGTCAGCGATGGCAAAGCCTCAAGCAATACAATCGTTCGAGACATCAACGTATCAATCCCGGCATTCCCGCCGATTCTTAACGCCCGAACCAGCCAATCTCGCACCTTCACTGAGGGAGGCTTTCCACTCGCCCTGCTTGGAAACGTGTCCATCTCTGAGGGCACTGACGGTCAAATCACCCGAGCCACAGCGACAATCAGTAGTGGCTACCTATCCGGGGAAGACAAGCTTTCCGGAGGGACGGCAGCAGGATTAGAAAGTAACTTCGATCCCTCAACGGGCACCCTCACGGTTATCGGCTCAGGTACGACTGGGGCCTTTTCGAGCGCTCTTGCTTCGGTGCTATACAGCAATACGAGTGATTCACCGAGCTCGGGTGAAAGAACGATAACCTTCTCAATTGAAGATTCGCAACGATCAGGCAATTCAGTCTCTGCGACGATTTCCGTGATCAGCGTCAATGACGCTCCAAGAATCCAAGCGAGCACCTCGACACCACGAACGTTCCACCAGGGAGACAGTCCGATTAGCCTCTTTCGTGAGGTAAGCATCTCTGACAGCGATGACAACCAACTTGGAGGCGCTACTGTCATGTTCAGCACCCGATTTCTGACAGATCAAGATAGCCTGGAATTAGGCCCCTTGCTAGCAGGACTCAGTTCTACCGGATTCGACAAAGAAAACGGAAGCCTGAGCATCACAGGGATAGCATCCTTTTCGGACTACATCGAAGCCATACAGTCCATCGCCTTTAGCAACACCGCCGATTTCACAACAGACCGGAGCCCCAGCGTTTCACTCATGGTGGCCGACCCTGATGGAGCGACCAGCAATTCTGTGACTCAGCGATTGAGTCTAGTCGGGCGCAGTACGCCGCCAGAAATCATCGGTCTTTCCGACGTCTCGCTTCCTGAGGACACCAAAGTTTTTGAGATTCCCTTTTCGCTAAGAGATGATCGCACCCCCAGCCCGGAGATAAAATTCGAGTTCAAACTCATCGAAGCTGATGATTTTTTCCCGAAGGAAGACGGCGTATTATTCGAGCGAAGCAATGGAAACGCCGTCCTAAGCCTTCATCCCCTACCGAATGCAGCTGGTGAGTTCTCTATTGAAGCCACTGCTACCGACGCCCAAAGCCTTGAAACCAAGCTCCGCATCATCGTCACCATCGAAAACATCAACGACTTACCGCTCCTCGCAGCCTCACCTTTGGAACCACTCGTCTTCCTTGACGGTAGCGGACCTCGGTCCTTATTCGATACCTTCGAAATCAAGGATCCCGATCATAAGATTCTCTTCGGAGCGAAGCTCTCCTTCAACAGCGGATTCATCCCCCACCAAGATTCACTAGAATTACGCCCAGCCGGCCCGATCCAAGCTGAATATGACCGGAACACTGGAACAATTAATCTCACTGGCAAGGGTTCTCCTGAGGAATACAGCGAAACTATCCAGAGCATCACCTATAAAAACCTGTCCCACTTCCCTTCAGAGTCTAAACGGTCGCTAGAGATAGTCGTTATGGACACTCCAGAAACGGCTAGCAAACCCGTAATGATGGAAATCCAGGTCTTCGATGCCAATTTACCTCCAGCGGGTCAACCGGATAGAATCGCAACCGAGGGTGAGACGAACATCGAGATTCCCTTCACCACACTGTTAGAAAATGACAGCGATCCCGAGAACGAACGACTCTCGATCAGCCTCGTTAGCGATAGAACCCAACAAGGCATCTTCCTCAGCACCCGAGCCAATTCAGTGATACTATCAAGTCCCCCAGCCGGAGTCAGGGACCACTTTTTCTACACGGTAGCTGATCCTTCTGGAGGCTACTCTATCGTCCGGGTGACGATTGAGCCCTAAGCAGAGCAATAGCGAGTGTTCATTCTTATGAACGATAGGCTATTGACATTTTAACTTTGCAAGGCAAAGTGAATGCATGGATTCAGACTGGGCAGCGGAGCGACTCGATCAGATTCGGACGCTCATGGACCGTTCTGCTTCCTATCGGCGCACGCTCGCACCGACGACCCTAGCCGCAGGCGCAATTGGCTTATTGGCTTCGGGCATTGGCTGGTTCCAGAAAATCGAATCCCCGCAATCCTTCATAAAATACTGGCTCAGTGTTGCGGTCGTCACTCTGGTTTCGTCACTCATCATCGTAAGACGCCAATCATTACAAAGTGAAGAAGACTTCTGGTCACTTCCCACACAGCGCGTAGCAGAGGGAATGTTCCCCCCTTTCCTCGTTGGGCTCCTTTTAAGTCTCGTCGCGCTGTTCGCAAACTCACTTTCAACAACGCTCGTCTGGTGGCTTCCAGCGTTTTGGATGGCACTCTACGGTTGCGGACTCTACTCAGCTGGTTTCTTTATGCCCCGCGGGATTAAATGGTTTGGGGCGGGATTCATTGTCACAGGATGCGTTCTCATGATTGGATCTATCGATCCAACGAATCATCAAACGTTTCCCGATCTTCAACATGCTCATCTCGTCATGGGGGGCAGTTTTGGATTCTTTCATCTGGCTTATGGTCTCTATCTCTTTCTCACCGAAAACATTAAGGAACGCCCATGAACGCTGAAGCCTGCTTGCAATTAGACAAGATCATTCACGAGCGCGGTCGCATGGGAATAATGTCTCTTCTCGCTGCGAGCCCGGAATTGTCGTTCACAGAGATAAAGAGGACCTTGGCCATGACCGATGGTAATCTGAGTGTTCACATTCGTACGCTCGATCAAGCCGATTACGTCTCCATCTCGAAATCATTCTTCAAGAACCGCCCCCTAACCACCTGCCGACTAACCCCCAAGGGCAAGCGGGCATTCAAGTCCTACATCGCTCAACTCGAGCGAATCGTTCAAGAAAACCAACGATAGAAGCAATCTTTCCTACGACTGCAATGGTCTCCCCATTCACTTTGCGATTCAAATTACTTTTCTATTTTATGCAAACCAAAACACAGCAAGAACAAGTCATGATTATTAGAACAGCAGCCCATCTAGGAATGTGTTTCGGCGTCCGAGATGCCATCAGTGCCGCCAAAAGGCAAGCGGCCCAAGGCTCGCTAACGGTGCTTGGAGACTTGGTCCATAATCCCGGAGTCAACTCTGAGCTCAAGCGACGCGGAATCAAAACTACCCGACACTACCAAAACGCCCAATCCGACTCCGTGATGATTACCGCTCATGGAACGTCAAACAACACACGGCGTGCGCTCGAAGCGAGTCCGCTGCGCGTCTATGACGCCACGTGTCCTCTCGTTCACCATGCCCATCGTGAATTGGAAACACTGGTGGCTAAAGGCTGCTTCCCGATCATCATCGGCGTTGAAGGTCATGTTGAAGTCACGGGACTGGTCGGAGATTTGGAGGACTACCGCATCCTCATCTCGGAATCAGATTTCGCGACAGTCCCAACCCACCCCCATTTCGGAATCGTCGCCCAAACGACGCAACCACTCGATAGAGTCCGTTCTCTGGTCGCCGCATTCCAGGCAACCTTTCCAGAGGCGAAGGTCGAATTCCGAGATACCATCTGCCAACCAACAAAGAACCGCCAGCGGGCAGCCCGGTCCCTGGCAGAGATCTCTGACGTCATGATCGTGATTGGCGGTAAACATAGCAACAACACACACGAACTCGTGGCCGTCTGTTCAAAACACTGCGATCAGGTACATCATGTTCAAGAGGCAAGTGACCTGATGGACTGTTGGTTCCAGCCTGGGGACGAGATTGGCATCACAGCTGGCACCTCGACGCCTGAAGATCAAATTCAATCGGTCATCCAGCATCTCGAAAACCTTGCTCACAGAACGCCCTCGAGGCCCGCTCAGAGCGGCGCGGAGCAATTTACCAGGGCTCCATGGGCGAAGGTTGAGGTATGACGGCGCTCTCCTGGCACTCGATTCCCTTTCCCTGGTCAATGAGCTTGGCTCCCGGCGCCCTGAATGCCACACTACCGCCAAACAATTCTCAAAAACTATGGCAGATTCAATCCGCGTTGGAATTATTGGGCTCGTCCACGACCACGTTTGGGACAACCTCCCGTCACTCAAGGCACACGCAGGAGCGAATATCGTAGCGGTGGCCGATCCTAACCCGGAACTCATCGAACGCTTTAGGACCGAGTACGACTGCGATCAGACGTATGAGGACTACGATGATCTCTTGCAAGAAGAATCTCTTGATGCTGTTTACATTTATGACTCAAACCGGTCTGGAGCCGAAGCCGCACAGCTCGCATTGAGCCTGGGCATCCACGTGATGATTGAAAAGCCCATGGCCTCCTCTCTTGAGGAAGCAGAGGATATGTTAGCGGCAGCCCGAGCGACGAATGCCCGCCTCATGATCAATTGGCCCCTCGCATGGTGGCCACAACTCCAGCATGCCATGCATTTGATTCAGACAGGCGCCATTGGTCGGGCATGGCAGGTCAAATACCGAGCAGCGCACGCTGGACCAAAGGAACTCGGGTGTAGTGATTTCTTCTGCGCCTGGCTCTTCGACAGCGAAGAGAATGGCGGAGGGGCCCTGATGGACTACTGCTGCTACGGAGCGCTTCTCGCTCGAGCCATTCTGGGAATGCCCACCCGAGTCACAGCCATGAAGGGTAGGCTATGCAAAGAGGATATCGTGGTTGAGGACAACGCGCTCCTCGCCCTCACTTACCATGACGCCATGGCAACTGCCGAAGGATCATGGACACAAATCGATACTATGACTGCCTACACCACCTTAATTTACGGCACAGAAGGCACGCTCATGATCGATCCAAAAACCGGGAACAAACTGCTGAAAGCAACGAAAAGCGAACCCGAAGGCGTGGAGATTGATGTCCCGGATCTTCCAAAAGAACAGGCGGATTCAACGGCTCATTTCTTGCACTGCCTCAAAACGAACGAACCGTTCACGAAACTCTGCCAAGATCGAATCTGCCGAGACACTCAGGAAATTCTTGAGGCGGGAACGATCGCAGCAGACGAAGGATGCTCGGTGAGCCTCCCAATCTAGGACGAAGGTTTTGCAGATCTACCCGACATATAGGACTACGATCTCAGCAGCGCTCGTTTCTACGCTGTTATACACTGTTCCCCATCTCTCAGCTGACTCGGCCGCTCCACCAAACGATCTGGCCCACCAGCGTCCCATTCCTACCCGGCGAATCGACTATAGCGAAGAGATCAGCCCGCTCTTCTCTCAATACTGCCTCGAGTGCCACGGTCCCGATAAAGCAGCCCGCGAAGGAAAATTCCGCCTCGACCTCGAGAAGTCGGCCAAAGGTGAAGCGTCATCGGGAAACAGACCAATCATTCCCGGAAACCCTCAAGAGAGTGAATTGATCAAGCGAATCCAAAGCAACGATTCCCGGCATCGAATGCCACCGGAAGACGCGGTCCTGCAACTCAGCCCTGCCCAGATCGAGCTAATTTCACAGTGGATCAGTGAAGGTGCGGACTATCAAGGGCATTGGGCCTATCAGCCAATCCAGAGACCTCTACCACCTCAGATCAGCGATAAGCAGTGGCCTCAGCAGCCGCTCGATTCTTTCATCCTCGCAAGACTCGAAAAGGTTGGTCTCTCCCCTTCTCCCGCAGCGACGAAAACCGAATGGCTACGCCGGGTCTATTTTGATCTCACCGGACTTCCTCCGAGAACCGAGACCATCGATGCCTTTGTAAGCGATACAAGTCCCTCGGCTTACGATCGAGTCGTTGACCGACTTCTATCATCGCCCCGATACGGAGAACGCTGGGGACGTCATTGGCTCGATGTCGCCAGGTATGGAGACTCAAATGGAGGTGACGAGAACCATGCTTTCCCCCACGCCTATCACTATCGTAATTACGTGATTGATGCCTTCAACTCGAGCAAGCCGTTCCATACCTTCCTTACTGAACAACTCGCTGGCGACCTTCTCAACGCATCGCCAAGGCTCCACGAGAATCTTGAGCGGTTGAAAGCAACGGGGTTCCTTGCCATCGGAACCAAGATCCTCGCTGAACAAGATCCCGTGAAGAAACAAGCCGATGCTGTCGACGAACTCATCGATACCGTCAGCAAGGCGGTTCTCGGCATCACGATTGCCTGCGCGCGTTGTCACGATCACAAGTTCGACCCCATTCCCACGAAAGACTACTACGCCTTCGCGGGGATATTTCACAGTTCGGAGATCGGCAATCGCCCCCTCCGAACACAAGCCTTTCTCAAGCGTGAATCAGAGTTCCAACACCGACTCGCCCAAACCGAAGAACAACTCAAGCAAGCGGAACAAGCCTGGCAATCGACTCAATCACTTCCCCCGTTTCGTTCCATCCAGGCTGAAAATTTCACGCTAGGCAACGTCCAGATCGATCGCGAAAACTACGGCCTTGGCATTGGCATCATCTCCGATCCGGGAACTCAGAAGAATCACGTCGAATACACATTCAACACGAAACAACCAAGGCACTTGGCGATTGAAATCCGCTATGCCGCAGCCAACGCGCGCCCAGGCACAATCCTGATCGATGGAGAAACCGTCACTAGCAATGCGTTCTCGACCGCCACAGGAGGCTGGCAACCCGAAAACCAAGCCTGGCACTTGGAGGGGGTTTTCAAGATTGGTACAGGCCAGCACACTCTCCGCTTCGAATCGGAACCGATGATGGTCCACATTGACCAGTTTCGATTGATCGATCTTCCACCAGATTCCAATCAAGAACGAACGATCAGCACCCTCCGTTCTCTCAGAAAACAACGAGACGCCCTGCAAGCGAAGGCTCCCAAGCCCGAGGAGACGATGGCAGTTAGCGACAAGGATGTGAAAAACGTCAAGATTCACATCCGCGGAGATCACAACAGTCTCGGCAAGGAAGTACCGAGGGGATTCCTTTCAGAAATCGGCCCCCCCGGAGACCGCGCCATCCCCTCAGAATCGAGCGGGCGCAAGGAACTGGCCCAATGGCTAACCGCGAAGGAAAACCCGCTCACAGCAAGAGTGTTTGTGAACCGAGTTTGGCGGTGGCATTTCGGCCGAGGGATCGTTGAGACGCCCGATAATTTCGGCACTCGCGGAAGCAGGCCCACCCC
>CAJXVR010000324.1 GCA_913061285.1 uncultured Verrucomicrobiota bacterium | reverse complement strand
TATAAGAGACAGGAAATCTATTGATCGATCCCCTGATCGGCGGTTCCGGCGGCGGCGGCGGCGGCGGTGATGAAACTCGTCTGGGATCAAGTGGTGGAGCAGGGGGGGGCGCTCTCTTGATTGCCTCCTCAAGAGATTTGGTCTTGAACGGCTCAATCTTCTCTCGAGGCGGGACCGCACCAACCAATAATGGGGATGGAGGACACGGATCCGGTGGTTCGGTAGTTCTGGTGGCTGACCGCCTTCTAGGAAGTGGGACGATTGACGTTACCTCAGAGCGAGGGGGCTCTGGCCGAGTCCGGCTCGAGGGGTTTGAACGTCCGCTTGCGAGTGGATCGATCACGACGCCAATCGTTGGTCCTCCCTTCATGAACCGATCGATCAACAATCAGCCAGAGCTGATGATCACCCGTGTTGCTGGGATGGAGATTCCTACCTCACCTCAAGGAGATTTCAAGACCCCTGATGTTAGTCTGTCATCAGAGAGTTCCGTGGACGTATTGGTATCGGCGCGCAATGTGCCGGATGGAGTTAGCGTACAACTGAGGGTATCGAGCCCTGAAGGAGCGACAGTGTTTCCCGCTGAGGGGGAACCAGAAGTGATCTTAACGAACGGGCAAGCACAGTTCAGTGTGATCCTACCAGCCGGAGCAGGGGCCCTCCAAGCGACAGCCGAGTTCTAGTTCGGTATTCCTGGATTCTGATTCGAATGGATAAATTGATTCTCGCGATCTTCTCGCTGGTTGGGGTTGTCGTAGGCGGTTCTCTACGGCACCTCCTTTCGCGTCGTAGAGAATTGGACAGCGAGCTTAGGACAGACCGAAGACGAGCATACTGAGACTGGCTCGAAGCACTTAGCAAGACTGCTCACGGAAACAACTCGAATGAAACATTCATTCAGGCTACCTATGCAAAAAATCGAATTGCACTCTACGGATCACCAAGAGTTATCCAGCAGTTAGCCAATTTTGAGCGAGTCGGGGCGAGAGTTGAGCATCCTGAACAGATCGAACAATTCACGCTTCTCGTTGCAGAAATGCGGAAGGACGGGCTATCAGGTAAGAGCAATGTTGCGAGTCAAGGGGCAATCAGAATGATCCTGTTCGGCTCTGAATAGGGGGCCAAGAACGGTGCCTGGCTAGCTAATTTCGAACCGAGCATATAGGTTCCGGGGACGAAGCGCTAGTTGAGCCGTCGGAAAATTACGAACTGTGACAACGATGCCTTGATGGACTCAGTTAAGATTATGGCGTTAGCCCGCGTTCACCGCGTAGGTATTTGTTACTGGCTGAATTGGGGGCTTAAAAAGTGACGTGATTGTAATCGTAGGGAAATTGCCAAAATGACCGAGCTGAGGACATAATAGGCAAACGAATAGCCACCCTCTGGTCTTAAGTCAGGGAAAATAGAACGCCTCCGGAGATCGTAATGGTATCGCCGGGGGCGCTTTGGTGTCTGTGTTCTAGTGTTGGATGATTTCTTCCATGGCTTGTTGGAAGCTCCGGTAGAGGACTTTGGTGAAAAATCGATGGTGTTGCCGGCGAGATCTTGCTTGGGCCACCTCCAATAAGAGTCTTTTATAAGAACTTCCGGGCGGCCGGTCGAGTGGGAGAGAGAGTGTGTGTGCGTTTTTTGGCAAAGGCTACTCGACCTTGATGGCGTCTTCCGTTTCTTGCGTCGCCGCCTCGGTAATTGCGTTTGCGAGGGCTTCCGGTGTCCAGGTGTTGCCATCAAACTGTATATGGATTTTGCCGTTGGGAGAAACGACGACGGTTCTTAGATTGTGAGAGAAACTGCCTTGCTCCTGGGCAAAGGCCAAGTCGAGCGGCGGCCCGATTGCTTTGAGTGTTTGCTGGGAACAAACGGCGAAGAGCCATTGGTCGTTCTCTCTCCCGCGATAGGCCTGCGCGTAGTTCGCGAGCACTTGAGGGGTGTCATATTCCGAGTCAAAGGAAATCGAAAGTAGCTGCCAGTTGCGGGTGTTGGCCGAGGCCTCGGTTAGACCTTCGTAAGCCTGACGAAAACTTCGATTCATCTGTGGGCAATAGTCGGGCAGTGGACACCGAGTGAAGATAAAGGTGAAGGCCACGACTTGTCCACGATAGTCACTGAGATGAATGCGAGCCCCTGTTTCAGTGGTCATTTCAAAGTCTGGCATGAGATCTCCGGGTTTTAATTCCGGGCTAGGCGAGGGTGCTGGATCGGATCCGGCTGCTTGTTCTGTGATGGTTCCGATTCGCTGAATCGTATCAATCCAATGAGTGCTTTGGTTGGCATGAAGGAGAAATGTGACCTCGTCGTTCTTCTTGAGCCCAAGTAATTCGTCGGGATTGGCTACGGTGAGTTTCATGACCATCTTCGGCATGTATCCCGGGATTTCTTCGTGCCGAATCACGGCTGTTTGCCGGTCTGACGCGATTTCGCGAATGACGCCTCGTGTCGCGAAGGTTCTTTCATTCGGGTCCGCTGGAATCTCGACGGTGGATTCTTTCTGTTTGCATCCAGAGCTTGAGAGGCAAAGGAGACCGAAGACAATGAGGAGGAATTTGGCTGCCATGAGATGCTTTGTGCGATCAGAGACGTTTTAGCGCCGATACGACGTCTGTTGCAACGCCTTGCTGGAGGCCGTTGAACGATCGGTGAATCTTGCCTTCAGCATCGACAACGAAGATCAGGTGGATGTCCTCAAAGCCGCCTGGTACGAGTCCTTCGAGTTTTTGACTGCGTGTTAGAAAACTCTCTTCAATCAGAGGAAATAATTCCGCCTTTTCTCCGGTTAGAAAGTGCCAGTTTTTGCCGTTGTCGGTGTATTTGGCTGCGAAGCGGTCGAGGACATCAGGGGTGTCGGTGCGAGGATCGATGGTGAGTGAAACCAAGCGGACGGTGGGATCATTTTCCACCAGTTGCTCGATCTCCGCCATTTGATCATAGACGGCGCGGCAACTTAAGGAACAACCGGAGAATACGAAGTTCACAACGAGCCGCTTGTTCGCGAGGTCGCTTCGGGTGATGGTTTCTCCGAATCGATCGGTGAGGGAGAATTCCGATAGCTGACGAGATTCTGCGATGTTGCGTTGTTTCGCCAGCCAGAGTGGGATACCGACGGCGGCAACGAGTCCCAACGTCAGCACAATCATCAGGAGAGTCTTTATGACATGGTCAGGTTGAGAGCTAGGTGAATTCTTGCTGATTGGGGGCGGGTTACTTGGCTGCTGATCTGTCATTCCGAGAGAATCTTCCCGCTGAAACCAGCTTCATCGATGACTTGAAGGAGAGCTGGCTGGCTTGTGAGGTTCGTGTTGAAAGTTACGGCGGCAATGTGATGTTTGAGCGAGACCGTAGCCGACATCACGCCGTCGACGCGAGAAAGCTCTGATGTGAGTCCCCCGGAGCAACTATCACAGTGCATGCCTGAAATGGTGAAACGTGTCTTGCGTACGTGATCAAAGGAGCCGTGCTCGGCCGTAGGTTGGGTTGAGATTTGCGTTGTCGATGAGTCGGTCGTGGTCTGGAGCGCGCTGTAGCCATAGACGGCGATTAAAGAGATGATTAACAGGGATGTGATCAATTTCATTTCAGCCTAACTCGCCAGGGTATCCTCTTGGGGCCGTGAGTTGACGGAAATCTGCGCGCAATACCAGGAATCGGCGCATGATCGCTTCTGTTCCTATGATGCCTTCCTTGATTCTAAGGGAAATAAGGCGGCAGAATTGATGCGTTGATGGTCTGTCAACGGCCCTACAGAGAATGTTCCCCATTCTCAAGCGATGGTCAATCCCTAGCGCTGGAATAAGCCGCGCGAAATGTGGAATCAATGTGGGCGCAGGGGCAGTGAGTTTCGCTCACACTCGACGGTCAAAACCGATGGCCGAAATTACTCGGATGCCCAATCGGCTATTCTTCTGATTTTGGATGCAAAACTAGGGCGAAGCCCTGTCATGAGTTCATGACGCATAGACGGCGTAAATCAGTACGGCGGCGGTGATGATCCCAATGACTATGAAGGGGAGGTAAAGACTGAGTTGAATTCGAAATTCGCTCATTTGTTGATCCATTGATTTGTCCTTGTCTCAATTGAGTGGGTTAGTTGGTGTCCGTATCGACTTTGGACTGAGAATTTGGGGAAGCGATATCAAAAGCCTCGGATCGATTCTGTTGCTGGCTGCCCCCCTGGGAAACTCTGACGGAACCCAGCTTCGCGGACATTGGATGGTTTTCATAGTAGGCCCATCCCTTCCGATTGCCTTCATCAATCATCGATGCATCCAATTCGTGAGCGATTTCTGAGAGTTTTCTCATGCTAACTCCTTTGGTTTCTCAATTCTTTCGGCCTTCACCGGGCGTCAAAGGCATTCCAAGCCTATTGTAGAACGCCTTCTCCATTCTCAATACCGCTAGATGCATAGATCGTGCCAAGTGATCGATGCGAAATTGGGAAGAAATGACCTTCGTAGTGACTGGAAGATGGGCAAGAGTTCTAAGAGGGAGGGGCTGGTAGATTCCTTTGATGGAATGGGGGACGGACGGCTCGTATCCATGTTCAAGGCGAAATCGATGCCTTTGAATGTGGCTGATCCGATCGACTTGTTTGGGCATCGCTTCTGGATAGTTTGTATAGATCCTGGACGGAATCCCAATCGCCGGTAACGGGATCCGATGGCGGTGTCTCGAAGCTGTTGATCACGCCTAGTTTTAGGGTGCCGTTTTCGATCATGAAGATGACGACCACGACTGTCCCAGCGTGGGGCTGTTCTTCATCCCTGTCACTGAGGATCGTTGCGTGGACTTGTGGTGGGTAGGTATCGGGTGCAACAACGAATTCTGTCGCATAGCGAAAAGGCTCGTCCGTATCGGCGGAAGACGGTTGGGTGTAGATGAGCGAGTTTCCAGAAATGGTCACGGCGCACTTGCCACCTGGACCAGTGCCGGCCCAGCTTCCTTGGAGAAGATTGGGATCGGTCGGGGGCGGCTTGATGAGGAGGAGGCTCTGCGCTGCAAGACACAAAGGGGCGAGGAGCGCAACGGCGCTCAGAAGGGCTCGTTTGGCGTGTTCCCTGCTCATGTGGGAATAGAGTAGCCCATCAAGTCTCCTTATCGAGAGGATTTCATTCCGAATTGCGAATCGTGCCGTTGGGCATGATAGTGTTCTCGAATCGAGCATCCGTGAGTTGAGCCCCGCCGAGAAGGGCTCCGGTCAAGTCGGCGAAGCTTAGGTCGGCTCCTTGCAGAAACGCGTTGCTGAGATTGGCTTGTTGGAGATTAGCTTCCCGAAGATTGGTGCCGAGCATCACGGCTTGAGACAGGTTGGCCCCGACTAAGCTGAAGCCTTCCATGTGCCCGCCGCTTAAAACGGCCTCGCTGAGGTTGACGTTGTTCAGCTGCCTTCCGTCTTGTTGACGATTGACGATTTCCCAGGTGATACGAAGGGGCGCGGGGAGTCGAGACGCATCATTCAGTATGCTACCACGGAGGTTCACGAGAGCGGCTTGGGTGCCTCTGAGATCGGCGCCCCGGAGATCGGTTCCCTCGAAATCCACCCCGGTCAGGTTTGCTCGGCTGAGGTTTGCATCCCGGAGCTCGCTATGCGAGAGGATCATGCCACTGAGATCAACATTGCTGAGATCTGCTCCCGGCCGTCCTTCATTCACAATCTGCCACGCCAGCAGAGGCTTTGGTGCCATTCGGTTCAAGGGGTCCATGCGTGATCCATGAAGGCGAACGAAGGTCATATCTGCCTCAAGGAAAATGGCCCCTCTAAGATCGGCGTTCGTCATGTCAGAGCCGAACAAGTCGGTGCCGGTGAAGTCGACGAATCGAAGATCAGCCTCGCGAAAATTGTTGCCCGTCATGGTCGCAAATCGTGCCGTCGCTCCGCTGAGGTCGACGTGTTGGAATTCACAGCGCCGGAGGAGTGATGCACTGAAGTTGACCCCGGTGAGATTGGCTCGGATGAATTGGGTCTGATTCCCGAAGGTGGCGAATAGATCAACGCCGCTTAAGTCTGATTGCGAGAAATCAGCTTCATGAAGGAGGCAAAACGCGAGGTCAAGACCAGCAAGGTTCGTGTCTTGAAACTGAGCATTGGAGAGATCCGTAGCGCCGAGGAACAGGGAATCTTTCGCGAGGATTCGTTGGCTTCGGAAGAACATTCCTAAGCCTTCGTTCTCCAGTAGATGGATCTTGTTGACCTCGAAGCTTGGGTCACTCACTTGTAAGGATTCGATGTTTGTCCACGTTTGGAAATCGGTGCTTCCTTGTAGGATGTAGTCGATCTCGACTGGGGTCTCCAGAAACGGAGCCAGAGGGGGGAGGTTCCAAACGAGTTTGATTTCCTTCTCGGTGCTGATTGAGATATCGAAGGAGTCTGGGCGGGCAGTGCTCGGCCATCCCAGGAGAATCCAAACCAAGCAGAGGATGTGGTTCGTTCGACTCCAGTGCATTCTTGATGAATTCATGATGCGTTAGTCTTCAAGGATCGCGATGCGATAGAAACGCGATTCTTCGGTGCTATTTCGGTCTTCAGACTCGAGGATTCGCTGGTCCGCTAGCCAGGGTGCTGTGAGTGGGGACCAGGCAGGGTGGCGAATGTCCTCGGTGTAGCTGACTTGATAGGTCTGACCTGGGTTGACTCGCCACTGCATGTGAACCCCCTCGGCGTCCATCTCTAGTCGTGTGAGTGAGGGCACGGTCACGCGGTTTCCTGAGAATACAGGGAAGGTGAGGCTGCTCGTTTCTGGAGGGGAGCCTTCATCCACGGCTTCAAGGTGAAACATCCAGGGTTCTTCCCTCGCTTCTTCGGGAATGTCCCATATGAGCGTCTCGCCATTTATGATCGTAGCGGTTTCAGGTGATCCATCCGAGAGCCGTATCGTGAACGGATCGGGAGGGGTGTTGCCGTCCTTCGCTTTTATGTGAATCTCCAGTCGGCTTCCGGGTTCGAGGTGTAGAGGAGGGACGGCTTCGAATTCGGGAGGAAGGTTCATGGGGGTGGATCGCGCCTCGTAGGGGTTCCAAGCTCCTTGTTCTTCGGTTCGATTGGCAACGCCATCGGAATCCCAGTCGATAGCCATCCTTTTGCCGGTGCCCGGTGGAACGATCACAAAGTGAAATAATTCTGTCGTTTCAGAGGATTGCAGTAGCTCTCGAGGACTCACGGAGGCATCAAGGCCATCCGATTCGAGCCAGGTAGATTCGGGATTGTAGTACCATCCCGTTTGCCCCTGCTTGCCCTGTTGGAAAGCGATCACATCCACGGGGTCGCGATCTCTGGATGCCATAGAGAAAGCCACCAGGAGGCGGCCGGGGATTTCTTCTCCACCGCGAAGCAAGAATTGCATGCCTACTGAGGCATGGGTGTCTTTACTTGGTAGTCCAGGGGAATCCGATTCGATTCGCTCGTTTCCCAGGCTAATTTCAGAGCCCGTAAACGAAAGGAGGAAAGCGATGAGATCGGCCGTGGATCTATCTTCAACAAAGTTAAAGCCGTCTTGGATAAAGCGGGTGAGGCTATCGACCGCACCGTTGTGGGCGAATCCGAAGCCAACTTGGCTTTCGGTTCCGAGGAAATCAGCGCCGACCTTTTCGGAGAGCCCCCGCAGCGAGGCGATTTTGAATGGGAGGTCATTGGCGCGTGCTTGTTGTACCAGTGAGACATGGCGTCCTCCGAGTGGACCGTCTGGAATGGGCTGCCAGCGACTGCTTCTGAAGCGCATGTGGGGGCCCAATCCGGTGCTCAGGGTGTGGCATTCAGCGCAGCCCCCTTGGTCTTTGAATATCGATAATCCAGTGATGGCGTTTCCTGACTCGTAGGGAGTTCCCTTGGCTTCTCCCATGCCGTCTCTGCCCAGCGTCTGATGGTCGGGGAGAGGGACGATATTTGATAGTGTGTTGGCAAAGGTGCGATATCGGTTTGGTGGGAAATGGAGGGTGGCTAGAAAGGCTTTGAATTCGGCCATCTCTCGATGTGTTAGTTCTTTCGGTGCGCCTTGGAGATCGGTGAAGGTAGGATTGAAGGCCTCGATATTGCTGCGATCCCCTCGCCAGTGGAAGGGTTCGTGGCCGATGATGTCTTGGAGTGTCATGGTCATCATCGGACCTTTCATGGGGTGAAAGGAATGCACTTGTGGGGGCTTTAGTTGGTCCGTGAAGCTAAGGTCTGGATCAATTGGAATGGTGACACCTTCGGGGGTTCCGAGGTCCCAGGCAAGTCGATCGAAGCGTCCGTCAAGGTGGCAGCTTGCGCAGGACGTGTGTCCGGTGCCTGAGGTTTTCTGAGTATTGTAAAAATGGGGCCGACCTTTTCGGATCTCATCGGGAGTGGGATCGAACAGGGAGATGTCGGCGATTCGTTGGTCTGTCTGCGTATCGAGAACCGTGAGTTGAGCCGCGAATCGTTGATAGACAAAGAGGCGATTATTGAGGGGATCAAGACTGAGGCCGCTGGGGCCACTTTCAAGGATGAGCGGTTGCGAATCGATCCGTTGGCCGGATGAATTGAGCTTGATGAGATTATCGGAGCCCATTCCGGCAACGTAAATGATAGAACCATCGTGACTCCATAGGACCTGGCGCGGATCCCCGATAGATTGTAATCGTTCGCTCTTGGGGACAGTTGGCTTAGCGCCAACTAGATGAGGGTTGAGATTGATCGTCGTGTGCTCACCCGAGCTGGGATCGATGAGGGCGAGGTTCACGGTGCTGAAGTGTCCATTGAGCACGGGTTCAAATCTCACTTCATTGAGAGCATCCGTCCCAACCAGTGCGATTTTACCGCTTTCCGGACTGACCGCCACGTCCATACCAATATTCATGAGTCCTGAAACGTATTCGACCTCATCTGTTGCCGTATCAATGATAGCGAGGTCGCGGTCGGGCATATCCCATCCAACGGGCCGTCCTGAAAGTGGTGCCTTTGATCCACTGACAAACTCGCTCCAGTCCCTCTGGTTGTCGTCCATCCATTGCCCCTGATGGTTTTTTTTGACGATGAGTCCAACCCGAGGGGCTTGGTCCTTCAAGTGGGTGGCGATTGGAGGGTTGAATACTGAGCCAAAGTTTGGGGGCTGTCTCTTATACACATCTGACGCTGCCGAC
>CAJXVR010000323.1 GCA_913061285.1 uncultured Verrucomicrobiota bacterium | reverse complement strand
ACACTAGATCGCTCGTCGGCAGCGTCAGATGTGTATAAGAGACAGTCCCAACACCGAGCATGACTTTTCAATCCTTCGCGATGGAACAATCCAAACAATTGAAGTCGAGCTCGAGGAGCTCAATGACGGCAAAATGAAGTTCACCAGACATTCGGATCCAGATAAATCCGAGGGCGGCCTGGATGGCGTCATCGTTTCCGACATCGATTCCAGATATCGATCCCAGTACGAACTACCAAGACGAATCAAAGGGGCACTGGTTGTTGACGTTGATCCAAATTCCCCCTCTTGGAAATCAGGACTCCGCCCGGGAGATCTAATCCGAGAGATCAACCGTTCGGCTGTCGAGTCTGCAGATGAAGCGATCGCGCTGAGTGAAACACTCAATTCAGATCTGGTTCTCCTCCGAATTTGGAGAAGCGGAGCAACAATCTTCCTAGCCGTCGACGAAAGCAACGCGGGTTGATCGTATCCCTTGAGCGCGTTCTCGTCCGTTCGTGACGAGAGCGCGCTTAAGGTTCTTCGACTACTAACCCTATACCCAGAACAACTCGTTCCCTCAGCAAAAGGTGGTCACCTTTGAACGAAATCACTAAACTTTGCCACCTGATGCGCGCCCTGGTCGTAGAAGATGATGAAAAAATAGCCTCCTTCACGAAGAAGGGCTTACAAGAGAATGGTTTCGCCGTAGATCACTGTCCCGAAGGTGAGACGGCCCTCATTCTCGCGAAAACGGTAGACTACGATGCAATCATTCTTGACCTCATGCTTCCAAAGCTAGACGGCATATCCGTGCTGAAAGCAATCCGCAGTTTCAATTCCAGCGTTCCAATTCTCATCCTTAGCGCACGATCCTCGGTCGCTGACCGTGTCAAAGGGCTCCAGTTTGGCGCCGACGACTATCTCACCAAACCCTTCGCCTTCTCAGAGCTCTTGGCGAGGGTTCAAGCACTTCTTCGCCGCAGCACCCAAGCAGAAGAACCCACCAAACTTTCTGTCGGAAACCTTCGTATCGATCTTTTGACCCGGGAGGTTTCGCTCAATGGGGAGGTTTTCGAATTACAGCCTCGAGAGTTCTCACTCCTCGAATTCTTGGCCCGTAACCCTGGCCGGGTTGTGACGAAAACAATGATCCTCGAACACGTATGGGACTACGCCTTTGACCCACAGACCAACGTCGTCGATGTCCTCGTCTCGCGACTGCGCCAGAAGATCGATAAAGAGAAAACGCTCATTCACACCATTCGAGGAGTCGGCTATGTCCTTAAATGAGGCCACTCGATTCTTCAGAACGACTAGTTTCCGCCTAAACCTCTGGTACGGGGGCCTTTTTTCTGTCTCAGCATTTGTCCTCTTCATCGTTCTCTACTTCCTTCTCAGCTATCTCATCACCAGCCGAGAGAGGGAGTCCCTAAATGCACTGCTTCAAGACTACGCTCAAGTTTACCATGATGGTGGCCCTCGAAAGCTCAACAATTGGATCCAACAACAAAAGCGCCTTCGTAAACTGAGTTCGTTCTTTGTTCAGATCACCACGCCACGGGGCGCGGATGTGTTCTTGCAAGCGTCGGAGAACTGGATACAAATCGATACCGTTCAACTTGGCCCCTTGATTCTAAGAGGACGCAGTTACTTACGAATCCCTGATGATGATGAACGCGATCTCATCTTTTCCCGCGGTCAACTCGCCGACGGAAATATCCTCATTGCCGGTCGTGTGACGAACAGCAAGAACCGCCTCCTCCAACCATTCCGCCAAGTTTTCATTGGCTCGGTCATTCCAATCATTCTGCTCGGATTCATCGGCGGATCGTTCTTTACCCATCGAACGCTCAAACCCATCCGCCAAATGATCGGAACCGTGGAATCAATTATTGAGACTCGGAAGCTTGATACCCGGGTTCCCAGATCTCGCGCCGGCGATGAACTCGACAAGTTAGCTCTCCTCTTCAACGAGATGCTTGATCAAAACCAAGCCTTAATTCGTGTCATGCGAGAATCACTCGACAACGTTGCGCATGATCTCAAGACACCTCTCACCCGGCTCCGAAGCACTGCCGAATCCGCCATTCAATATCAGCCGCAAAACTCTGCTCAAGACGAAGCCCTCGCGGATTGCCTTGAAGAGTCAGACCGGCTCCTCGTGATGATTAATTCCTTGATGTCGCTTGCTGAGGCTGAGGCTGGAATGATGCATCTCGATCTCAAGAATGAAGATGTAGCCAAGGTCATTGAAGACTCGATTGATCTCTACAGTGATGTCGCCGAAGAAAGGGCTATTTCGATCGATACAGCGATCACTCCGCCTGTCTTCGCACGCATGGATCCGCAGAGGATTCGCCAGGTCATCGCTAACCTCTTGGACAACGCCATCAAGTACAATGACCACGGAGGTAGGATTCAGCTCTCAGTAACGAGCACGAAGAACGAGGTTGAAATCGCCATCTCCGACGATGGCATGGGAATCCCAGAGATGGATCAGTCAAGAATATGGGATCGATTATTTCGTTCTGACAAGAGTCGTTCGCAGAAGGGGCTAGGCCTTGGGCTGAGCATGGTGAAGGCCATTGTGGATGCCCACGGCGGACGAATCGCCGTCGTGAGCCAACTCGATCAAGGTTCAACGTTTACAGTATTCCTTCCTAAGAGCGCTGACACTGATGTTCAGCGCCTTACGTAAAGGAAACGACGTTCTTGATTCCTTGGGCTTTGTCGAGAAGCAAGCTCTGGCAATCATCAATGGAAAATCGCCCTGTAATCACCGCGCGTATCGTCTCCGGCCAACGTCTTACAAAAACATCCAAATCAGCCAAGGCAGCTTCAAACGCAGCAGCGTCCGCATTCACGGAGCCGATGATGACCTGATTCTTGAGAACGACGTTTCTCATGATGAGATCAGCATCGACTTCAATCGGAGGTTTGGGGGCCGGAATTCCCGTAAAAACAAAGGCGCCGTTATTCCCCAACACACGGAGTACGTCATAGGCGACACTCGAAACACCAATAGCCTCGTACACTAAATCGATGTTCCCAACCATCTCAACCAACTCATCAACCGTATGATCCAAAGCCGAAATGTATTTCGCTCCGACCGCTTCCACCAAGGCAGCTTTCGGGTTCGGCTTTCGTGATCGCGAATACACATAGGTATCAAATCCCTCTGAGACCATTTTCATCGCCCCCAAGATTCCAATGGGACCAGCCCCAAGCACGACCGCTTTTAACCCCTTTCCTCGCGGCGTCCCTTGAGGATTGTTCTTCACCCATGGCAAACGTTGCTGAGCAAGCCAAACTTGAGCCATCGCTTTCTCAGCAATTGTCAAAGGCTCAACCAAAACCGCAACATCTCGGAGGTTCTTCGGTGCTACATAGAGAAACTGCTCGTGCTCAGAGTACTCTTCGGTCATGTAACCATGTCGCGCTTTGATTCCACGCTCCACAAAATCACCCGTGGCACAAAAATCTTGGAGGCCGGCTCGACAAGGTTGGCAGTCTTGATGTTCGCAGGGCCGGCGCACGGAGGGAACCACCAAGTCACCGACTTTTATGTTTTTCACTGCGGAACCAACATCGATCACTTCACCCAAGGATTCATGGCCAAGAATCAAATACTCAGAGCCCTCAGGAGGTTGTCCATAAACGAAGGTGCAAATCTCACGATCCGTCCCACATATCCCCACCTCCAGACACCGCACACGAACAACATCATCATGCCGGATCTCTGGATTGGAATGCTCCAAAACCCCCACTTCCTTCTTCGATGGAATGACGCCTACAGCCTGCATCTGTTACTTGTTTTTCAATATTTAGAACTGAATCAGTCAACGAGACTGGGAAAACCGGCAGTATGAACCAATCGAAACCCGCTTGGCAAACCAGGAAAACATTTTTTCAATCCCACTCTGACACGACAAAATTGGGACCATGACCCGCAATGGCCGCCATCCAAAGCTGGACTATTACCCTCCGGGCCACGCCCCCCTTCGGCTTCATTCTGTCATCACCCCAGAACACTGGTCTTCCGTTTAGCCCCAATCCGTAATCAAGCATGCTGTCGTCACGACAAGAGAAGAATCATTAAAAAGGGGAACTGATCGCGATCGACGCTAGACATTGCTTCGCCAATTGTAGAGCGATAGAATGGGCACCATGGGCAAACTTCGCCCCTGAAGCCTATTGCGAGAGACGAGTCTCGGAAGCGGAGCTCTCCGATTGCGATGAGCGCCAGCGCCAAAATCCCGCTAGAGCACTTCCGATGATGCAATGCATGACGGCAGAAATCGCACACGGAGTTGCGGCGGAGAGATTGAAATGCCGGGTCGCCAAAGCTGAGCCCAATCCAGAATTCTGCATCCCTACCTCAATGGCAACGGTCCGACGTATGGCCTCGTCGTAACCAAAGACCCGAGCAGCAAGGTATCCCAGGGCGAAGGCGAAACTATGCATTAATGTCACAGCCACTAAAAGAATGCCTCCGCTCTTCAAAATCTCGTCCGCTCGCTGCCCAATGATACTTGCAACAATTAGCACGATTGCAACGACAGCAACGAAGGGGGAAACGGTTCTCACCCGTCCGACAAACTTAGAGGCGTACTGGTTTAAGAGAATCCCCAAAGCCACCGGCAGCAAGACTACTTGAACCGTACTAAGGAAAAGCCCCCACGCATCAACCGGCACAATTTTCCCGGCAAGAGCCTTCGTCAATAATGGCGTCATCATGACCGCAGCGAATGTCGAGGCCATGGTCATTAGGACCGACAAAGGGAGATGGGCCCTCGCCAGATAGGTGACAACGTTCGAGGCAGTCCCACCGGGGCAACACGAAACTAAGATCAAGCCGACCGCAAAATCGGGCGACAACTTCAAGACGGTGGCGATTCCCCACCCGAGAAAGGGCATGATAAGGAATTGAGATCCCACCCCAAGAATCACCGGGAAAGGAGTTTTCGCAACTGAGCGAAAATCTGAAAAATTGAGCGTAATCCCCATCCCAAGCATGATCACGGCCAGTCCCCAAACGATGAGATCACCCTTAAACCAGGTAAAGAGCTCAGGCCAAAACAGGGCGGCAATCGCTCCAATCACTGTCCAAACCGGAAACAGATTGGTCGCTGTATTTAACAAACGCTCCATGATTCAGTTCCCGATTCGATCCGTAGCCAGGCAATCAAAGTTCGAAGCAACTTAGACAAACTTCAACTTCGTCACCGTCGCATCAGCATCCCAATTTCGAGGTGGTTTACTCCGAATCGACGCAACTTCTTTAATGGAAACCTGATTCCCTTTTGCTTTCGCAGTCTTGACGGAAAGCTCATTTGGATTGGCGACTTGTTGATCAATCTTTTGATAGGGGGCAGGTTTGTACTTAATGTAGATCTTCTCCGGCGTTTCCGCTTCAAAGAATAACACCTTAGATTTAAGGGGCACGCAATGATAGTCCTTGTTCAATATCGTTCCCCCAAATTTGAACCGCTTTAAATAGGTCGTGCCCTTGGTCTGGTAGGCAACGGTGAAGACGCGATCCCTTTCTGGGATCGCGCAGTAGAGCAGATTCTGCCCCACGAAAAGCTTATCCGTTAATTCGACCACCTTGTAAAGCCCATCACTGAACACGAGAAGAAGCCGATCAAATTTTGAACATGGCACCTCAAACTCATTCCCATTGACCTTGTGCCCAACATAGCCCTTCTTTCGATCATAGGACACCTTGAATGATTTGAAGGCCACTTCTTTAGCTGCTACCGCTCCAAATTCGGCGACTTCAGTGAGACGCTTGTATTGCTCTTTATACTTCTTTATCAGGCTCTTGATTCGACCGATGGCATATTTCGTCAAGGACTTCAGATGCCGTCGCGTCTCCTCGAGTTCCGCTTTGACCTTCTCCATCTCATCCTTGTGCTTGTTGATATCGAAGAGAGAAATTCGTCGAATTCGTACACCGAGAAGCATTTCAACATCCTCATCAACGATGTCGCGGTAATACTGATCGCGGAAGGGCTCAAATCCAGAATAGATTGCCTTGTAAATTGCTTCGTTGGACTTGCAATTCTCGATCTTCTTGTAGATACGATTCTCAACGAAAATTCGGACGAGCGTCTTGAAGAAGAGATCTTCAAGTAGCTTCAGCTCTTTTAATTCGAGCTCACGTCGGAGCAAGTCCACGAGATCTTGGGTATTCGCCTTGATGACTTCCGTTACCGTCATCTCAACAGGACGCCTATCACGAATCACCGTGATTCTACTTGAGATCGGGGTCTCGCAGGCAGTAAAGGCGTAGAGGGCTGGAATCAATTTCTCGGCATCAATTCCCACTGGCGATTTAATCTCTATTTCAATATTCTCAGCCGTATAATCATTAATGCTTCTAACCTTAAGCTTCCCCTTCTTCGTCGCATCTTCGATTGAACCGATCAATGATTCTGTGGTGGTCGCTGGAGGAATTTCAGTGATGAGCAAGGTCGAATTGTCCTTAACCTTTATTTTGGAGCGAATTCGGATACTTCCCTTACCATCCTTGTAATCAGAGGCATCCATCAAACCTCCAGTCACAAAATCCGGCAACAAACTAAACGGCTTCTTTCTTAAGACGGCGATTTGAGCCTCTAACAGTTCGATGAAGTTGTGGGGAAGAATCTTGGAAGACAAACCAACGGCAATTCCCTCCGTACCAAGCATCAATAGTAAAGGCAACTTGCAGGGCAATGTAACGGGCTCCTTACTCCGACCGTCATAGCTGGGAACAAACTCCGTCAGTTCATTGTTAAAAATCTCTTCCCGCGCCAAAGGCGTCAATCGACACTCAATATAACGAGACGCAGCCGCTGGGTCCCCGGTGTAGACATTCCCAAAATTTCCTTGCCCCTCAATGAGATAACGCTTGTTGGTAATCACCACCAGCGCATCTCCAATGGAAGCGTCTCCATGAGGATGATACTGCATCGTATGCCCAACGATGTTGGCGACTTTGATGAATTTCCCATCATCTTTCTCCTGAAGGGACCAAAGGATGCGACGCTGAACCGGTTTTAGGCCATCAGCGAGATTTGGAATGGCCCGATCTCGAATCACATAGGACGCGTATTCAAGAAAGCTGCGGTCCATCCGCGATTTCAAGCCCTTCGAATCATCCACCGCTTCGTCCGCGGGCAAGGAATCATCCTCACTCAATGGGAGCCCGATCTGATCCTGTTCTGATTGATCCCCCATTCTTTAGTCCTCCGTGGGCACAACCAAGTTTTCCATGATGTAGGCTTTGCGATCCGGTGTATTACGCCCCATATAAAAGGTGAAAATATCTATCGCATCACGCTGAGCCGCATACTCAACTCGGTTCAGACGCATATCTTCGCCAATGAAATGTTTGAACTCTTTAGGCGAAATTTCCCCAAGACCTTTAAAGCGAGTGATTTCAAGCCCTCGGCCGATCTCTTTAATCGCCTTTTCACGCTCCTCCTCAGAATAGCAGTAGATAGTCTTCTTCTTATTGCGAACACGAAACAAGGGCGTTTCCAGCACATAAACATGGCCCCCATACACCAACTGATCAAAGAACTTGAAGAAATAGGTGATTAAGAGATTGCGAATATGAAGACCATCAACATCCGCATCCGTAGCGAGGACGACTTTGTCGTAGCGCAAGTTTTCAACAGAATCCTCAACCCCCAAAGCACACATGAGATTGTACATCTCATCGTTCTTATACATCACATCGCGCTTTAGGTCCCACACGTTAAGCGGCTTTCCTTTCAAAGTGAAAATCGCCTGAGTCGCCACATCTCGACAACTCACGATGGAGCCAGCAGCAGAGACCCCTTCCGTAATGAAGACCATTGTTCCCTCTCCTTTGCCCTTCTTCTTGTCGAGATGCATCTTGCAATCTTTCAATTGGGGAACCCGAAGGCGCACTGACTTTGATCGCTCCCTGGCCATTTTTTTAACGGCCTGAAGCTCCTTTCTCAGGAGCTTTGTATCTTCGACTTTGGCAACCACTTTCAAGGCCACTTCTTTGTTCCGATGGAGATAATGCAACACCTCCTCGCGAACTTGCGTCACTAACTCAGAGCGAATTTCTGTGTTCCCCAGCTTGTTCTTGGTCTGAGATTCAAAAACCGGATCCTGGAGACGAATTGAAATTGCTCCGACCATCGCCTCTCGAACATCGTCCCCTTCAAACTTGCCTTTTGTGTATTCGTTGACGGCCTTCAACAAGCCCTCCCGATAAGCGCTTAAATGTGTCCCCCCATCGGAAGTGTATTGACCGTTAACGAACGAGAAGAACGTTTCGCCGCTTCGACTGTTACTATGAGTAAAACTAAACTCCAAGGTCTTCGTCGCAAAGTAAACCGGGGGATAAATAGCCTGATCCCCGATTTCATCATTAATCAGATCGAGCAATCCCTTTCGAGAGTAGTATTTCTTCCCATTGCAGCTGAGGCGCAGCCCAGAATTGAGATAGGCATAGTGTTTGAGGCGCTTTTCAATGAGCTCCTCAAGAAAAACTGCCTTCTTAAAAATCTTAACATCTGGAATAAAGCGAACAAAGGTTCCATCGGGCTCCCCCTTGCAAGATCCCTTCTTCTGATCCAGTAAGCTTCCCCGCTCGAAGGTCGCTTCCGAGTATTTCCCTTCACGAACACTCCTCACATGAAAAACCTGAGAGAGCGCGTTCACGGCCTTCGTACCAACACCATTCAAGCCAACACTAAACTGAAAGACATCGTCGTTGTACTTGGCCCCCGTATTGATCGTTGATACGCAATCCACAATCTTTCCCAAGGGAATCCCACGACCAAAATCCCGCACTGTGACGGTTCCATCTTCAATCTGAATCTGAACCTCCTTCCCGAAGCCCATGATGTACTCATCGATGGCGTTATCTATCACCTCTTTCAAGAGGATATAGCAACCGTCGTCGTAGTGGTTTCCGTCCCCAATACGACCGATGTACATCCCTGTTCGAAGACGGATATGCTCGAGAGAAGAAAGGGTCTTAATCTTACTCTCGTCGTATTTGTGCTGTGGCTCTTTTTTCCCCATAACCGTGAAAGCGTATGACTTTTAGTGAACACCGAGAATCTTGCCAATGATCAACTGAAAAAAAGACCAATTCATGGGGTTGGCCATCGAAAGATTTCCATTCAAAGTGAGATCAATTTGACTGCATGAATGTTTACTGATAAACCACCGATACCAGTCTCGGTGGTCGCAATCATTCCGACCGAGTCGAATCCCTCAGGGGATCCAGTAGTATGAAGAAAAAGGCGAGTCCCAAGGTACGTTCCAAATACAAACGAGTATTGGTCAAACTGAGTGGCGAGAGCCTCGGCGGCGAAAACGGCGCCGGAATCTCACCGCAAGAG
>CAJXVR010000322.1 GCA_913061285.1 uncultured Verrucomicrobiota bacterium | reverse complement strand
TGTGTATAAGAGACAGTCGGAAAGCGAAGGCGCCAACGGAATGCCCTACCACGGCGAAGCAGGCAGACTTCGCTGGCAGGTTGATGAATCGGTTCATGATCACGAGGGAATCCAGCACGCTCGCATGAGTGCCCGCCTTCCCCTGGCGGGGCTAGGCATTACTCGATCGATTCAGTTCGGTTCCAAACAAGCAATTGCCATGGTGCACGAAACGGTGACCAATCACAATAAACTAGGCCGCCCATACAACATGGTTCAGCATCCTTCAATCGGGCCCCCCTTTCTTACTAAGCACACCGTCGTCGATGCCAATGGCCGAAAAGGTTTCGCCCAAGGCGGTAGCCTTCCCAATCCCGAAGAGCCCTCGTTCTACTGGCCTCAAGCACTGACCCAAGACGGCGAACGCGTCAACCTTCGGCACTTGGAAAGTGATCACGATCCCAACGTCGTTTCATTCACGATCGACGATTCCATTGGCTGGGTCACCGCATTCACCCCGGAGTCGCGCCTCTTGATCGGCTATGTTTGGCCCACAAAGGATTACCCCTGGCTCGATATCTGGAGAAACGTTCAGGATGAAAAACCAAGCGCTCGCGGCCTTGAGTTTGGCACCACCGGACTCCACCAACCATACCCCATCCTTATGGAAAAGGGACGCATCTTTGGTCGAAAACTCTTTGAGTATCTCGACGCCAGCGAGTCGGCCACGAAACGATTTGCAGTTTTTCTCGCTCGCTTACCTAGCGATTTTTCAGGAGTCGGCAATCTCGTAGTCACCGAAGAAAAAATCGAGCTTCAGGAACGGGCAGGCGGCAAGAATCGGGCATTCGATATTCCCTTAGACGGCCTTGCCCTAGACCTTACCGATTAACGCTACCGTTCTCAGCTATGCCAAATCAAACATCGCCAGAAAAGAGACTCTCCCGACGTTCCATGCTACAACAAACGGCCATGGCAGCGGCGGCCCTCAGCCTCCCTCCGATCGCTCAAGCAGTTTCACCATCGAAGCGAATGGGCCTCACCGTGGCTTCCTATGGATACCGGCGTCGAGCCAAGGCGGCCTACGGAGACCTCCGCCCATTCCGCAACGCCATCGATATCCTCGACCACAGCGTTCGATTGGGAGCTGGCGGCGTCCAAGTAAGTGTCAGAGGCTGGCAATCAGATTTCGCCAAGGAAGTCAGAGCGAAACGGGAATCACTGGGACTCTATCTTGAAGGACAAATCAGTCTTCCAAAAAACAAGAACGACCTCGACCGATTCGAATCAGAAATCAAGGCTGGCCGAGAAGCTGGCGCCGAAATCATCCGTACCGTAGCCCTCGGAGGGCGCCGTTACGAAACCTTTGACACTGAGCGAGCGTTCCTGGACTTCAAACTCAATGCTCTCGACAGAATCCGGTTGGCTGAACCGATCGTCCGCAAGCACCAAGTCAAGCTCGCACTCGAAAACCACAAGGACTGGCGGGCCCCCGAACTGATTGACATTCTCGCCCGCCTAAGCAGCGAATGGGTCGGCGTCTGCTTAGATACTGGCAACAGCATTTCCCTGCTGGAGGATCCGATGGACGTCATTAGAACCCTCGCGCCCTACACTATGACGATTCACTTTAAGGACATGGGAGTTGAAGAATACGACGAGGGGTTCCTTCTTTCCGAAGTCCCTTTCGGTGATGGGATTCTCGATCTTGCATCGATTATTGAGCTATGCAATGCGGCGAATCCCCAAGTCCAATATAACCTCGAGATGATCACACGAGACCCACTCAAAGTCCCCTGTTTGACTGAAAAATATTGGAAAACCTCCCCTCGACTCGCTGGCTCATACCTGGCCCAAACACTGAGGCGAGTCAAAAAAGAAGCCTCCAAGAAACCGCTTCCAAAAGTCAGTGGGCTTTCACCCGAAGAATGTGTCCGATACGAGGAAGCCAATATTGTCAGTTGCTTCGTCTACGCCCGGCAAAACCTCATTCTCTAGAATTTCCGAAGACTCTCCTATCGGATTCCAATGTACTTAAGATTGTGTTTCCTCACGTACGAGAACAAAGTTGTCGGCTTCATTGCTAAGAGAGCGGCAGCACCTTCAGCACCATATATGCGACCGCCCGTTTTTCGAAGCGCCGCTCTGATGTTGTCCTTCACGCGGGTTTTCATCTCCGCATCCGAGAGGATCGAATCCTCATGACTCCCCGCGTTCGACGCTCCAACATCCTCCTGTTGATACAAGTCTAGTTGCTTGAACTGAAGCCTCTTTCCCTTAGAGATGATCGTGGCTCGCTCGATCACATTTTGAAGTTCCCTAACATTTCCGGGCCAATCGTAGGCCTCAAGCCGCTTGATATTCGCGATCGACAATCGCGGCGCCGGACGATTGAAGCGGACCTTGGCCACCTGGAGAAATCGCCTTGCTAAATCGGCAATGTCCTCGCGACGGAAACGAAGCGGGGCAATCTCAATGGGAAAGACGTTCAAACGGTAAAACAGATCTGACCGATAACTTCCCGATTCAACCGCCCTCCTTAGGTCTCGATTCGTCGCTGCAACAATTCTAACGTCGATCTTGCGAACGCGAGATTCACCGACACGCTCTAACTCACCCTCTTGCAAAACCCGGAGCAGTTTACTCTGCATCGATACAGGCAACTCCCCCACCTCATCAAGGAACAGCGTACCGCCATCGGCAAGTTCGAATCTTCCCGGTCGATCTTGAACCGCGCCGGTAAACGCTCCTTTGATATGACCAAAAAACTCACTCTCAAACAAATCGTCCGGAATCGCAGCACAGTTCACTTTAATGAACGGCCCTTCCCTACGGCCACTTAGTCGATGAATCGCACGGGCAAACAATTCCTTACCAGTCCCCGTTTCTCCGGATATAAGGACCGTGGCTGGGGTCGGCGCGACCGTCTCCGCCTGCTTCAGCGCATTCTCCATCGCGGGAGAATGCCCAACCACATCGTCAAAGTTGTTTTGCAGTTCGATTTCCTCCTGAAGATACGAATTCTCCGCACTCAACCGATCCCTCAACTGCTCTACCTCTGCCAATGCTGCGCGAAGGTTTTCTTCTGATTTTCGCAAGGGCGTGACATTGCGAAATACAACCACGGCTCCTATCAAGCGCCCTTTCCGACGCAGCGGTGTGCTGGTGTATTCCACTTGTATGGGGGCTCCATCCTTCTTCCAGAAAACGTCATCCGAGATTGAGTGAATTCTTCCGTCGCTGAACGCAGCATAGATAGGGCAGTCAGAGGAAGAATAAGGTGTGCCGTCTAGATGGGCGTAGTGGATCAAGTCATGGGAAGAGACACCCAACATTTCACTCTTCGAATAGCCCATCATTTCACAGGCCGCTGGGTTCGCAAAGGTCGTCCTCCCCGCAGCATCCAAACCAAAGATCCCGTCTCCTGCAGCATCAAGGATCAGTTGTCCTAAGGCTGAGTCCCACTCAAGCGCTTGGCTTACTGACTTCGTTCGCCGATACACAGATGGAACCGAACACGAAATTTCGTAAGCAATCAACGATATTTCGGTGTACACTGTATTTTAGATCACTTCTTATTCTCTCCCAAAAAATCCATTACCCTCTCTTTATCAGCAACTTAACAAATCACACCGACAATGGTACAACAAATGCAGAGGTAGTGTTGTCGAAAACAGGAATCTATTCACTCACCCCGGAGCAACAAAGCATGAAATCTGACCAACATAACTGGAAAAACATCGAATGGCTGGTGACCGCAGGCTCAACTTTTTCCATGGGAGCAGCAGCCGCGTTCGTCTTCTCGATTGAGAGCATCAATCCGACCGTTCAATTCGCTCTCAACTGGAAAGTGGGGGCAAGTTTCGTGATCGTCGCTATGCTTACTTATTGGGGTTGCTGCTCCTTGCTCTATCGAGGCATTGACACAGACACCGCCTCACTGAGCCTGCAACGCCGATGGTTCTACACCCTTACAGTCTTGGGGATCGGAGGATCCATTGCAGGCATGGCCTATTCACTACGAGGTGTGTCGCATGAAAAACTGCTCGACGTCGGATTCGGCGTCCTCCTCGCATCGTTGTTTCTCTCAATCGCTTGCGTTCTCCTGTGGCGCACCGTCCAATTTCTCGAATCCGAGGAGGCCCCGCCTCGTCGTTAGGATGAACCGACTGAAGGTCTTCTCAAGGAATCAAGCAGGGAACCGCGGCTGGGTCACGAGAGCGTGAGGTTCGAATTTTCGTAGTTCCCTGATGGCACTTGCTTGACACTCGATCCAGGATTCTCAAAAGAAACCTTTCCCCGGCAAATGACCCCAGAATCAAATCGAAGATCGCCGCAAATCTTCAACGAATCGCACTCGATCATTCCTGGAACCCCTTGGGGAAAATGACGCTCAAAATCCGCAATAAACTTATAGTGATCCGAATCTAAAGAAACCACCGGCGGGCGGCCGTCGCGGCTAGGAGCCAAGATCAAACGATGGTCTTCAGTCAGTACATAGGCGTCCGACCAAAGACTTAGAAGGTCAGCGGTCGTCTTAACTGGGGAGAATCGAGCTCTAGGCACCTCGATGGCGATCGATTTTTCAAAACACTCGATGGCGGCTCCCATGGCCGATTCCAACTGCAGTACCGAAGGAGATGAAGGGTCTCGTGGATCGAGCGTCTTCCGGTTCTTAATGATTGGCAGCTCAAGCACCCCATCTCTCTGGTCCAGCTCACGCTTCAAGTGCTCTATCTGGATCCAAAGGTTGTTCGTATTAAAATAGGTGTATCGATTGACATCCTGAAACTGCTCGCTTTCCGAATCGGCACATTGCGCGGACTCCCTCAACACTAATCTGCCGTCCGCACGTCGGCGAGCGAGATGGCCTCCCTTGCGATCAGCTCCCGTCCGTCGCGCAACTTCCATCATGAACCCCGCCCCCGACTCAGCAAAATAGGAGAGGATCGGGAAATCAACCGTTGCACCAAGATTGTCAGAGTTGGACACAAACAAATACTTTACCCCTTGATCTAGGAGCGATTGCAGCAAGCCGCTACTCACCATTGAGGGATAAATGTCTCCATGCCCCGGTGGACACCATTCCAAATCGCTATCCCCCTCCGAATCAGCGGGCAGCAATGAGTCAAAGCAAAGTTTGGGCACCTTGCTTTGCAAGAAATCCAACTTCCCGGATGAACCCGCCAAACGCGGATACTTTTTGAGAAAATCAAGCGTCTCAGCCTGCGTGCTGAATGAATTCATCAAGTAGAATCCTGGGGAATCTCCCCCAAAGCGTTCTCGAAATCCCAAGACCTGTTTGGCGATAATATCCAGAAATGTATCTGTGCCCTTAACTCGCAATAATGACTTCGGCCCCGCCAAGCCCATGCCAGTCCCCAAACCACCGTTGAGCTTAATGATCGCTAACTGATCAACCAACGAGCGGACATTCGCCACATCCCCAGCCAACGACGCGGATTGCGGCAAATCCGAGATCGGCTCGATTTCGGCCTCACAAATCAATCCTGTCGCTCCTTTGGCTACCTCAGTAACAGCGCGAAGAAACCCTTTCACGGTTGGATCCGAAAGCGAATGTTCCGACGCTTTCCTTGATATCGATTCTAGCACGCGATTGATCTCGATACTCATAGCAGGGAAAACATGATTGCAAACAGTCCTGATTGCGACAAAAATTCATTCGCGCTCTTATTTCGCCCTCAGGAGCCATCGTCATCGGCTGCGTCAGGCCCGATGATAATTCACAGCAAGGTCGCTTGTGGATTGCACGAATCCCGGTTCCTCCCCAAACTAAGCTCCCGATGGGCAGAAAAGCAAAGAGCGCGAAGAAACAGGTCGTCCTGACACCTAAACCGACGCCAAGCGTACCGCGTTGGGTCTATGGTGGAGGATTCATCCTGGGGGTTGCTCTATTGACTGCTTGGATCAAGAAGGAACTGACCAGTCCTGCCTCATTGGAGTCCGCATCCAAAGTCAGTTTTCAAATCGAGCCTGAGGCCCAGGCGTTCGCCCAATACGCAGGAACCGAAAGTTGTCGTGAATGTCACGAGAGTGCATTCGAGCTTTGGACCCCTTCGAATCATCGATTTGCAGAACGACTGCCCGATGAAGAGAACGACTCAGATTCCTTCACAGACCAAGCCACGTTCTCCCACGGAGGTGTTGAGACAACGCCGCTAAGCACCGCTGGGAACTTTCATCTCTCAACCCTTGGATTCAAGGGCACCACCGAGTCTCATCAAATCGATCGAGTCATCGGCCACGAACCCTTGCGGCAGTTTCTCGTGCCACACCAAGGTGGAAGATTGCAAGCCGTTGACGCGGCATACGATCCGCATTCTAGCCTTTGGTTCAGCGTTTACGGAGACGAAGACCGTCGTCCAGGTGAATGGGGACATTGGACCGGCCGGGGTATGAATTGGAATAGCATGTGCGCGGCCTGCCACAACACACGTCTTCGCAAGAACTACGACGAGTCCACCGATACCTACCGGACTGCGATGGCAGAGATGTCCGTTGGCTGCGAGGCCTGCCATGGCCCAATGAAGAAACACGTCGACTGGCAACATGAGTACAAGGGAAGTACTGAGCCCGACCCAACGACGAAGACATTCAGTCGGCAACAGATTCTCGATACCTGTGGTAGCTGCCATTCCAGACGGGCGGAACTGACAGGAGATTTCCAACCAGGAGCCGACTACAACGATCACTACAATCTCACCGTCCCGGACGAAAGCGATACGTTCTATCCAGACGGCCAAGTGCGGGATGAAGACTACGTCTTCACCTCATTTCTTAGCAGTCGCATGCATGCGGCGGGTGTCCACTGCCTTGATTGCCATCAGCCTCACTCGACGAAGACGATCCTTCCCGGCAACGCGCTTTGCATGCGGTGTCACAACGGCAGCTACCCGAACTCTCCCAAGATTAGCCCACTCGAACACTCTCATCATGCAGAAACGAGTTCGGGCAATCAATGCGTGAATTGCCATATGCCCCAGACAACCTACATGGAACGCCACGCTCGGCGAGACCACGGATTCACTATTCCAGACCCCTTGATGACCAAGCACCTCAACATTCCGAACGCCTGCAATCGGTGCCACGAAGACAAAGATGTCGATTGGGCGATCACAGCCACCGAGGAGTGGTATGGGGAAAAAATGGATCGCTACACACGGCAACGAGCCCAATGGATGGCCGGCGGACGGCAAGGGATAGAATCGTCCCGCGAACCACTCATACAAATGGTGATCGGCACGGAAACCCCTCTCTGGAAAGCAAGCGCCACCCACCTTCTCTCACAATGGCTTGGCGATTCAGAAGTGCAGAAGGCACTGTTCACCGGCCTCAACAACACGAATGCCCTCGTGAGATCCCACGCTGCTATCGCAATTTCCCCCATGGTGGCCTCGGGAAGGGCCGATGTCACCAGCGCACTCGAGAGTTTGCTCGATGATCCGAATCGAAACGTGCGGATCAATGCGGCCTGGGCTCTCAGACAACAATTAGACACCCTCAGCCGCACCGGCCAAGAACTCACTCATTTCCTCCAATACAACAGCGACCAACCGACAGGGCAAATGCAACTCGGAGCCTTCGAGCTTTCCCGAGACAATCTCGAGGCCGCCCTCGCACACTATAGTAAGGCAGCTCGCTGGGACCCCAATTCACCA
Organism: uncultured Verrucomicrobiota bacterium; assembly: GCA_913061285.1. GTDB lineage: Bacteria > Verrucomicrobiota > Verrucomicrobiia > Limisphaerales > AAA164-E04 > UBA2970. The sequence continues at coordinate 1,739 of CAJXVR010000322.1, read as the reverse complement.
CCGATTAGGCACGAACTTGCGATCGTTCTCAGTACCGCCGGCCGCCATCAAGAAGCCCTGAAGGAGCTCCAAGCAGCCTGCCGCCTAGCCCCAGAGGAAGGCGAATACCAATACAAACTTGCACTCGCTTGGAATGAGCTCGGCAAGGTTGACAACACCATCGTTGCCCTGCAAGCAGCCGTCCGCCTGAGTCCAATGCACGGACGTGCCTGGTATAACCTTGGCCTTGCTCTCAACGGTAGAGGCGATACCGAAGCGGCAATCAATGCGCTTATCAGCGGCGAATCCGCCGTCGAAAACGATCCGGATATTCCCTACGCCCGTGCAACGATCCTCCTCCAGAAAGGAAGAACATTCGAAGCCGAACAAGCCGCAAGTAGAGCTCTAGCGATCCAACCCAACTATCTGCCGGCACAACAACTCATTGACTCGATCCGCCAGCAACCCGGTCTCTAGACTCCGCAAGATACGTCTTCTCAGCCGTCATGACGATTCAACCATTATCCTCCTGGGCACCTACTATGAGTGGCCTAAGCGCCAGAGCAGGCATCGGCGCTCTCATCTATTCGCTACTACTACTGCTTCCAGCCGCTTCCCCGAAAGCGGCGACACTCAGTGATCAAGTAAAAGAACAGACAAGCCAAAGCTATCTCGCCCTCGAACAGCTCTACTACCATCTCCACACCCATCCCGAACTCTCATTTCACGAAGAGCAAACAGCGAAACGGATGTGCGCGGAACTGGCCCCGCTAGGATTCCAGATTACGAAGCAAATCGGGGGGCATGGATTCGTCGCGGTCCTCAAGAATGGAGAAGGACCAACCCTCCTGATTCGCACTGACTTGGATGCGCTTCCAGTGACCGAAGAGACTGGTCTTCCCTACGCCAGCCAGGTAAGAACAGTCAATGATATCGGCATTGACGTCGGCGTCATGCACGCATGCGGCCATGACATTCACATGACCGTTTTTGTCGGCACCGCTCAACTGCTCGCCAAACTTAAGGATCATTGGTCCGGCACCTTGATCATGATCGGACAACCGGCCGAAGAAAAAGGCGCCGGGGCAAAGGCCATGCTAGAAGACGGCCTCTTCGAACGCTTTCCGCTTCCCGACTACTGCCTCGCTCTTCACGTCAACGCAGGCCTGCCAGCGGGAACAATCGGTTATGTTCCCGGCTATGCGCTGGCCAACGTTGAATCGGTCGACATCACCATGCGAGGTGTCGGGGGGCACGGCGCTTGGCCCCACACGACAAAGGACCCGATCGTCATGGCAGCACAAACGATCATGGCACTCCAGACAATTGTGAGCCGCGAGATCCCCCCAACCGAAGCCGCTGTCGTCACGGTCGGATCAATCCACGGTGGCGCCAAGCACAACATCATCCCCAATGAAGTAAAACTTCAACTGACCCTGCGCTCCTACACCGACGAAGTACGGCAAAAAACAGTCGCCTCTATTGAACGGATTGTTCGGGGCATGGCTATTGCCGCTGGCGTCCCCGATGATAAGCTCCCCACAGTCACTCGATCCGACCAATTCACCCCGTCCACCTACAACGACCCGGCGCTAACCAAACGGATCGCCAATGTCTTTATCAATACGTTCGAAGCGGATCAAGTCACACAAATGGAGCCCGTCATGGGAGGCGAAGATTTCGGTCGCTACGGTCGCACAAAGCACAAACGTCCCATCTCGATTTTCTGGCTAGGAGCCGCGCCGCCGAGCGTGCTGCAA
>CAJXVR010000321.1 GCA_913061285.1 uncultured Verrucomicrobiota bacterium | reverse complement strand
TGCTGTTACGGGAACCGCAGCTGGTTGATGCGAAGGCGTCTTTGGCGGCCGCGGAAGCAGATTTGGCCCGTGCGAAACTTGATCTCGAACGAACTCAGATTGTGGCGCCCTTCGATGGCCGGGTGAGATCGGCCACCGTTGATCCGGGACAGTTCGTTCGCCGGGGTGAGGAGTTGGCATCGGTATTTAGCACGGACCGCGTGGAGGTTACCTTGCCTTTGCCCCTTGCCGATTTCGAGTTCTTGAACCTGCCGGTCGAGCGTTCGAGCGCTGCGTTTCAAGAACGACCGACGGCGGTTACCTTGATTGGGAAAATTGGGCGACGACAGTATCGATGGCAGGGCGAGGTTGTTCGTGTCGACGGTGAAGTGGATCTCAATTCGCGGATGTCTTCCGTTGTGGTCGCTGTGACGGATCCTTATCGAGGCGGTGCCACGACGGAGACGCCTCCATTGAAGGTAGGAATGTTCGTGGAGGCAGAGATACAGGGGCGAACGTCACGAGGCGTTTACGTCGTTCGTCGTGATCAACTTTGGGAAAGCGATCGGGCTTTGGTTGTTGATAGTGGGGGCTTACTGAGAATTCGTGAGCTGGATATTCTTCGAGCAGATCGCAGTCGGGCAATCATTCAAGGTGGGTTTGAAGTTGGAGATCAATTGTGCGTTTCGATTGTCGATATTCCTCAAGACGGGACTGAGGTGAAGGCTCTACGTAGTAGTGATGGGGTGGGCGAATGAACGGAATAGTTCAGTGGTTTGTTCGCAATGGCGTCGCGGCGAACTTGCTTGTCATCTTCATCATGCTAGCAGGGCTGATGTCGATCGGGTCCATCAAGCGGGAGGTGTTTCCCGAGGTGGATTCGGGAATGATTTCAATTGATATGGAGTATTTGGGGGCTGCCCCCGAAGAGGTCGAGGAGGGGATTTGTATTCGGATCGAGGAAGCGATCCAAGGGCTCGAAGATGTGAAACAGATTACTTCCACGGCACGGGAAGGGATGGGGAGTGTCATGGTGAAGCTCTTGCCTAATGCGAATGCGACGGAAGTGCTCGATGAAGTGAAGACGCGGGTGGACGCCATTGATACTTTTCCTGAGGAAGCGGAGAAGCCTGTGGTTCAAGAAATCATGATCCGAAAGCAGGTGATCAACATTGCGATCGCCGGACCTGTCGATGAAAAATCGTTGAAACGCTTTGGCGAACAGGTGCGAGATGAACTCGTTTCCTTGCCCAACATTACCCAGGTGGAACTTGGAAATGTCCGTCCGTATGAGGTGTCGATTGAGATCTCAGAGCAGTCGATGCGGAAGTATGGATTGTCCTTTGATGAAGTGGCAAGTGCCGTTCGGCGACGTTCTCTCGACCTACCCGGAGGCTCGGTTAAAACCGAGGGGGGAGAGATTTTACTGCGAACCAAAGGGCAGGCCTATCAAGGTAAAGAATTTGGGAATATTCTGCTGAGAACCCGTCCGGATGGAACCCAGCTGTTTCTTAGAGATGTATCTACCGTGGTCGACGGATTTGCAGAGACGGACCAAGAAGGGCGGTTTGATGAAATGCGATCCGTGCTTATCCAGGTGTTTCGTGTCGGCGATCAGAATGCGCTTGATGTGTCTGAAACGGTTTATGATTTCGTTGAAAAAATGAAACCTCGGCTCCCAGAGAGAATGCTAATCACCACCTGGCAGGATGATTCTTCTTACCTGAAAAGTCGGCAACAACTTCTGGCAAAGAACGGCATGTATGGCTTGCTCCTGGTGTTCTTGACGCTTGCCCTGTTTTTGAGATTGAACCTTGCTCTCTGGGTGAGTTTTGGGTTGGCCGTTTCGTTTCTTGGAACCCTTTGGGTGATGCCTTGGTTGGGAGTGAGTATCAATTTGCTTTCGCTTTTTGCCTTTATTCTCGTGCTAGGAATTGTTGTTGATGATGCCATTATTGTGAGTGAAAACATTCATGCCCATCAAGAACGCGAAGACGATAAGGTGGGCGCAGCGATTCGCGGGGCTCAGGAAGTAAGCAAACCCGTAATTTTTGCCGTGCTGACGACGGTGGCGGCTTTCTTGCCTCTTTTGATGGTGCCGGGAAGTACGGGGAAAGTAATGAAGGTGATTCCGGCAGTCGTTATTCCGACTTTGCTTTTTTCACTGATTGAGTCGCTGTTCGTTTTGCCGAATCACTTGAGCCATTGGAAGCCCGGTCGCAAGAACAAGAATCTTGTTCTAAACGCTTGGGAACGCTTGCAGTCGAAATTTGCCAGGCGGCTAGAGGGATTCATTCTTCAGTTCTACCGGCCCGCGCTTTCCTTTGCTTTAAGTTGGCGTTACCTAACGGTCGCAACTGCGATAGGAGTCATGGTGGTCACGATGGGACTGGTTGGGGGGGGATGGATTAAGTTTCAGTTCTTTCCTCCGGTTGAGGGAGACAATATGGCGGCAATTCTTACGATGCCCCTCGGGACACCGGCAAAGGTGACGCGGAAGGCGGTTGAACGTATTCAATCGAGTGCCGTGGCGCTGCGCGAAGAGATCGATGGAGATAAGGCAGGAAGCGAGTCTAGTGTGTTTCGGCACATTTTGGCGTCTGTCGGGCAACAGCCGTTTAACAAAGTGCAACAAGAGGGGGCTGGGAATTTCGTTGCTGATTTTTCGAGTGCCCATCTTGGCGAAGTGCATGTGGAATTACAGGCCTCCGAGAGTCGCGGTGGCAGTAGTAGTATCGACTTAGTGAATCGTTGGCGGGAATTGACAGGGGATGTTCCCGGCGCAACTGAGCTTGTTTTTACGGCCTCTATTTTCTCTTCGGGCGAGGCCATTAACGTGCAACTCGTTGGGAGTGATTTTGAGCGATTGCGGGAAGCGGCTGACGCGCTCAAACAGAAACTGCGCTCCTACCCTGGCGTGACGGATATTTCGGATTCGTTTCGCGCCGGGAAGCGGGAGGTGAAACTGGGGATCAAGCCCGCCGCGGAAGGGTTAGGCTTGTCTCAGTTGGATTTAGGGCGCCAGGTGCGCCAGGCGTTCTATGGAGAAGAAGCGCAACGAATCCAGCGGGGACGGGATGAAGTGCGAATCATGGTACGATATCCACCGGAAGAACGACGTTCCTTGGGTGATTTAGAGGACATGAGAATTCGAACACCGGCCGGAGTGGAAGTGCCCTTCGACGAAGTGGCTGAGGTCGAGCTGGGAAGAGGCTTTTCTTCAATCAAACGTGTTGATCGGGCGCGGGCGATCAATGTGACAGCCGACGTGGATGCGACGCAAGCGAATGCGAACGAAGTAATCTCTGATCTAGAGGAAACCTTCTTGTCGAAGGTGCCCGAGAGATACCCAGGCGTATTCTACACTTGGGAGGGGGAACAGAGAGAGCAAGCGGAAACGATGGAGGGGATGATGAGTGGCTATCCTTTGGCCCTTCTGATCATCTATGCACTGCTCGCGATCCCGTTTCGCTCTTACCTGCAGCCCTTTATTGTGATGTCAGCGATTCCTTTTGGATTGGTGGGGGCGATATGGGGGCATGTGATTATGGGGATGGATCTTACGATCCTCTCGATGTTTGGTATCGTGGCTCTGTCGGGGGTGGTTGTGAATGATAATCTGGTGATGGTGGTATATATCAATCGGTTTCGCGACCAGGGAGGGAAGCTGATGGATGCCGTAAGGGAGGCGGGAGTGGCGCGCTTCCGACCGATTCTGTTAACTTCGTTGACGACCTTTGTGGGTCTGGTGCCGCTCATTTTGGAAGAAAGCGTTCAGGCGAAATTCCTCATTCCAATGGCGACTTCGTTAGCATTTGGTGTTGTTTTTGCGACCACGATATCGTTGCTTCTGGTTCCGGCGGGTTACTTGGTGTTGGAAGATCTCAAGCGATTGATCAGTGGTGGCCAATCGGCTGAGTAGGGCGGATTTCTAAGGGAAATAGATCCGTGCCGACCTCTGTCTGTACTGCTTGCCAGAGCGGAAAGCTCTTGGTTGAATTAAGTGCAATCATTTGAAGCGTTTACCCGAGGTTGATGATGAACAGATTGTCGGACCAATTTTTACTTGTCGGATGGGCACGGAGGGCACTTGTCGGAGTTGGAGTCTTGAGTTTGGACTTGCTTGCTATGCAGCTCCCCGCAATGGCCAGTGAGAATTTTGGCGAAGTGGTGTCTCAGTCGTCGGCAATGGAAGAATCCTGGACGGAGGAGGTCGGAGTGTCCCTTGGGGGAGGCTTGGGGATGAAGGTGTTCGGTTCTGACCTGGACCACCATTTTGCTCTTTCCAAGATCCACTATGGATGGAATCGAAACCGGACATACTTCAATGACTTCTGGTTTCGTGGGGAATTGGGTGTTCTAAACGAGTTTATGGTCGGGGGGCAGTTTGACCCCGAAGGAGCCTATGTTTTAGGGCTGACTCCAGTGCTGAGGTATCGGTTTAATTGTTGGGAGCGCCTTCGACCGTTTGTTGAAGGGGCCGCGGGAATCATGCTAACCGATGTTGGGACGCCAAGTCTGGGATCTGTCTTCGAGTTTTATCAGCAGGCGGGCCTCGGGCTCGAATGGAAACAATCGGAGGCGCTTTCGCTAGCGATTCAGAGCCGATTTGTTCATGTATCGAACGCCGGTATCACTCGGTCGAATCGGGGCATCAACAATCTCTTCTTTTTTATCGGGGCTAATTGGGCGTTTTAGGAGCTTCGCTTGCGAGGTTTCTTCTTGGCCACTTTTTCAAGCTGCGGTTGGGTGCCATCGGCGATGGCGAGAATGAGCCCCAAGCAAACGAACATCGTGATCAGGCTGGATCCCCCATGGCTGATGAAGGGGAGTGGGATCCCGGTGAGCGGAACGGTTTTTGTGACACCGCCGATGTTGAGAAAGGTTTGAAGCGCGATGGTGGTAGTGAATCCGATGACGAGGAGTGCGCCGAATGGATCACTCGTGAATTTGGCAACTCGATAGGAGCGGCTGAAAAAACTGAGAAATAAGAGCACAACGAGGAGGCACCCGACGTAGCCGAGTTCTTCGCCAATCACCGCATAGATAAAGTCTGACGCAGCGATCGGAATGCGTTCTGGATTGCCCGCTCCAAACCCGGCTCCCCAGAGCCCGCCGGAAAACATGCCCGAGAGCCCTTGCAAGAGTTGCCAACTAGCCCCGGTCGGATCGAAGAATGGATCTAGCCAGACACGAAATCGCTGCTGACTGTGCAGAAAAAATTGATAGGCTCCGAGCGTGCCGACGATCCCGAGGCCCAGAGCGGAAACAACGTAGAACCATTTTCCGGTGGTCGAGAAGGTTAGGACGATAACTAAGCCCCCGAGGATTGCGATCATCCCGAGGTCCCGTTGCAACAGTAGGAGAGGGAATAGAACGCAGAAGAAAAGGACGATTGGCAAGATAGTGCCAAATTCTGATGAACTGCCGCCTTTTTTCTTCGTCTTGGTTTGGCTAAGGCGGGCCAATTGACTGGCAAGAAAGAGGACCACAAAGACCTTGATAAACTCGGTTGGCGTCATATTCCCGCTGGCATAGAGCGCGCCCCGAAAGCGACTTCCTGTGGCGAGAAGAGCCGCAACAATTGCGAGCGCTCCAAGGCCGCAGAACCATTTTAGATGGCGCAACCATAGGTAGCGGTCCCGCTTAAGGAAGGTGGCGATGAATAGCATGAGAATCACGCCTATAGGGTAAGCAAAATGTGAAAGGCGCCCCGGTTGATCCAAGTCAAAGAGCCCCATCCGGAACTGTGCGAGGAGTCCAAAGCCCGCCAGGAAGACGACGGGAATAACGAGCCCGGGATCTCCCTGGAAGCGTCCCATGATGAAGGTTGTGTGGATGAGTAAGAGGCTAACGGCGAAGACGCCTAAGGGGGCGAGACTTAGCCAGTCCGCACGGCGTTCTGGTCCGCCACCAAGGAAGAATGCTAGGTAGCCAAATGTCAGTGCCAAGAGCCCCCATAGAAATGCCCTTCTTTCTATGGATCGGTAGCGCCAAACTTCGCCTAGGGTCAGTCGCTTTTCTGCCATACTCTTCTACCGTAGATTGGTTTCAATGGAATGAACCATCGCTTTGATTCTCGCTGCGGGCAAGGAGAGATCTCAGTTTGCTGGGGATTCTGCGGGTTTGCGCTAGGCATCTTGAGGAATGTCGCTGTCTCCCCATCCTCCCCCGCCGGGTGTCTTGATCATTAGGCGGTCGCCCGCATTTATGGACGGACTTGCGCTGGACGAAAGGGTTTCCTCGGTGCCGTCGGTGCGACAGAGTTTTTGACTGCCAGGGGCCCCGTCGGATCCACCTTTTGCACCGAATGGTGAGACGCTTCGATGCTGAGTGAGTAGGGAAAGCTGGACCGGACGAAGAAACTCCATCTCTCTGATGACTCCGTCGCCGCCATGGAAGCGGCCTTTTCCGCCACTACCGGAACGGATCCGAAACGCGTGAAGTCGAACCGGATAGCGGCTTTCCAAGATTTCGGGGTCGGTGATCCCGGTGTTGGTCATGTGGGAGTGAACGGCATCGGCACCGTGAAAGCTAGGGCCAGCCCCGGCCCCTCCAGCGATGGTTTCATAGTAGCTTGTCGTTTCGTTGCCGAAGATGAGATTGTTCATGGTCCCTTGGCTGCACGCGCCGAGGTCGAAGGCTCGTATCAGGGTGTCGACGATGCGCTGGCTCGTTTCGACGTTTCCGGCAACAACCGCGGGGCATTGCTTCGGATCGGCGGGAAATAAGGGGTTGAGAAAGCATCTTGGGAGCCGGATGTCTATGGGGGCGAGAAGTCCTTCGTTGAGTGGAAGGGCTTGGTTCACCAAGAGCCGAATGACATAGATCACCGCGCTTCGGACGATTGCAGGGTTCGTGTTGAAATTCTTGGGATGGGTGGCGGCCGTTCCGGCAAAATCGATGACCAGTTTCTTGTCAGAGCGGGTAAGCGTCACGGAAATCACGGTGCCGTCGTCGAGCTCCTCGGTGACCGCATTATCCGGCAGGGGGAGGGAATCGATGGCCATTTCCGTGGCTGTAGCAGCGCTCTGTTTCAGACCTTGCATATGGTCGCGCACCTTCGTTGTGCCGTGGTCGTCACAGAGAGTAAGGAGTGTTGTGACTCCTTTTAGGTTCGCGGCAGCCTGAGCTCGCAGATCGGCTAAATTGTCGGCAATGGCTCGCGTGGAATAGGGAGCTTTTGTAAGGAGCGTCTCAATCTTATCCCATTGAGAGACTCCTGCTTTGAAGAGGAAGCTCGGCGGAATGACGACGCCTTCTTCCTCAAGGTTCGTTGCGTTGGGAGGCATTGATCCCGGGCGGATCCCCCCAATCTCCGCGTGATGCGCTCGGTTGGCTACGTAGCCAATGAGCGTCTTGTTCTGGTCGTATGCAGGGCTGATAACCGTGACATCGGGAAGGTGTGACCCGCCAAAACCAGGATGATTGGTGATGACCATATCGTTGGGGCCCATTGGAATATGTGCCGCGATTCGGCGGGTACATTCGCCAAGGGCTCCAAGATGGACGGGAATGTGCGGTGCATTGGCAATAAGATCACCTTTTGAATCGAGCAGGGCACAGGAGAAATCGAGGCGATCTTTGACGTTGGTAGAAACGGCTGTTCGCTCGAGTTGAGACCCCATTTCCGCCACCAAGTTTTCGAAGCGGTGGGTGAACAGTTTTTCTTCAACCAATTGATCTCGTTGACTTGTCTCAGGCTTCTTCTTGTTTGGATTGGCAATGGTTAGAACGAGGGTTTCGCATGGGTGAACGCTCGCCTCCCAGTTTTCTTCGATAAAGACGGTTGAGTAGGCGTCTTGGACGATAGCGGGGCCGAAGATATGCGACTGCGGGGCAAGTTTGTCTCGGTAGTAAAGAGGAATTTGAGTCTCTCCCTTGCTTGGCTTGATGTGCTTGATGGGGGAGGAATGAATCCGTATTGAGTCAAGGGGGGGAGGGAGAATCGACGGGGTGATGGTTCCAGCGGTGACATGGATGGAAACGACCTCGATTTGTTTGCCACTTGGGTGATAACCGAAAACCGCTTGGTACCGGCTATGGAAAGCGCTCTGGAGGCAACGGTCCGTTTGGAATTCGATCTCTTCGGTTGCTTCTTGTCCGAGGAGTCGCAACTTTATGATTCTGCGAGTGATTTCGATTTCAGTCGCAGGGATACCGCACGAGTGCAGCTTCTGAGAGGCTTCCGCTTCTAACTCGATAATCGTGTCTGAAAGGCTTTCTTCAATTTCGTTCAGAGGCTGAAGAACTTGGGCTTGGGCGAATTGCTCCTGACGAGCATGCCTCAATCCGTGAGCGCTTAGGAGCCCTGCATTCTTAGGGAGGAGAATGCGTTTCATCCCGAGTCGTTCAGCCACCGCGCAGGCGTGTTGTCCCCCAGCTCCTCCGAATGCCACCATGGTATATCCTGCAGGAGAGTAGCCTTCACGAAGGGAAATCTCTCGAATCGCGTCCGCCATTCTTTCGTTTGCGATGTCAAGGAAGCCACTCAAGAGCATTTCATGAGAGGGGACCAATTTTCCTTGGGCTTCTATCGTGGTGACGACCTCTGAGAATGCCTCCTCGGCTGCGTTGATTTGAACTGGAATACCGAATTCGTCGGGATCCATTCTACCGAGAAGGAGATTGATGTCGGTGATCGTTAGCGGGCCATTGGCACCGTAGCAGGCAGGCCCAGGGCTAGCCCCAGCGCTTTCTGGGCCAACGAAGAGGCCTTGCGGAGAGAATCCGCAAATGGACCCCCCGCCAGCTGCGACGGTTTCGATACGAAGCGCGGGCGCCATTAGTCGAGCCGAGCCGACGCGGTGTTCGAATTGATAGTCAAATTGTCGATCATAGCGAGACACGTCCGTGCTGGTGCCTCCCATGTCAAAGGCAATGAGTCGTTCTTCTCCGACTTCCCGTCCAGTCACGGAGCATCCAACAACCCCGCCAGCCGGTCCGCTGAGAAGGCTATCCTTGGGACGAAAGGCCGTGCTAGGAATGAGGCCCCCGGCGCTGGTCATCAGACTGAGCGTGTTGCCCGGCAAGGAGTTTGAAACTTGCTCAATGTATCGATTCATCAAAGGAGCGAGATAGGCATTGATGATCGCAGTCTCAGCGCGAGGGAGAATCTTGATCATTGGAGCCAACTCGTGTGACAGCGAGATTGATCGAAATCCTGCTTTCTGTAGATGGTCTCGAAGGATTAGCTCATGCGTCGGGTTTCGATAGGCGTGTAGAAACGCGATTGCGATCGACTCAATCCCTTCGGCCTTTAGTTGCAGGATGAGGGATTCGATTTGTAGTGGGTCGATTCCCTTCCGGATGGTTCCGTCGTGATCGAGTCGTTCGTCGATCTCGTGGACCGTCTCGTAGAGCGGGCGCGGCTTTTTGATGTTGAGTTCGAATAAATCGGGGCGTTGTTGGTTCCCAATGAGTCTGTCTCTTATACACATCTCCGAGCCCACGAGACCTCTCTACATCTCGT
>CAJXVR010000320.1 GCA_913061285.1 uncultured Verrucomicrobiota bacterium | reverse complement strand
CTACACTAGATCGCTCGTCGGCAGCGTCAGATGTGTATAAGAGACAGACATAATCGTGCGAGTGACAGACCTGCGCCTGGGAGGCTATCTTATCCCGAGTTCATCCGAGCCGGACCGCTCCATACCTTAAAAGAACGGCGCGAGTTCCTGCGACAGAGCCCCTGATAGAATGAAAAACTGCCGAGCGCTTACAGCCATGAATTACATCGTTATTGGGGCGCTCGCCCTTTTCATCACTTCGCCGTTCCCGGCGTTGGCTCAAAAGCCCTCCACGATCAAGTTGACCGAGATCGACTGCCGCACCTGGCTGATCAGCCCTGATGGAAAACCCTTCTTCGCCCACGGAATCACCCATGCGGGCCTTCGGCAGTGGCGCGGCAACTACCAGCCTGTCTCGAAGGCCTGCAAGGATCTGGGATTCAATGCCTGCGGGTATGGCTGTCCAAACGAGCAGAAAAGTGACATACCCTACATGATGGGGCTCTACACGTTCCGCCATCGCGTCATCGATAACTAACGCCCGGTTCCCGGAGGCACCGTGTTTTTCCCCCAGTATCTGCAGAAACCCGGATACAATACCGGCTTCGTCGGCAAGTGGCACATGGGGCGCTAAAGTGACGATCCGCGGCCGGGCTTCGACTATTGGGATAGCTTCAAAGGACAGGGACAGTATTTCCCATCGCCCCCCAATGACACCATCAACGTGAACGGGCAATGCGTCAATCAGGGCGGTTACATTATGCCCTTGCTCACACGTTACGCGGTGGAGTGGCTCGAGGAACAGACCAACCGCGATAAGCCGTTCTTCCTCTATCTTTCCTACAAGGCGGTGCACGGACACATTACGCCAGAGCCCAAATACAAGGGTGGGTTGAATGCCTGAGCGAGCTGGGAGGAATGCTCAATTTCTACTATCGGAAAGCAGCCTAGAATGCGGTTGGATGATTTAATTGGCCCCACAAGCTAGCCATCTTAACACCAACGAAGTGGAAAGCTCAGCGACAAGCTGCCGATTGACCTACAGCCCTCATACCTAGCCACGCCAAGCCTCGACTGGGAAGATGGTTTAGCTGCGCGCATCCGCCTGAAAAGCCATTGGGTCTTACTTTCTAGGGGCTGCTTGCTCTGAGTTGTTCTTCTTCTGTGGCGATGATCCCCTGCTTTGATTCCATGGCATTTTAGCGAGGAGCATGCCCATGCCACAGGTGTCAGTGATCCCGGCGAACACGAGCCCTGTACCGACAAATCGGGATAGCCAGATTCAGTTTGGATGAGCGAAGCTAGCCAGAAGAGCCCCTGAGAGAACTAAGGAGCCGGCAGCGATACGGACCTGGCGCTCGAGCGAAATACTCTTTTTTCCCTAGTCACGGGAAATCCTTGTGCTGTCCATACCTTGGTGCCTCCTTCTACGTTGCAAACGTCAAGCCCGGCTTTGCTGAGTATTTGGCAGGCATTGTTACCGCGAGTTCCACTTTGGCAGATGACGTAGATCGGCTCCGTTGGTGCCGTTTGCTTTGGCTGTTCGATCGTATTCTGATTGAATTGATCAAGTGGAATATTCGTTGCTGCTGAGGCGTGAATCTCTTCGGATTCTGCCGGAATTCGAATATCTATTAAGACGGACTCGGGATGCTTATCCTATTGCTCGCCTAGGCTGGCGGGGGATATGATCTTCATTCGTTCTTCTAGAGTTCAATTGACATTCTTGGCTGCGTGAAGCCTTCCTTTGGATTGGTGATTATAAGCTTTGGTTGAGTGTGCTGGCTTGGTTTGTTTTCTTTATCAGTAATTGGTGAAGGTGAGCTTTGACAGCACGGGTTTCAGCCGAATTGATGAGATTGTGATACTCTTTCGGATCGTTTTCTAGATCGTAGAGTTCTGCGGTTTCAGGTGAACCCCATTCTGCGTAGCGCCATCGCATGGTTCGAATGGATCGCCCAAGTTTTTTTCCGCGACTGACGACCGTGTAAGCGGATTCTTTGCCTTCGTGATCTGGGTTGGATAAAATCGGCGTGAAGCTCGATCCTTGGAGACGCTGGCGGGCTTGGAGTCCGCAAAGCTCAAGGAGAGTCGGATAGAGGTCGACGTGCTCAACGAGTGACTCGCTGGTTGATGCCGGGGGCGTGATTCCTGGAACACGAATAATGAGTGGTGTTCGAGCGCACTCTTCAAAAAGGCTGACCTTGCCCCAGAGAAAATGCTCTCCCAGGTGGTAGCCATGGTCTGAGGTGACGACGACTATCGTTTCTTCCCAATAGTCACTCTTTCTTAGGTGGTTAAGGACGAGCCCGATCTGAGCGTCAACAAAGGAGATGCAGGCGTGATAGGCTTGCATGTAGTCGCGCCTCAGTGCGTCATCAGAACTCTCAGCTTGAAACCCAAACGCTGTATAGCGTTTCACCAATGCCAAGGCCGGGATGTCCCGCCAATCATCCCTAGGCGTGGTTTCAGGTGGAAGGTGCTCCTTGGGGTAGAGATCAAAGTACTTTTGTGGGGCAAGGAACGGGACGTGAGGCTTCTGGATGCCGCAAACGATGAAGAAGGGCTTTTCTTTAAAGGGTTTCTCTTCAATCCATTTAATTACCTGCCTTACGTTCTTGCCGTCTTTGTGTTGGTGATCTTTCAGTTCCGTTGGGCCAAATCCCGGGGGTGTTTGGCCTCTAGTCTGTGTCGAGAGATTGCTGAGTTCGCTTTTCCATCGCTTGCGATTGGAGCGTTGTGTTATTGATCCATATTGCGATTCGAATGCTTCCCTGGCTATGGTTATTCGTGGTAGTTCGTCATTCTTAAATCGAACTTGCTGGTGCCAGGCCGGGGTCCCTACTTGAGTTTTTGGAGAGTGAAAGACTTTTCCAACACTGGCCGTCCAGTATCCGTTTTCCTTGAATTCTTGTGGAAGTGAAAGGCGCTCTGGGAGCGTGTCTCTGATATCGCTCTTGTTGTCGAGAATCTGGGTGGATTCCGGGTAGAGGCCACTCAATAGTGACGCTCGGGACGGGCCGCAGACGGGGTATTGGCAATAGGCTCGACGAAAGCTCATGCCCTCGGTCGCTAGTTTTTCCAGCGACGGGGTCTGGATGGGGGAATAATTGCTTGGCCCGACGTGATTGTTCAAATCATCGCAGATGATAAATAGAACATTAGGGCGTTTTTCAGCCGCTAGGGCATGAAGGGGGATACTAATGAGGGCAATGATGGGGAGCCCATGGAGAAGGAATTGCCGAAACGTTTCTAAATCTAATCGCTTTGTCATTTCGCGTTCTTTCGGCGTCGGGTTTTTTCAAATCGTTCGCGTGACATCGCATTGGCGATCCGTTCGGATGCCTCGACTTGCTTTCGCCAGTCCAGATAGTGGCTCTTGAGTCTGTCGGCGATTTGTGGTTCTTGCTTTGCAAGATTCGTTTTCTCAGAAGGATCGAGCATCAAATTGTGGAGCTCTAGTTGATCTCGCGTGCTGTGAAGTTTCCATTTACCATGGCGTATGGCCCACTCACGTTTGGGGCCTCCGTTGTCCCAGAAGAGATGGGAGTGATGGGGGTGCCCACGGCTTTCGATTAGAGGAAGAATTGATTTCCCATCAAATGAATGAACGGGATCGATTTTTCCCTGAGTTGCTTCGACTACCGTGGGAAGGATATCGAGTGAAATGATCGGTGTTTCGATTCTGCGACCACCGTGAAATCGGTTTGGCCAGCTTACAATCCATGGCGTCCGAATACCGCCTTCATAGAGGCTTCCTTTGAATCCCCGCAGTTTGCCGTTATCGGCTTCCATCGCTTTGGCGCCACCATTATCTGTGAGGAAGAAGAGCAGGGTGTTCGCCCAGAGCTTTTCTTCTTTGAGTGTGTTGACGACTTCCCCAACGCCATCATCGAGATGTTTGAGCATCGCCATGAGCGTGGCCCGTTTCTCTGAAAGATGTGGGAAGCGTTCCTTCATCGTTTTAATGTCTTGCCTAGGCGCCTGCGCGGGGGCGTGGACAGCGTTGTAAGCAAGGTAGAGAAAGAACGGCGTGGCGGTAGATCGTTTTATGAAGGCCGTTGCTTCCTCGGTAAGCCGGGTGGTCAGGTAGCCCTCGTAGTCACCGGATTGGAGCCGCGTGAGATTTCGGTAGATGGGAGCGTAGGTATCGTCTTTAACCCCTTTCAATTCGAAGTAGTCATGGCCGCCTCGTCCCATGAACTTATAGCATTCGGTAAACCCGCGGTTCACGGCGTGCCATTTCAAAGCCGGGTAGTCGTTGTCGAGTCCGAGATGCCACTTGCCAATGGCACTGCTCCGATAGGCCGGTGGAAGGAATGAGGGGAAGATGGGGGTCTTGGGGTTGAATCCTCTGCCGCCGTCTCCGGCGGTATAGATTCCAACCCGTTGTTGATATTGTCCTAGCATCAGTCCCGCCCTTGTTGGTGAGCAGACGGCTCCGCTGGTGTATGCTTGGGTGAAGAAGATGCCTTCAGCGGCGAGTTGGTCAATGTTGGGAGTAGCCACCTCCTTCGGGTGATTTGGGTTGTCGCTCAGATCGGCATAGCCCTGATCGTCCGTGAGAATGATCACGATATTCGGTGTGGCTCCAAAGATTTTGATCTGAGGCCAAAGTGGGATCGCGAGGAAGGCAAGGATCAAGAGGGAGACGTTTAGTTTCATGGTCGTAGGCCGTTAAAGCGCATGATCATGTTGTAGGCTGGAGCTGCATGCAAGCTCCGCTCTCGATCCTGCGAGGTCCCATGCCTACAAATCGTTTGGAGGTTTATAGGTGTTCGATCGAACCTCGTTCGGTAAAGTTTTCGCACTTCCCGTTGAAAAACTGAGAGCTGGCTGATGATCAAACTGCAAATTCATAGTGGCAATCGAAGTCCCGTGAGTGTGGATCTCCCGCGTGGCGTCTATTCGTTGGGGGCAGATGAGCGGTGTGCGATTGTGGTGGATCGGCCAGGGATCGGGCCAGAGCAGCTTGAGATCACGGTGACGGAACAGTA
Source organism: uncultured Verrucomicrobiota bacterium (assembly GCA_913061285.1). Classification (GTDB taxonomy): domain Bacteria; phylum Verrucomicrobiota; class Verrucomicrobiia; order Limisphaerales; family AAA164-E04; genus UBA2970. The sequence goes on along the minus strand of CAJXVR010000320.1, from coordinate 4,494 downwards.
TCAAGTGTTTGTTCGCAATTTGAGTGACGCGGACGATCTTAGTGTTGACGGGCAACGGCAGGTGGAATCGTTCGTCGCCCCCGGCGAGCTTGTCGTTGCTGGAGGCGTTGTTGTGACGGTTGAATTTTTGGGCGTGCCTGGAGACGCGGTAACGGCAACTGAGACTGGTGAGCGAGTGAAATCGCCGTGTTCGCTTTGGTCGTTCTACGCGATGATATTGCGGGCATTCGGATATCCCCTTGATGGTGATTGTCTGTTTGTTCTGGCATCCCTTGGTTTATTGATCGGAATATCTAGTGCCTTTGTTGGGCTTGTGGGAATTGGATTGGGTCTATTGGTTGGATTCTATCTATTGACAATGTTTCGCGAGATTGTCTTGTCGACGATTCGTGGGGAAGATCGGATGCCGAATGAACCATCATTCAGTTTCAGTTGGGATGAACTCAGGGAATTTGTCGTGCCGATTTATGCGATTGTCCTTTTCCCCATGCTCCCTTTTATTCTGGTGAGATACTGGACGGATGCACCCGATTGGCTACGCCCAACGCTTGGCGTGATTGCTCTCTGTTATATCCCCATGGGGATGTTGTTATTGATCGTGACGGATGAATTCTGGGCGGCGCATCCGATCAATGTTGTTAGATCCGTTCTAAGGGCTCCGGGGGGATATTTAGGAATTGTTCTGTTGTTCTCCGCTATCGTCTGGGTTGGGTCTCTCATCGATTTTTCGGAATCTGAAATCATGAGGTCGAGTCGGATTCTTCGAATTATTTTAGGCACTGTGTTGCATCTCGTCGAATGCTACGTGCTATTTGTTTGGGCTCGAGCCTTAGGGCTTTACTATCGTTGGTATCGTCAATCCCTTCAGTGGGAGGCTTAGCACGTTTCGGTCAGAGAAATATTTGGATCGTTCCGATGATGGCTCCTACAACGGCATAACCCATTAGCCGAGCGAGAACGAGCTTGGCGAAGTCAAGCTGTGCGTCGAGTGATTCGGTGATTTCCGCCGTCACCTTGTCCAAGCTTTCCTCAAGTCTTCCAGCGACGGCACCAGTTGCGAGAAATGATCGTGTTTCCTCACTGAACAATTTTGGTCTCGTCATTGCCTCTGGAAGGGTGAGGCCACTCTTGACTGAAGTCTTTATCTGTTCGAGATCGTTTCGAATCCGCTCGCTAGGGACGCTCGCGGTGGCTAGGGACAGCATGGTCGTGAATTCTTGACCGCCTGCTTTGTAGAGAAAGTTGAGACTCTGGAAAAAGAGGCTGAAAGAAGTCCCCCGGACTGCTTGGCCGATGTAGGGAATCTCAGTGAGTAGGTAGTCGGCTAGGGTTCGGCCCGTGACCGTCGTTCTTAGGAGAAATCCCAAGAGAATCAGTGTGCCAACGGCCTGTAGTAACTGGGAAACGCTTGCCTGAATTGCTTGTTCGGATCCAAGGAATAGCACGATGCCAAGCCTGGCCAAGGCTCCTAATGAGATGATTGAGAATGGAATTAACCACAGCTGCCGTGTGATTCGTTGAATTGGGACGAGTTTCTCGCAGAGGCGGTCCAGGTGTTCAAAGGCTTCGGCGGATTTTCCGCTGATTTCCCCGGTATGCACGAAGGGGATGACGAAGGCCGGGAGATGCCGCCGGAGAGGGAGCAAGGCGTCGCTCAGTGGTGTGCCCCTACTAGCGGCTTGACTTGCTTGCTGGAACGCTGCCTGCAAACGGCTGTTTCTAATGTGATTTCCGGTCGTTTCCAGAGCTTTTGCATTCGAAAGACCAGCGTTTAAGCAGGTCTTCATTTGGCTTGATAGCAGCGCAAGGTGCTCGAATTTGCGTGTTCTGGAAGGCATGACTGGGATCGCTTGACTGCGACGAGATTCTAGGGATGGTGTCAAAAGACTTCCAGTCACTCGAGTATTTTCCTCTGCGAGACGATGTGAAAAGAGCGTGCTCTAGGGTGTCCGGTCGCCGTGATCGCTGAAATGGGGTTGCCCGCTTTCAAAAGCCTCGAACAAACTCGAGGTTTTCGGAGCCGAGAGCAATGCGGTCGCGTTTCTCCGGTCTCGATGAGAGGCGATGGCCGTGTCGATGTGAGTAGCCGCCCAATCGCGTAGTCGCTAACTGCTGGCCAATGGGATGGAGTGATTCGCCGGTCGTTAAACTATTGAGTCTGTGACGAATCCCCCTATGCTCGGGACGTTTTCCGATATATTCTGACTATTTGCGATGAAACTAGTTCCATTTTCTAACGCTCTCGTTCTGCTTGCCCTTGCTCTTTGCTGTTTTAAGGACTCGGTCCATTCCGCGCAGGCTCCAAACATCATTTTCATCATGTTGGATGATGCGGGCTACGGTGACTTCAGTTGCTACGGGCAAGAGAAATTTAGCACGCCAAATATCGACCGTATGGCCCGGGAGGGAATGCGGTTTACTCAACACTACGCGGGAAGCACGGTATGTGCCCCCACTCGGTGTAGCCTCATGAGCGGGTTGCATACCGGGCACACGTTTATCAGAGGGAATAAAGAAGTGCAGCCAGAGGGACAATGGCCCTTGCCTTCAGACTTGGTGACGGTTCCCAAATTGCTTAAGAAGGCCGGCTATGTCACGGGAATGTTTGGCAAGTGGGGGCTCGGTGCTCCTGCTTCGGAAGGGGATCCCATGAATCAAGGATTTGATTCCTTTTATGGTTACAATTGCCAGCGTGAAGCCCACACCTTCTATCCCAAGCATCTATGGAACAATGGGGAGAAAGAATCGGTTCCTGAGGGAACCTATTCCGCTGATCTAATCGCTGAACAGACCCTGAAGTTCATTCACGATCATGCGAAGGAGCGTTTCTTTGCCTACGTTCCGTGGACGATTCCACACGCGGCCATGCACGTGCCAGAGGACGATGCGGCTCCATTTCGGGCCAAGTTTCCTGAATTCGAAGGAACAATAGGCAAATACAAAGGGCCTGATGTCACCAATCCGGTAGCCGCGTTTGCTGGGATGATGACCAGAGTCGACCGTCATGTCGGGCAGATTTTAGACTTGTTGCATTCACTTGAGATCGCAGAGAACACCGTCGTCTTTTTCACCTCCGACAATGGCCCCCATCTTGAGGGGGGGCATCGTCCTGATTTCTTCAACAGCAACGGCATTTATCGAGGGCACAAACGTGACTTGTATGAGGGCGGGATTCGCGTGCCGCTCATCGCCTGGTGGCCAAATAGGATTGCTGCAGGGACGACGAGTGAACATATCTCAGCCCATTGGGATTTCCTTCCCACGGCCTGCGAACTCGCTGGGATTAAGCAAATTGATTTGGAAATTGATGGGCTTTCCTATGTGCCTACCTTGTTTGGAAAATCTTCGAAACAGAAGAAGCATCCCTTCCTCTACTGGGAGTTTCCTGCCCGTGGCCACAAGCAGGCGATCCGAATGGGGAAATGGAAGGCCGTTCGGTTGAATGTGAAGGCCAACCGAAACGCTCCTATTGAACTCTATAATTTGAATAAGGATCCTAGCGAAACTCATAACGTGTCTCAACGGCATGAGCGGATTATCAAGAAAATGACTCCCTTGTTTGAATCAGCCCGCGTGCCTTCAGAATTGTTCAAGCTATTCGAAGACGAGGGCTAGATCGGGACTTCAGTCCTAGGCATGTCACTGCGTAGTATCGTCGGCGTTCTAAGTGAATACTAGTATGGATTTCAATGTGCTGCTTGATCGGGGGCTAAGGAAAGGTGTGCGTGGCGTCATCCTCGCCGCTTTTCTAATCATTGGCTTTGATGCCTTAGCGGATCAGAGTCGTCCCAATATCTTGGTCGTGCTGGCGGATGATATGGGCTATGGCGATTTGGGGGCTACGGGGAGCGAGTTGCTGAAGACCCCGCACTTGGATCGTCTCGTTCAGTCAGGAGTTTTTTGTCGCCAGGCTTATGTCACGAGTCCCGTTTGTTCTCCATCTCGGGCTGGTCTCATGACTGGGCGTGATCCTCGGCGTTTTGGCTATGAGGAGAATCTCAATAAGAATCCGAAGGCCTACGACACGCGCCCAGAACTACTGGGCCTCGTCCCGGGAGAAAAGACGCTGGGGGATCACTTGGCTCATGCTGGCTATGACACTGCTCTGATCGGGAAATGGCACCTAGGTCTAGGGGCGGAATTCCATCCCAACCGAAGAGGCTTTGGGCATTTCTCAGGGATGCTGACCGGAAGCCATAGCTACTTTCCTACCCAGGGGAAGCATCAGTTAGAACGGAATGGCATCGCTGTTGAGCAGTTTTCAAGTCCGTATTTGACGGATTATTTTACCGATGAAGGAATCGCTTGGTTGGAGCAGAAACGTGAATCGAAGAAACCGTGGTTTTTGTTTATGTCTTACAATGCTCCGCATGGACCGATGCAAGCGACCGATGCGGATTTGGCACTTTTTTCGTCGATCGAGAATCCAAGACGACGCACTTATGCTGTCTCTTATACACATCTGACGCTGCCGACGAGCGATCTAGTGTAGAT
>CAJXVR010000319.1 GCA_913061285.1 uncultured Verrucomicrobiota bacterium | reverse complement strand
CTACACTAGATCGCTCGTCGGCAGCGTCAGATGTGTATAAGAGACAGCCGCACTACTATCCGATGACCCTGATTCCAACACCGTCGCACAGGCGACGCCCTCAGGATAGGTTAGAGCTTTCTCTTCAATGATAAGCGCACGCCTGAGGGGCACCATGAATCCAACCCCCAGCAGCCCACCGGCAATAGCAATCAGAGTGGTTGGCCAGAATCGAAAATCCTGCCACGCACCAACCAAGACCAAGGCTGGCAAGGTAAAGATAATCCCTCCAGCAATGGATTCTCCGGCACTGGCAATGGTTTGAACCAAATTACTCTCAAGAATACTTTGACGTTTTAGCACCCCTCGAAAAATCCCCATCGCTATCACCGCAGCAGGGATAGAAGCGGAGACCGTCATGCCGGCATAGAGTCCCAAATAGACATTGGCCGCCGTCATCACGACGCCAACCATCAACCCGATTCCGACCGCTAAAAAGGTAAACTCGCGTGGTACCATGATATCTTTCCCTGTCTAATTGTAAGTTGGCAGAAAGGAGTATTCAGAGGAGTAACCCTGATGCTGCTTAGTGAAATCGTCGGGATACTCAATCGTAACGTCAATAATGTCCCCCTGTTCATTGGTGACAGCGTCCAATCGAGGATTGATGAACCCTGAGTAAGGAGCAATCCCCAAGGCTTCAACGCGAGCGAGCACTTCCTCATGCAGAGCGCGGTCTACTTGGACGCCATAGGTTTCAACCAACGCTTTTCCGGCGGCATAGTCGCCCTCAGATTTTATTCGTTGAATCTCTCGCAGCAACTGCCCGAACAGCTCAGTCAAGGCTGCATAGTCCTTAATGACCACGTAAGTCTTGCCTGCACGCTTTTCAAGAACCACCACCTCATCATCAGCCCCCTTTTCCAACACCCACTTGCAGATTAGTTGGCGATTGCGCATATGGTCTTCCTCGATATTTTCCCCGAGTTCAACCCGCTGCAATTGAGAGAGCAATCCACCGCGCAAGTAACTCTGATAGGCTTCCTTCCCGACGTCGAGAGTCGTCATCAATCCCATCTCAATCAACTTAGGGTGCATCGCATAATAGAGCGCCACCAAATCGGCTCGCGCTTCCTCCAGGGTGGAAGCATAAGACTTGAGGGTTTCTTTCGGAGTCCCGATCCCAGGGTTGATCGTTCCAGACGCATGGCCAATCACTTCATGCATATCCACATGGAGATTATGCGCTAAGCCACCCCACTTCTTCGATAGCGCAATCTCCTCCTGACTCGCCGCGAATTCCTCGAGCAAGCCACTGGATTTCGACGCTTCATCATAGGCATGAACGATATTCGCCAAATTGACCGACTTGGATCCATGTTCCGATCGGATCCAATTGGCGTTGGGAAGATTGATTCCAATGGGAGTCGCTGGAGAGGAGTCTCCCGCTTCCATGACGACATTGATCACTTTCGCGGAGATGCCACGCACTTCTTCCTTCTTGTGGTCATCTTGAATTGAAGAATGGTCTTCAAACCACTGTGCCGCATCACTGATCGCAGCAATGCGCTTTGACGCTTCCGGATCACGGATCGAAACCACCGATTCGAAGGCACCTCGATAGCCTGCCGCATCGCCATACACCTCAATAAATCCGTTAATGACATCAATGTCTGACTCAACATCGTTCACCCAGGCAATACTGTAGTGATCAAATGTGCGTAACTGTCCCGTGCGATAATAGGCGATGAGTAGCTCGAGAGCGCGTCGTTGATCCGAATTCTCAGCGACCTGTACCGCCTTTTCTAGCCAATGAACGATCTGCTCAATGGCCTTCGAATACATGCCACCAATCTTCCAAGTTCGCTCATAGACAACCCCATCTTCTTTGATCAACTTCGAATTGAGGCCATAGGAAATCGGACGCCCATCCTCGGCCCATCGCATTTTTTCATAAAAGGATTCAACATCCACCTGACTCACATTTTCGTAGTAATTATTGGCTGAGTCCGCAATCAGGTCAGCACCTGCATCCTTATTCACTCGTTTCGAATCGACGTCCGGATCAAAGATCAGTGGGCGCAAGCGATTCACCAACTGCGATACCGTTTCACCAGCGGAAAGGGGAAACGCCGATGAATTCGAATGCGTCACCAGATGGTCAAAATAATCGGCATCAAACTCAGGCAAGAATTTCTTTGTCGAATAGTGATGATGAATGCCATTAGAGAACCACACCCGTTTTAAGTACGTCTCAAAGGCAGTCCAATTCCTACCGCTTCGCTCCCCAGCGTAGCTTTCAAGAATCACTTCCAAGCTGCGCCGAATAGTGAGGTTATGTTTGTAGTTTTGATCGTAGATAATGTCCCGTCCCGAGAGAGCGGCTTGGGACAGGTAGTAGAGGAGGCGTTTTTGCTGAAGAGGGAGGGAACCGAAACCAGGCACCTGGTATCGCAGGATTTTGATATCAGCAAACTGTTCGGTTTGCCAAACGAACGATTTCGCGGAATGGGTTTCTGCAGTCACCGTGATAAGTCCCACCAAAACGGACCCCGCCAGCATTAGAGACATCAACTTTGGCATGGACCAAAGATGAAGCCCAAGATCCCAAGAAGCAAAACAAAAGAATCGAGATTGTTTCTTGAGGCAGTGAATCCGCTTCAAGCGCCACGGATCTCGACATGTCGACGACAAACGCGCAATGAACGCGTGAATAGCGAAATGCTAACCCCAGACCAAGGCCCACCGCGACAGCATTCCTGCCCTAGGCGTTGATCTGCCCGCGGTATTGCTCAGCGGTCAACAATCCGTCAAGCTCATCAGCATCAGAAATCTCGAGTTTGAACAACCAACCCCCATCGTATGGTTCATCGTTCACGATGCCGGCATTCTCAGAGACGGGCTCATTCGTCGCCACAACCTTACCCGTTAGGGGTGAATAAATATCGCTCGCGGTCTTTACCGACTCGACAACGGCACACGCCTCCTCTTGCTCAAGCTCGCGCCCCACTTCAGGAAGTTCAATAAATACCAGTTCTGTCAGCTCTTCCTGAGCATGATCAGAAATCCCGACGGTTGCGATATTCCCTTCAACCCGCACCCATTCGTGAGACTTGGCGAACCGGAGTTCTTCTGGAATGTTGACACTCATTCTTCAGTCCTATTCTTTGCTTACTATTCTATATGAAGAGGTTTCTTTGACGTCACCGCAGGATAAAAACGCCCTCGAATTTCAAGGGCAAACTCACATCCGATCTTGGCGATATCCGCACTCACTAAGGCGAGCCCAATCCCACGCTTCAGCGAAGGGCTGACCGTCCCACTAGTGGTTTCACCGACGGTCTCCCCATCCAACAAAACCGCATAGCCAGGCCTTGGAGGCGGAGCCTTTCCGAGCATCTTGAATCCTACCGACCGACGCCTTAATCCTTCTGCCTTTTGTGCTGCGAGAGCACTCTTTCCAACAAACTCATCCTTACTCAGTTTTACGAAAAATCCCAGTCCCGCCTCTAGGGGAGAGATGGATTCACTCAGCTCATGACCATAGAGGGGATACCCCATCTCAGTACGAAGCGTATCGCGGGCTCCGAGACCAATGGGCTGCAAGCAAGCCTGATGACCTACAGACAACAATCTACGCCACACCTGCGGCATCACGTCATTTTCACCGATGATTTCAAAACCATCTTCCCCGGTATAACCGGTCCGGGATATCCAAACCCTGAAATCATCAAAAAGGAACTCACCGATTTCGTTCTTCTTCAGACCACTCACGCCATCCACCAATCGCCTGGCGATGCTTTCCTTTGAAAAACATTCATCGATAAAACTCTCAACCGTTGGCCCCTGGATGGCGACCGCCCCCAGCGAATCCGAACGATTCTCAAATCCAAGATCAGCGAATTCGAAGCGAGCCCTTAGCCCATTCATCCACTCAACAACCGCCTCGATTCTCGATGCATTCACAACCAAGAGAAACTCAGTCTCGGCAATTCGGAATAGATAGAGATCATCAACAACACCGCCACAATCCCGGCAAAGAAGTGTGTATTGCCCCTCTCCAACAGCAAGACACGAGGCATCGTTGGTTAAGGCTCGATTTACAAATGCTAGCGCGTCATTGCCGGTGATGAACAATTCCCCCATGTGAGAAATATCAAAAAGCCCACCCGACTTCCTGACGGCAAGATGTTCATCAATAATACTGGAATAGTGGACGGGCATTTCCCAGCCTCCAAATTCCACAATTCTCGCTCCGTGCGATTGATGAGTATCGAAGAGCGGCGTTCGTTTTAGCATGTTCTAGACGTTGACAAGAAAGGGATCATTCAAGAGATGACGCCTGCAGGCAATCTACCCCCACTTCTCGAGACGAATCTGGTCTTTCGACAATCCCAGTTCACCTACCACTAACTTTTCAGTACTTTCCACAAGAGCAGTGGGACCACAAGCATAGAACACAGAATTCGGTAAATCGACCACCTGTTCGCGGATCCAATCAGCGTCAATTCGTCCTCGCCGACCGCCCCACTCTGCGTCATCCGGCAAGCGAGTGCAGGTGACGAGAAATTTAAAATGGGGGTTCTGCGACTCGAGCTCCCGAAACTCCTCCTCGAAGATAATATCTTCCGTTGTGCGCACGCTATACAAGATCGTGATTCTGGTTTGCTTACCCGTTCGGGTCGCCTCTCGAACAAAGCCACGAAAGGGCGTGACGCCAGACCCACCAGCAATACAGATCAAGTGCTTTTCCGGTTCCAAGACTGGCAAAAACCGGCCGGTCGGAGGAATAACAAACAAGGTATCTCCAGGTTTTGCCCAATCGACAATGCGAGTGCCCATTTTCCCATCACGCTTTACGGTAACCTCAAAATATCCTGAATCAAGAACACACGACGAAAGGGAATAAGCCCGCTTATACTTCGGAGAATCCGGCCAATAGAGCGTGATAAACTGCCCCGTTTTGAATTCGACGCCATAGTCTTCTGGCCACTTCAAACGAAGCGTTTTCGTGTCTGGAAGCTCCATCTTCACAGACTCAAGCACCATCTCTACGATTTTCTTTGCCATAACAGTTCTTCTCCCGTCGCCGCTCGCTGTCTGCTTCACCAATGCCTGTACGAGCGCAGAAACTTAAAGGTGTAATTCGACAGGTGTAAAGGACGGTTTAGGCGAATCTAGCGGACAAGAGGAAGAAAAGAATTGCCGCATCACCCTGAAGACCAGAACACTGGCGACAGAGAGACCGACAGACGAAGACCTTCTCTTTGTAGCTAGCTCCCATTCCCAATTCACCCCCGAGGTTTCGGTCGCTTCTCATCGCTATTCGTGATACTGCTCCTCTAACTCATGAACACTACCTTAGCCACCCTACAATCCCCTCTCCCAAGGATGTTCACCGTTGGCCAAGAATTCCCGGATTCCTCTCTCTGCAATGTCGCCGAGGCAGTTCAGAACGAGATCGATAAGATCGCGACGGCAATTCAGCCAGGCACACGAATCGGCATTGGCGTCGGAAGTCGAGGCATCACCAACATCAAGACGATCGTTCAATTCACTGTCCAAGGCCTCCAGGCGAGAGGAGCCAAGCCCTTTATCATTCCCGCCATGGGTAGTCATGGAGGAGCTTCCGCAATCGCTCAAACCGAGCTACTCGCCGAATATGGGATCACCGAGGAATCTATGGGCGTTCCAATCAAAGCAACCATGGAAGTCCAATCGGTGGGAAACACTCTCGAAGGGAGTGAAGTCGTTTGGGCCCTCCCAGCGACGGAAGCGGATGCCGTCATGGTCATCAACCGAATCAAACCTCATACCGATTTCAGCGGAAAAATTGGCAGCGGACTGATAAAGATGGCCGTTGTTGGACTAGGAAAACGGGTCGGCGCTTCAAATTTTCACCGTGCAGCAAGTCGCAATGGTTACGAAACGAGTCTTAGGGAAAGATTCAAGCTACTCACTCAAGCGACCCCTTTCATTGGAGGACTCGGACTGGTTGAAGATCAATTCCATCAAACGGCCCATATCGAGTGGGTCCCGTCAGTTGATGCTGAATCCCGGGAAGAAGTTCTCTTTAAGAAAGCCAGTGCTCTCATGCCAAGGATTCCCTACGAAAGCATCGACTTGCTGATCGTGGACCGGATCGGCAAGAACATTAGCGGGGCAGGGATGGATCCAAATATCATTGGGCGCAGCATCCACGGCTACCTGACATCGCCGCAAGAGAACCCATCAAAACCCTACATCCGCCGCATATTTGTCCGAGATCTGACACCCGAAACCCACGGAAACGCAATTGGTATTGGGCTCGCAGATATGACGACGCGCCGGCTCGTCGAAGCCACAGATCACGAGATTACATTCCTCAACGCTCTGACCGCGCTCTCAACCAACGGAGCCAAGATCCCAATCTACTTTGACACCGACAAGGAAGCGATTCACCGGGTTTTGGATACACTTGCGCTCGATCAAGCCGATCACGCTCGCATCATTAGAATCCAGGATACGCTCAATCTCGCCAAAATTCAGGCCTCAGAAGCATTCTTCGAAGAAACAAAGAATCGAACTGATCTCACCGTCGAATCTCCCCTCATGCCACTAGCATTCAATGGCGAAGAACATCTTTTACCATTCGAGTAATCAGCAACCGCAGTCCGATGCTGATAAGAAAAACGAGCTAGGCCTTTTCCGGGATCATTCCAGATTTGCGAGCAAAGTTAAACAAACCGCCAGCATCAACAACGGGCCGGACTTCACCGAGATCGTTGAATGAATGGACCGCTCCGGTAGCTTTAACCGTCAACGTCGCGGCATCAAGATCAACTGAAACTTCGTCACCCGTTTTAAGAATATCACAGAGACGAGTCGGTGATTGGCAGGGATAGAGCTCTCCCGTTGCCACACAATTGCGAAAGAAGATCCGCGCAAAACTCTCGGCAACGACCAAACGACAATCAGCGGAGCCCATAGCAATCGGCGCGTGTTCACGCGAGCTGCCGCAGCCAAAATTCTTCCCGCCAATAATAATCGGATATTTGCTATCTAACTCACCTTCCTCAACATAGCGAGTTGGATACAAAGAATCAGGAAGCCCGATCATGGCGTAGCTACCGAGCTTTTCATACTCTTCAGCAATCGTCGGCACCAAATTCAAATATTGGGCAGGGATGATCTGATCGGTATCAATGTTATCCTTAACAACATAAACCGGACCTTCAATCGTAGAACTCATCCCAAAAAGTCTGCGAATTTCATCCCCCCAATGCAACGGAATTATGCGCACGAGGGCCGCAAACAAGAGATTCCCTCTAAATTCATCGAGCCGAACCCGCTAAAAACGACAAAATTGCATCCCTAACCTTTCCAGTGGAACAGACACACGGATGGCGCCCAGGCGATCAGTCCTTCTTCGGCAATGCTTTAAACGGCCTCTCCTGCATTGATTGGCCTTGGATTGCTATACTTGCCGGTATTTTCGTCCTCGAGCCGCGGTTGAGCACGGGGTTCTCTAGAGCACCCTCAAGAATACCTTCTTCGAATTCCACATCAGTGTCTTGGTTTCCACCAAGAGTCTAGCGGGTTCACAAGGGATGCACTGAGCAGGAGAAGGAATTGACATCTTAAGGACCTCCAGAATGCGATTCCTACAAGCATTGGGCACGAATTGCACGTGTAACTAGATTGGACGAAGTTCTGTCTTCTTAAATGCGTTCAAATGAGGATTTCAAAGTGTATTTTTCGACTCGTGCTAGGAGCGATGGCTGTGGTGGTGTTAGAATCTGGCCGGCCGCTTGTTGCTGAGGGAGTCGATGAGTCAAAGCCCACCCTTCGGCGGCAACCGGGATTGTACCAAAGTTTGACCGAACCTCCATGCTCCTATGTTTCTACGGAGCATCGAAAAGGTTTCGTCAAGATTGACGATCCGGTAATCGCATGGATTCGCGGACCACACAATGGTGGAGCGGTTCCGATTCGGCATTTCTTGAGTGGACCACGGATCATCAATGATACCTATGGTCTTTTCTTCTACGATCCGGATGCCGGATTTATATCAGTCTTCGAAAAGGATTATGGCTATGAATTCGAAGGCTGGCTAAACGGGATTATGGTAGCCAAAGGGCCCGACGGTTCGCTCTATTCAACGCTTTCCGGAAGAGCCATCGCTGGACCGAGGAAAGGCGAACGCCTGAAACGCGTCCCCTCGTTTCCAACCGAGTGGGGACATTGGTCAATGCTGCATCCGGAATCTACCGCCTATAATCTGTTCGACGGTAAACGATATGCCGTCAACGCGATCCCCACGAATTCGAACACGACGAACAGTCAGGCGATCCGTCACGCCGACGACCGCTTGCCCGCCGAATCTTCAGTCATGGGAATTGAAAAAGCGAGAGGGCGAGCTTACTTGCTGGAGACGAAGAAGGAGCGTCTGGTGTACAACGACACGATTGAGGGAACGCCGGTAACGGTCTTCTGGTATGGCCCCACCCATAGTGGTGTAGCTTTTGAGTCGGTAGTAGACGGGCAGAAGCTAACGTTTCGTGCGGATGAAATCGCTCCAGAAACAGCACCATTCATGGACAACGAAACGAATACTCGTTGGACCTTGGCAGGGCGGGCCGTCGATGGCCCCCTAAAAGGGAAGGAATTGCTTTGGATCGACTCCCTGCAGTGCAAATGGTACGCGTGGGCGCATGAGTATCCGGAGACAGAGGTCGTCAATGAGCAATAGCATGCGTATCATCATAAGATTCACTCAGGTAGCGGTTTTCAGCTTTTTTGCCCTCGGTGCCGCTTCGGTCAGTGTCTGGGGAGCGGATGTTAAGGGCGTCTTGTATCAAGGGAATCAACTTGCGGAACTGGATATCCAGGATTTGCAGGAATCTGAATTCGATACCCTGGTGTTGAACGTCACGGAAGCATGGTCTCCGACGGAAGCGGAACGAAATCAGTTAAATCAGATCGAGGCGGCGGGACTCCAGCTAGCGCTCTGGATCGAAGTGGCCCGCGATCAGACGTTAGCGGATCGCCATCCCGAGTGGATGGCCAGCATTCAAGGGCATCCCGAATGGCGAAGGTTTCATCCAACCTTCCCCAAAATAACAAAAGAGCAGATCGTTAAAGTTTACCCTTGGGTCCCGATTGCCTACCGCGCAGCCTACGAGGCGCAGCTGAGTAAGGTTGAACGAATTTTGGTTCAATGGCCGGAGGCGAAACTCGTTTTTCTGAATGATATTCAAGGAGCTCCCTCGGCATGCGGCTGCGGGCATCCGCTATGCCGTTGGACGACGGATTACGGCCCAAAGAAAACGGCTACGAGGTTGGAGAATGATTTTGCAGCCCAGTTTGTGGAATCGGTGAAGAAGATGCGTTCCGGTCTCGAGGTAGTACCCGTGTGGGCGACCGAGTGTGAGGAAGGCGACAAGCCAGGACTGTGCGCTGGAGTTGGATGCTACAATGGAGCCTGTTGGCGTGAGTGGTCCGCCTGTCTCTTATACACATCTCCGAGCCCACGAGACCTCTCTACATCTCGTA
>CAJXVR010000318.1 GCA_913061285.1 uncultured Verrucomicrobiota bacterium | reverse complement strand
CGAGATGTAGAGAGGTCTCGTGGGCTCGGAGATGTGTATAAGAGACAGATTCTTATCCGTGGCAGTCCGAAGCGTCCAGGAAACCTTGCCCCCCGTCGCCTTCTTTCTGCCTTTGAATCCACCGAGGTGTTTGGTCGCGAGAGTAGTGGCCGACTGAAGCTCGCTCAGTCAATTGCTTCGCCGTCGAACCCGCTTACTGGACGTGTGATTGTGAACCGTGTTTGGCATCACCTTTTTGGTCGCGGCATCGTTCCGACAGTCGACAATTTTGGGTATCTGGGGGAACGCCCTAGTCATCCGGAATTGCTCGACTATCTTGCCATTCAATTTGTAAACAACGACGCCTGGTCCCTGAAACGGCTGATACGCCGAATTGTCCTTTCTCGAACCTATCGAATGTCCAGTGTGCAGCATGAACTCGCGGCCGCAGAGAAGGATCCGAAGAATGTGCTGCTCTCACGTTTTCCGATTCGCCGACTTGAAGCAGAAGCCATTCGTGATAACGTTCTCGCAGTATCCGGAAGTCTCAATTCAAGCATGTATGGCACGTCCATACCCGTCCATCTTACGGACTTCGTCGTCGGTCGAGGCCGCCCGGGTGAGTCCGGGCCGCTGGATGGACATGGTCGGAGATCGGTCTACGTGGCCGTTCGGCGAAATTTTCTGCCAACATTAATGACAGCCTTCGACTATCCAACGCCGTTTAGTACAATCGGCAAGCGCAACATCACCAACGTCCCCGCTCAGTCACTGGCCCTAATGAACGATACGTTTGTCCATGCGCAAGCCAAAATCTGGGCCCAGCGACTATTGGATCGGCCTGATCTTTCCGATCAAGAGCGAATAAAGCTCGCCTTTCAAGAAGCGTTTTGCCGACTCCCATCAGAGGCCGAACGAGAGTTTTGCTTAGAGGCGCTGTCTACATTCCGCTCCTTTGTCCCGGGACAGGGCGAGCCTCTCAAACCGTGGACGGATCTCTGCCATTCTCTCTTGGCGATGAACGAATTGGTTTACATTCGATGAGTGTTTCTTCGCCTAATTTTGGCCTCCCAAGCATCCCTCGACGCCTAAGCCGGCGGCGCATGTTGCAGCAACTGTCCACCGGCTTTGGAGCGATGGCCGCGTCTTCGCTCCTGGCAGAGCAGGGCGGTATGGCCCGCCGAGGGGAAACGCCGCACTCCCCTCATCGCATCGCTCGTTGTAAGCACGTGATTTTCTTGTTTATGGAAGGGGGTGTTTCGCAGGTTGATTCCTATGATTACAAGCCAGCGCTTTCCCGCTACAATGGCCAAGACCCTCGAAAGGCTATCGGTCGACTCGAGAAGACCCAATTTGCCAATATCGGTAAGGTGCATCAGTCTCCGTGGACGTTCTCTCAATATGGGCAGTCTGGCATGTGGTCGAGTGACTTGTTCCCACACGTTGCCGGGCAACTGGATCATTTGTGCCTTCTCAAGTCGATGACCTCAAAATTCCCAGAGCATACAAGTGCTAATTACTACTTACATAGCGGGGTTGGGCTTCAAGGACGGCCTAGTGCTGGGGCTTGGGCAAACTATGGATTAGGAACCGATAACGAGAACCTTCCGGGCTACATCGTTCTAAACGGCGGACAAATCCCCTCGGGCGGGCTTGATAATTTCAGCAACGGATTCTTGCCTGCGGTCTACCAAGGATCGCTCCTCAATGCCGTTGGACAACCCATCGCCAATATCGAAGCCCAAGAAAACTCAACTGCGTTGCAAGAGCAGAAGCGTTCCCTCCTTCGGCGACTCAATCGTGAAGGCCTGCGGCAACTCGGATCCAACGACGCACTAGAGTCAGCCATCAAAAACTTTGAACTAGCCGCTCGAATGCAAGTCGCCGTCCCAGAATTGCTCGATCTCTCAGTAGAAACCGAAGCGACCAAGCAGCTCTATGGACTGGACGCACCCTATGAGCACACGCGGACCTATGCTCGTGAGTGCCTCCTAGCCCGACGCCTCGTTGAGCGAGGCGTTCGTTTTGTTGAACTGACGATACCCATGGTCAATGGGTATTCACGTTGGGATGCGCATGGCGGACTTAAGGACAATCACGGCAACAACGCTCGGGCCGTTGATCAACCGATCGCTGGACTGATTCAAGATCTACGTCAGCGTGGTCTCTGGGATGAGACCTTATTGCTCTGGGGAAGCGAGTTTGGACGCACTCCCTTTGCTCAGGGTTCAAACGGTCGAGATCATAACGAATATGGATTCACCATGTGGCTCGGTGGCGGAGGCATTCAGGGAGGGATCAGCTATGGGGCAACCGATGAGTTTGGCTATAAAGCGCTCGTTAATCCCTTGGAAATGCATGATCTCCATGCCACGATTTTGCACTGCTTGGGCATCGATCACGAACAATTAACATTTCGTTTTTCTGGTAGAGATATTCGACTCACTGACGTTAGTGGTCGGGTTATTAAGGAAATCCTCACGTAACATTCCTTCAACCTTCGAATCAAAGGATAAAAGACTTTATGATAAATACTAAGACGCTCGCGCTCATCGCTCTCGTTGGATGTTTTAACACGCCTCAAGTGCTTCGAGCCGAAGTCGGTGTCGGAGCGAAACCCCTGCCGGGTGCCGAACAGATTCTAGATGGAACACGGGAAATGCTGGATAGCAAGTGGACCTATTGGGAAGGGCCTGGCTATGCTTCAAGTCTTCCCATCAAATGGAAGATCGTCGATGACCCTGTCGACGACGGCACCGTGATCATGACCGATGACCCGGTTGCTGCTGGCGGTAAGTACGGGACCGCTGATATTGTAACGAAGAAAAAATACCGAGACTTTCGCTTGCACGTCGAATTTCTCATTCCGAATAAGGGAGGAAATAGTGGGGTTTACCTGCAAAACCGGTATGAAATTCAAGTCTTGGACGGAGACAAGACAAAGCACGGCATGGGTGCGATCATTAACGAGTCGGAATCTCCCTACCATGCCTATAATGGGCTTGGTAAATGGAACGCCTACGACATCAATTTCCGAGCGGCACGGTTCCAAGACGGCAAACGAGTGCATCCTGCACGAGTAACGATGTATTTTAATGGCAAAAAGGTTCATTCTGATCAGCCAATTATGAAAGTGTGGGGTGGGGCACGTTCCGGGATTGACGGCGGAAACGATGGAGGGAAAGGGGTGACGGACCGTCCCGGGGGACTCAAACTTCAATGTGAAGGCCATGACGTTCGCTATCGGAACATTTGGATCAAAGAAATCGATCTTGGAAACGGAACGACCGATTTCAAAGAATAGGCATCATTGCACAAAGCGGAATTGGGCTTAAACACCCAATTCCGCTGGGGAAACTCTCGAATCCCAAATACAAACCCTACCCATCACGGAATTTTGTGTTGATTTAGGGCCGATTCGCCACTTTCCGCTTTTCTATTAGCCTAGGCTCAGTATCGTTCCGCCGGCAGGTTTCCCGGTCGGGCTGCGAATAACTGTGTTTTAGTATTCTCCGGGGAAGAACGCTTCATTTGAATGGATATCAATCGGATAAGAAATTTTAGTATTATTGCTCACATCGATCATGGGAAGACAACGCTCTCTGATCGATTGCTTCATCTAACCGGAACGATTTCCGATCGTGATATGCAGGCTCAACTCCTCGATTCGATGGATCTTGAGCGCGAACGCGGCATCACGATCAAAGCCCATCCCGTCACGATGTATTACAAGGCGAAGGACGGCATTGAATACGAGCTGAATCTGATCGATACGCCAGGGCATGTGGACTTTTCCTACGAAGTTTCTCGCAGTCTCAGTGCCTGTGAAGGTGCGCTGCTGATCGTTGACGCCGCCCAAGGGGTTGAAGCGCAAACCGTGGCGAATCTTCATCTCGCGATGCAGCAGGATCTGGTGATTATTCCCGTGCTCAACAAGATTGATCTCCCGCACGCCAATGTCGAAGGCGTGATCAAACAAATCGAAGATATTCTCGCGATCCCGGGAGAAGAAACCATCGCCGCGAGCGCCAAGCAAGGAATTGGAATCGAGGAGATCCTGGAGGCAATCGTCAAACGAGTCCCGCCACCCAAAGGCGATAGCAATGATGCGCTTCAAGCGCTATTGTTCGACTCCTACTACGATACCTATAAGGGAGTTGTGACGCACATCCGGGTGGTTAATGGAGAGATCAAAGGGGGCACTCAAGCAAAGCTACTTCATTCCGGGAAGAACGTTGAAATCAAAGAAGTCGGTAGTTTTAACCCGAAACCGTATGTCAGAGAGAAACTCGTTGCGGGTGAAACTGGCTACATTACCGCGAATATCAAGACTCCTCTCGATATCAAAGTTGGTGACACCTTGACCGATTCTCGGAATCCCGCGAAAGAGTTACCCGGGTTTCAAGAGATACATCCGATGGTTTTTAGTGGTATCTATCCGATCAACAACGCGGATTACGAACGTCTCAAAGCGAGTTTGGCGAAGCTGCAGTTGAACGATGCCGCGTTCGTTTACCAGGCTGAGAGTTCGGTTGCTCTAGGCTTTGGTTTTCGTTGCGGGTTCCTTGGTTTGCTTCACCTCGAGATTATTCAGGAACGACTGCGGCGTGAGTTTGAAATGGATATCATCGCGACTTACCCGAGCGTGGTGTACCATGTCTACACGACGGGTGGCGAAATGAAGGAGGTTGATAACCCAACGTTCTTACCGAGCCCCAATTTCATCGAATCGATTGAAGAGCCGATGGTGAAGTCTTTCATCATCTGTCCGAACGAATACATCGGTGACATGATGAGCCTGATCTCAGAAAAACGAGGCCTCTTGCACCATACTGAAACCTTAGACGAGCGTCGGGTCATGCTGACGAGCCGAGTTCCATTAAACGAGATTCTAATCGATTTTCATGACCGAATCAAAAGCCTGACTCGAGGCTACGGATCGATGGACTATGAGCATGATGGCTATGAGATATCGGACATGGTTCGACTCGACATTCTGGTCAATTCGGAGCCACTCGATGCATTCTCTTGTATTGTTCATAAGACAAAAGCTGAAAGCCGGGGACGAGTCTTGGCCGCTAAATTGAAGGATGTGATCCCACGCCAACAATATCAGATCGCACTGCAGGCAGCTATCGGAAGTCGGGTCGTTGCGCGCGAAACGATTCGTGCCGTCCGAAAAGATGTCACCGCCAAATGCTATGGCGGTGACATATCGCGAAAACGCAAGCTGCTTGAGAAGCAAAAAGAAGGTAAAAAGCGCATGAAGTCTGTCGGCTCAGTGAGCATTCCTCAGGAAGCCTTCGTCCAAGTTTTGAAGTCATGATTCGATTCAGTATTCGGTGGTTGCGATCACGCAAGGTTCGGATGGCAGTGCAGATGCGCCATCAGGTTCGTAAATACCTGAATGCCCAGCGCGACTTGCTTTCGAGCGAAGCGGTGTCCCACTTGGAAGCCGCCATTAAGGAAAGCACACAAGCAATCAATCATGGAGTGATCCCGAAGGATGTCGATGCGGGGATGACTCAGCTCGAAGACGTCGCCAATAAGTGGCTCCGGCCGTATCGGAACGCAGGAATCAGAGAGAATGTCGAAGTAGGCATTGTTGCGGCAGCCGTGGTACTCGGGTTTCGAAGTTTTTTCTTCCAGCCTATGGCGATTCCTTCTGGCTCCGCGCAGCCAACTTTCTATGGGATTACCGAGGAGAATTTTCGCGGTAATCCTGATGCCGTTCTTCCTTCGGGGATGAAAAAATGGTTCCTTTCCTGGGTTAAAGGGGAGAAATACTACGAAGTGAAAGCCCAGTCCACTGGGACATTTGATATCGTCGATCGAGAGCCTGTCCGACTATTTCCGATGGTTTCTAAACAACGATTCAAAGTTGGGAATGTCGTCCATACGCTCTGGTTTCCTCCAGATGATCTCTGGCGCCGCGCGGAAATCCGGCCGGGCATGCGCTTCAATGAGGGCGATGACGTGATCCGGTTGAGGGTGACGAGTGGCGATCACTTGTTCGTCAATCGACTCATTTACAACTTTAAGCGCCCAGTACGAGGCGATACCATCGTTTTTAAATCAACGGGAGTCCCGGGACTGACTCAGCATACGCATTATATCAAGCGACTGGTCGCTCTAGGCGATGAAACCGTCAGCATCGGGGATGATCGGCACGTGCGTATCGATGGTTATCCGCTCGATGCCTCCGATCCCGGGTTTGAATTTGTCTACACCTTTGACGGGCCTCCGACGGACAGCATCTATTCCGGCCATGTGAACAACAAGATCGGCCGACAGTACAGTCGAAACAACTTGGCGACATTATTTCCAACTGAGGATGTAACGAGAAAGATCCGCCCAAATCACTACTTCACTTTAGGCGACAATACGATGAATAGCCATGACAGCAGAAACTGGGGAGAGTTTCCTCGGGAAAAAGTGATTGGTAAGTCATTCTTTGTTTTTTGGCCGATCTCAGATCGATTCGGCTGGCATTCTCGCTAAACACCAAGGAAAGAAACCCAAAGGAATCCAAGAGGCATGGATACTCTCTGCTAGATAATGTTCGCACAATATTTGTTATATTTAATTCGGGTATGGGTGGGCATTCCCATCTAACTCCCTGTCCATGAGCGTCTTCTGACCGCTCTCAAGGTTTCTTTAGCGGCACCAATCGAGCAAAGCCTTGGATGTTCGCTTGGCGACGGTTGCATATGAGAATGATTCTCGAGTGGCTTTCCAGGTTGTGAACATTTCTTCCCGGGACAGGTCGAGCGCCAACTGTTTCTTAAGGCCATCCACCAGAGACTCTACCTGCCCGGCGTCCACCACCTGTCCGACTCGGTCACCGGTAATTGCATTCGCATAGCAGCCAACCCGGTTCGTAATCACGACTGGCAATCCGCTGGACAAGGCTTCCAGGACGACCACACTCCAAGTCTCGTTGGTCGACGGTAAGCATAGGACATCGGCGGCGGCAAACCACTCTGGCAGTGCCTCTGGCGCCTGGAACCCAGGAAATCGCACGAGATCTGAGAGATCCTCTTCGGCGACAATCGATTCCCAGTCGGCACGTTTCGGTCCATCACCAAGCATAACCAGTTCGACCGAGTTTGGCTCCGTCGTTTCGACAATCTCTTTGAACGCTCGAATCAGGAAATGGCCGCCCTTCATTTCGATAAATCGGCCCACGAAAATAATGCACCGTTTCTTGATCCCCAATCGTTCTCGGATATTAGCCCGGTCTCTACTGAGACGTCGTGCGTCTTGGTAGAATCGATCGACATCAGGAATATTCGGAAGCAAACAAAGACGATCAGGATGAGCCCCGTAGTGAATCAGGTATTCAGAAGCCAGTTTACCGGTCGGAAAACACCCTTTTGCCTTCGTCACAATCGAACGAACAAGGCGGTGTTTTAGCAATTGTTTCCAGCCCGAGCGCTTCTGTCCCAAGTACGATTCGCTGGCTAAAAAGTATGGTATCTTATGACGCCTTGCGAACCAGATGGCCCAAAGCATCGAAGGATGATTATAACCGCCGATAATTATCCCATCATAGCGGCCCGATGACAGTATCGTTCGAATGTCGGGGTTCCAATAAACCGACGCGGCGGGACCAAGCTTTTTCGCTATATTTAAGGATTTTGGGTAATGGGCAACATAGTTCTGCTCCCATGAAATGGACCATGGACGATCACCCTTTTGGCGAGCGCAGTAGATGACCTCGATATCAATCTCAGGCAACTTGTTAATGACATTCCAAAAAGGATCTCGGTATGGGGTTGGAATCGCCGTTATGACGGCAATTCGTAGAGCAGAAGATACCCCTCCGTTGTTCACGGCAATCTTGTATTCGCGTCATTCCCTTGCTCGTGAGACACAATGCACTGGATAATCGAAGAAAGATTGTGTTCCGTTTTGTAGCCAATCTGCGCCTCAATCTTATCCAGCGATGGCACGCGATGACGCATATCCTCAAAGCCTTGTCCATAGGCCTCCTCGTAAGGCACGTAGCTAATCTCAGAACTGGATCCGGTTTCAGCGATTATCTTTTTTGCTAGCTCAGCAATGGTGATATGCTCCGTCGAACCAACATTGAACAATTCCCCAGCACATTCAGGTTGATCGAGGAGTTCAATCAAGGCACGGACGGCATCGTTGACGTGGCAAAAGCAACGCGATTGATTCCCATCGCCATAAACTGTTAGCGGCTGTCCAGCCAATGCCTGGCGGATCAGTCTCGGGATGACCATCCCATATTGTCCCGTTTGTCGCGGACCAACGGTGTTAAAAAGGCGCACGAGGACGACGGGTAACTTGATTTGATGCCAGTAGGCCAAAGCCAAAAACTCATCCAATGCCTTTGCGGAAGCGTACGCCCAGCGACGATACTTAGGGGGGCCAATGATGCTATCAGAGTCTTCGCAGAATGGTAAGGATTCAGATTTCCCATATACTTCTGAGGTGGATGTGAGGAGCACAGGAAGACGATAGCGGGCACAAGCTCCGAAAACGATGGACGCACCTTCGACGATTGTCTCAATCGTCTCAATGGGTTTCTCAATGATCAGTTTGACTCCAACCGCAGACGCGAGATGATAGACCTTGTCGACCCCTTTGACACACTCGGTCACAAGTTCTTTATCGGTAACGCTTCCGTACACCAGTTTGAAACGCTCGGATTGTTCCGCTCGCTTCAAATTCTCGTGCGCCCCAGTGGAAAAATTATCCAGCACGGTGACTGAATCTCCTCGCTGAAGCAATTCTTCTGCAAGATGAGATCCAATGAACCCAGCGCCGCCCGTGATTAAATACCGCATGCTACTCGAAGTATCGGATTCTTCTGCCTTATTACAGAAGTCAGCCGTAAGGGCAAATTAACGTGAGGATTTCAAATGAACAATACAGAAAGCCGAGCTTATTCCATATAAAGTCCGTCTTCTCTGAGTTGATCAATCAATACATGTTCTCGACCAGTAATCGCTTTATCGAGAACCCATTGTATTCGCTTTTCCCAATCCTCGACTTGATACGGCTCATTGCGGCGTTCGGCATCTCCCCAACGTGCTGACTGCGCCCGGATGGCCTTGTCGATTTGCTGAGCTCGAAATCGAAATCGTTTTAGAGAGCGCTCCGTTGTCAAAGCCCCGTCGCCAGTCAAATGTTTGCGAGCGAGCTGACTGAAACGTTTTCTGTAGGACGGGTGTTTGGCAAGATCTTGATGAATCCATTGAGGATTGCTGAATTGGAACCGATCCTGATTGCTACTGCGATAAGGCCCTGTCCGATCGTTGGCACTTTGAGGGGCTCCAAGCGTGTGTTCGGCATCATGAACGAAAAACCGAAACCCCTCTGAGCCATTGCGATTTCGAATCGCGAACCAGTTGTTCGAACGTTCGTTTCCGAGGAAGTTAGATAAGGGGCCATCGCTATTCCCGGAATAAAACGCGATCAGCATGTAATTGATCAGATTGTCGACTTCAACAAGCGCAGGCTCGCCAGTAAGATGCTTGTAGCTGTCTCTTATACACATCTGACGCTGCCGACGAGCGATCTAGTGTAGAT
>CAJXVR010000317.1 GCA_913061285.1 uncultured Verrucomicrobiota bacterium | reverse complement strand
CGAGATGTAGAGAGGTCTCGTGGGCTCGGAGATGTGTATAAGAGACAGGATCAGCTCTGCCATGTCAACTTCTAGAGGGTTGGGGATGCCGAAACTAGTGCCAAAGCTCGCGGTTTCCTTGACCGCGTCAATGATGCAATCCGGAGCGTGACCGAGAATTGCTGGTCCCCAGGTGCCGACATAGTCGATTCTCTCATTTCCATCAACATCCCAGATCCGGCAACCCTTGGCTTTATTGACGAAAAAGGGTGATCCTCCTACCGCGCGGAACGCACGAACAGGGGAATTCACCCCGCCTGGGATATGCTTTAAGGCTCGATTGAGAAGCTGTTCGGATTGATTCGACATGGGTCTTTGGATTTACAGCAAGTGTGGCTTCTTAGCAAGTCGCACGGCATGGCGTTTCGGCGAATCCAGTCAATGCAGCCACAAGTGTTTTTTTTGTTTGGTTTTTGTGAGTTGGCGCGTCAGCTTTGTTGGAGCGAGAGCATGAGCACCGTTACCCACAAAGAATTCTCCGATCTGACGACGCAGGAACGCCAGGCGATTCTAAAGCTATTGGAAGATGATGATTCTGCAGTTCAAGGGCTCTTGGTAGATCAATTAGTGAGTTATGGGCCCTCGGTGCTGGATTGGTTGCTTCCCTTGCTACCAGGTGAAAGCGGTGTGATGCGACGACGGATTGAACTGGTCAAAACGCGCTTGGGACAGCAGACATTTGATCAGGAATTTGTCGATTATTGTGTGAGTCCAGAAGCGGAGATGGATCTTGAGGATGGGGTTTGGCGTTTGGCTCAAACGGAGTATCCGCTGATCTGTGTTGATGGTTATCGCGCTCTATTAGATAGCTTTGCGGAAGTTCTCAGAGAACGCCTTGAGGGCGTTGATGGGGGAGACGGGATCTTTGCCGTGGTAAACGAATACCTATTCACCGACTTGGCTTTCTCCGGGAATGATGAGAATTACTATGATCCTGCTAATAGTTATCTGAATAAGGTGATCGACCGAAGAGTCGGGATTCCAATTTCTTTGAGTGTCGTGCTCTTATTAATCACTTCGAGGTTGAAGCTACCTGTGCAAGGAGTCGGAATGCCGGGACATTTCTTGTGTCGGTTCCAAACGCCCCGCGAGGAGTTCTACATCGATGCCTTCAACGGTGGGAGAATCCTTAGCAAATCTGAATGTATTAGTTTCTTGAACGGGAGCCAGTTCGGCTACCGCGACGAATTCCTTGCCCCTGTGTCGCCCAGAGCGATCTTGCTGCGAATTTGTCAGAATCTCTTTCACATCCACTCAGAGAATGAGGATGCTCGCTCGGCAGCCCGCTTTCAGCGCTATGTCTCGGGGCTTTCTCGAATGCGCTGAGTTTTCGTTAATCAAAGGCGGTGTTTTCTGTGGATTTGCCTGGTGTCTCTCGCTATTGCATTGGATCTTGAGGAAGTGACGAATCGCCGATTGTTGTTTGATGCTGGCTGGCTCCGATTGTACGAGCGGGTGACGAAGGTTCGTGGCCGCTTGGTTCGATGGGTTTATTGCAGCCGCGGCAAGCTGGATGGCATTGGCCGCACGGAGGCGGTGGTGGTGGTGCCGTTTGTTGCGACTTCAGAAGGTGTGAAAATCTTGATCACGAAAGAGTTTCGTTCTCCCTTAAACTGTTATGAGCATGGATTCCCCTCGGGATTGATTGATCCTGGAGAATCGGTCGAAACGACCTGTGCTCGCGAGTTGGAAGAGGAGACAGGATATCGGGTGAAGCGGATTCTCGAGCGAAGTCCGGGGGGCTTGGTTTCATCCGCTGGATTGAGTGATGAGACATTTCAGTATTTCTTAGTCGAAGCAGAAGAGGGGGCTGGTCAAAGGTTGGAGACGTCGGAGCTGATCGAAGTGATGCTCTTGTCACTCAGTGAGTTGGGGGGGCTCTTTAAAAGTGATGCGGTTCTGAGCGGCCGTCTCTGGGCCCTCTGCCATGGCTTCCTTACCGCCGGAGCGTTCCCGATGCCGGCTGGAGATTCCTAGAGGACACACTTTCACTCCTCGCACCAAGTATCATGAATTGGAAGACAGGCAAAAACCGTGTGCTAGATGTTGGGAAACCTCTCATCATGGGGGTTCTGAATGTCACGCCGGATTCGTTTTCTGATGGAGGGTTATTCCTCGAGCCTGAGTGCGCTGTGGATCGGGCCCTTGAGATGGTTGCTGAGGGGGCAGATATTATTGACATCGGAGGCGAGTCCACCAGGCCTTCGGCGCCGTTTGTTCCAGTTGACGAAGAAAGACGTCGCGTGATTCCCGTGGTTGAGCGTCTTGCTGGAGAATCAGCACTAACCCTTTCGATAGACACCTATAAACCTGAGATCGCCAAAGCAGCGGTCGCCTCGGGTGCAGCGATTGTTAATGATGTGGGGGCTGCATCGCTAGATCCTGAGATGCTTGAGTTGGTGGCTGATACGGAATGTGGGTACGTCTGCATGCACATGCAGGGAAATCCTCGTACGATGCAGAAGGCACCTGTCTACTCCAATGTGATTGATGATATGGATCGATATTTTTCAATGGTTATCAATCACTACGAGACCGTGGGCGTGCCGCTGGAACAGATCGTGCTAGACGTTGGGATTGGTTTTGGAAAGTCGGTCGATCATAATTTGGAGTTGCTAGCTCATCTTGAGAACTATAAAAAGCACGGTAGGCCGATTCTCTTGGGTGTTTCTCGGAAGTCGTTTATCGGTAAGGTTTTGGGTGTTGAAGGGACAGACGAGAGGCTCGCCGCCAGCTTAGCATGTGCTTGTTGGGGGCTCAGGGCTGGGTGCCACATTTTCCGGGTTCATGATATTTCTGAAACCTCCCAGGCTGTTCGAATGTGGCAGGCAATAGAGGCTGCAACGTGATATTTGATTGGAACTTAGTTCAGTTGGCCTGGCGGCCTTTCCTAGAAATCTCAATCCTTTCGATTGGGATTTATTGGATACTCATGTTCGTCCGTCGAACCAGGGGGTGGCCCGTGGTACTGGGCTTTTTAGCTCTTCTCGGTTTGTTTGCCTTCACTATGCTACTTGATCTTGTGGTGCTGAGCTTGCTCTTGCGTGAGTTCTTCTCGTTTTCAGTATTGGCCATCCTAATCTTATTCAACCAGGAAATTCGGAGGATGCTCGCAACCATTGGAAATTTTTCGAGTATTTATAGCGTTCGCGAGCGGCGAGAGAATATCGAGACAATTGTTCAGACGGCTGATCGACTGGCAGACGTCAAGATTGGTGCCCTGATCGCGATTGAACAATCTGTGGATTTGGACCAAGTCGTTGAATCGGGTGTGGTGGTCAACTGCGAAGCGACTTCTGAAATGCTCGAGACAATTTTTTTTCCGAACAACGCGATTCACGATGGTGGCGTTATCATTCGGGGAGATCAGATTGCAAGGGCCGCCGGCATCTTTCCGCTGACACGACGGAAGGATTTGAATAAATCACTTGGAACACGCCATCGAGCTGCGATTGGATTGAGCGAAGAAAGCGATGCGGTGATTGTCGCCGTTTCCGAGGAAACGGGGATGATTTCTCATGCCTATCGCGGGCAATTGGTACGTGGGATTAGTCCGGACGAACTAAGATCTTTTCTGACCTCCATCCTCGTTTCTGATACTAAACCTCGAAGGTCCCTTTGGGCGAAGCTCGTAGGGGAGAAAATTGCGTCAAAAAGTCCGGTGCCTTCTCTTTCGAGCACAAAGTAGTATTGCCTCCTATGGATGTTTATAGCTTGGTAATCAGGAATTTCTGGTGGAAGATTACTTCGGTCTTAGTGGCGACGGTGCTTTGGGTGGCTGTATGGGGAGGCGTAATTGAGCAGAGCCGGGAAGATGATTTGGGCAGAGGGCCAATGGCGACCTTTGTTTTCGAAGACGTTCCTATAACTGTGCTGAAACGGGCTTCAGAAACGAATCAATTCTTGATTGAACCAGCCTTCGCCCGGGTGAAGGTCAAGGCGAAGACTCACATTCTTGAAGAGACAGATCTTTCTTCGATTAGGGTTGTTGCTGATTTGTTTAAGCGTCCAATGACCAATCGCTTTCGGGCCTCTTTGGAACTCGAGCTCGGTGACGGCTTGGCAGCCGAATTTGTTGAGCCGCGAGAGGTTAGTGTTCAAGTCTTTGGGGGCAATCCTCGGCGCTAAACCAATCAAATTTCTATAGTTATGGCAGACGGATTGAAAAAAATATTTGGAACGGATGGTGTAAGGGGGCGGGCGAATGTGGAGCCTGTGACAGCTGAGACGGCCTTGAAGTTAGGGCGTGCTGCAGCACATGTCTTTAGGCAGATGGAGTCTACGCCGAGGGGGCATGGGAAGCATCAAATCGTGATTGGGAAGGATACTCGGTTGTCGGGCTACATGCTTGAAAATGCCATTTCTTCAGGGATTCTTTCAATGGGGGTTGATGTGATTTTCATTGGGCCATTGCCAACGCCCGGAGTTGCCTACGTGACTCGAAGCCTCCGGGCCGACGCGGGAATTGTGATCACAGCCTCCCACAATCCCTACGATGATAATGGGATCAAATTCTTCCGGCCAGATGGATTTAAACTAGATGAGGAAATTGAACAACAAGTAGAAAGCCTTGTTTTTAGTGGTGAAATTGAATCCATTCGTCCGAGCGCTCGGGAAATCGGGAAGGCCGTTCGAATTGATGACGCCTTGGGGCGGTATATAGAATATGCGAAGTCCTCACTACCGAGAGGCGTGACCCTCGATGGGATGCGGATCGTTGTTGATTGTGCGCATGGAGCTGCCTACAAGGCCACTCCATGTGTCCTGCGTGAATTGGGTGCCGAGGTATTCGTGTATGGGGATCAACCCGATGGGATGAACATTAATAAGGAATGCGGCTCGATGCATCCTGAGAGTATTTGTCGTCGAGTTTGGGAGCATCGAGCACATCTTGGTATTTCTCATGACGGCGACGCGGACCGGGTCTTACTCGTCGACGATGAAGGGCGTTTGATAGACGGTGATGATGTGCTTGCCATTGCGGGCTTAGATATGTTGGCAAAGGGCACGCTAAAGAAGAAAACGGTCGTTGCGACGGTGATGAGCAATGCAGGCCTTGATATTGCGATAAAGAAAGCGGGCGGCAAAGTGATGCGGACTCCGGTGGGTGATAAGCATGTTATTGATTTGATGTTGCGTGAGGAGTTGAATTTGGGCGGAGAATCGAGTGGGCACCTTATTTTTGGTGATCATAGTACTACGGGGGACGGACTGGTTGCTGCCCTTCAAATCCTGGGGATCATGAAATCTCAGAATCGATCGTTGGCTGAATTGGCCAAATCGTGGACTCGTTTCCCACAGCTGGTAACCAATGTGCCGGTGAAAAGTAAGGTCCCGTTTGAGAATCTCGATGGAGTGATGGAGTTGGTCGCTGAAGCAGGGAAGGCCCTGGATCCGAAAGGGGGACGCGTGCTCTTACGTTACTCAGGAACGGAATCTAAAGCGCGTCTTTTGTTGGAGGGCCCAGAAATGGCAGAATTAGAAAAGTGGAGTGCGCAAATTGTTGGGCCAATTCGTGATCAGGTGGGGACGAATTAGCCTTTGGCAACGCTTGGCATTCTGACCCCAGGCTCCTTAAGTGTTGCGATGTTCAGGGCCAATATTCCACTAGCGAGATGAGTAGGAACGCCGGTGAACTATCTCGTGGAACCTTGCTTCGGCTGCAATTTGCTGAGGGGTGGTTGGGACTGAACTGTCCATCAGAGGCTGACAAAGAGTTGAGCGGGCTTGATGAATCGGTGGTGGGTCATCCGGACGTGTTGTCTCTCAAGTGGTCTCTCTGCGCGGCGAACGGAGATTGGTCTGACGCTTATCTACTTGCCAAGCAACATCTCGACGTTGACGAGGGCGATCTCCGCGCGTGGATCAACCATTCTTACGCGATTCGCCGAATGCCGGGCGGAGGCATTCAGGAAGCCCACGATGCTCTCTATCCTGCCTTGGATCGATTTCCCAAGGATGTCTTGGTGCCTTACAATCTTGCCTGCTATCAGTGTCGCTTAGGAAATCCTGAATCCGGTATTCGATTGCTAAAGAGAGCTATTAAGAATGGCTCTCGCTCAGCCATCCTAGCGATGGCAAAGAAGGATCCCGATCTGCAATTAATTCAAAAAGCAGTCATGAAACTTGAGTGAGATCGATAGCTGCCGAGTTTTTATTCCAATTCTAAAGCCTAGTGTTAATACGACATTTTCAACTGAAAGGCGTCAAGTGGGGGAAAACACTTGTTCGAAGTCGTTTTATTAGGTCGGATACTGGGGCTGCTTTGTCAGTTAGCACTGGTGACGGTTCGAACAGGTCGGTTCGTTCGTTGTCTAGGGCTGACTGAATTGCGAGAGAGGTGTGCGAACACAAAATTGCGGCAGACCTAAAAGCAGTCTATAGTCTGGGGTTGGAATGTGGTGTTGAGTTTTTCTAACATCGCTAGCTGGATTGAGTTCGAGTGAGGCTGGTTGGGACAGGGCTACTGGTGCTCGATATTGGAAGACTAGAAATACGATGGACGCAACGAAACAAGAGGCTAAGAACGAGGAAAGCATCGTAAGCTGCCGGAATAGCCAGGGCGTCGATCTACGGGCGACTCCGGTGCGTATGACGCGCCACCTGGTGGTATTCGAGGTTTACAATCCTTACAGTATTCTCCAGCTATCCGAGGTTCTTCAAGAATTCAAGATTTTCATCAATCAACGGCTCGTTTATTCCGGAAGAGCTGTTGTTAGCAACTTGGTTAACACCGGTATTTTCTTGGTTTGCGAAGCGAGCCTTGATGATGCGTGGTTGGATGTTGATCTTTTTTCGCCAGTTGATCAACGCGAGCGTCTGTTAAGCGAATTCGGCGAGTTTCTGGCAGAGTGTAAGAAAGCGGATCAAGTCATGCCGGATTTCAAACTCGTCGTCTCTGATCTTCAGGGCTTCCTGGTTGATTTTCGGCGTTGGATGGAGCAACTGGAGTTCGCTGTGCGATCCCATCCGGGAGGAGATCGAGCGACGGTCGAGAAGGAGGTGATTCAACAGTTGGCGAGTCCAGCCTTACCGACGGTGACGCAGTTCTTTGAGCGCTTTGAGGGTGCTGCTGATATCGTGCCGGAAGAATTGCAGCCTTTGCACCGGGCATACGTCAAACGCCAGTTACATCCTTTGGTGCTTTGTGCTCCATTCAGTTGGCGAACCTTTTACAAGCCTCTGGGATACGCGGGGGACTACGAAATGGTGAACATGATGATTCGGGAGCCCTATGAGGGGAGTTCGATGTTCGCCAAGGTTCTCAATACCTTTTTCCTTAATACGGCACCGGTTGCCGCGCACAAGAATCGAATCAAACTATTGGTGGAGAGTCTCAAGACAGAAACCGATCGGGTGCGTCAGTTAGGGCGGCGCGCGCGGATCTTTAATTTGGGTTGTGGGCCGGCGCAAGAGATTCAGCGACTTCTTAAAGAAGAGGAGGTCGTTGATAACGCTGATTTTCTATTGTTAGATTTTAATGAGGAAACGCTAAGAAGTGTCACTGATACGCTCGGGAAAATCTCAATCGAGCACGGTCGGAAAACGAAAATAGAAACGCGTCTCAAATCGGTACACCAAATCTTGAGAGAAGCCGCTCGCCCTGGAGGCGGCTTTGAATTGAATAGCTACGACATTGTCTATTGTGCCGGTTTGTTTGATTACTTATCGGACAAGATTTGTAAGCGCTTGATGGGGCTCTTCTATCGCCTCTTGGCGCCAGGTGGCTTGCTGATCGCTACCAATGTTCATTCTGACAATCCATCTCGGCATTGGATGGAATTCGTCGTTGATTGGCATTTGGTCTATCGAAACGATGAAACATTTTTAGCTTTGGCGCCTGAGGGAGCAGACCCTAAGACAGTCGAAGTGAGCACTGACAGCACCGGTGTTAACGTTTTCTTGCAGGTTCGAAAACCGGAATGAATTGGTTTCAGCCAGCTGCCGGAGACGCTAAATCGTTCGCTGCCTTTCAGGCCAGTGAGCGAGATATCATCATTCGCAACAACCGAGTTGCCTGTATTTTGGGTGTTATTTTCATGCCCATGGGCTTCTTGTTGGATTATTTTGTTTATCCAAAGTTTGTCCCTCCATTCTTCGGCTACCGGGTGCTTTGTTCTGTTCTTCTGGGGCTTGTGTGGTTCCTTTTCGCGACGGATGTAGGAAAACGATTCTATCGGTCGCTGGGTTTGGTGGAAGTTTCATTGCCCATGGTTTTTATGGCATTGATGATCTTTAAGACCGATGGTGGCGAGTCTCCATATTATGCAGGGATTAATTTGGTGATCGTCGGCACGGGGATCTTGTTGCGGTGGCGCCTCATCGATACTTTGTGGATGTTCTTGATCGGATTGGGGCTCTATCTTTTGGCCTGTCTGACGAGCGGAATCGGTGAACTGAATATCTTCTTCAACAATGTCTACTTCCTAATTGTCACCGCCGTATTCAGTATTACCGGAAGTTACTTCTACGAACAACTGCGTTTCAGTGAGTTCCGATTGCGGACAGAATTGCGGGTGAACCAAGAGGAACTGGAGAAGCAGAACGGCAAATTGGTCGAGATGGATCGCGTGAAGAGTCAATTCTACGCCAATATTTCTCATGAGCTGCGGACGCCGCTTACCTTGCTGCTGACACCGATGGACGCTCTGTTGGCGAAGCAGAAAGAAGGGTGGGCTCCAGAGTCGAGCGAGTTGTTGCGAACCATGCAGACCAATGGGATGCGTTTGCTGAAGCTGATCAATGATCTTCTCGATTTGGTTCGGCTTGATTCGGGGCGGATGGAAGTTAATCGGGAGAAAGTGGATGTCGGGGAGTTTCTCAATGGAATGGTTGCATCTGTTCGACAGGCTGCTGAAAAGCGGAAAATACAGATCGCCGCTGTGGTTGATGATGCGTGCACGACCGGTGTTTTAGATCGAGACAAAATGGAGAAGGTTCTTCTGAATTTGGTGTTCAATGCCCTAAAGTTTACTGGGGTCGGTGGCACGATTAAAGTGGAGGCGAAGAACGTCGATAGCGTACTTCAATTGCGAGTCGTCGACACGGGGGCTGGTATTCCTTCTGACAAGGTCCCCTTCATTTTTGATCGCTTTTGGCAGGTGGACAACTCCAGTCAGCGAAAACACCGAGGAGCGGGGATCGGTCTTGCGCTCGTCAAGGAGTTTGTTGAGGTGCAAGGGGGGAAGGTGAATGTGGAGAGTGTCGAAGGTTCTGGAACTCAATTTGAGATCTTGCTGCCTCAGCGCCTAGAGGATGTTCCGGTGCAAATGGAGGTGTCGCCGGTGGAACGAGATATTATTCCTCTTGAATCAAATAATCCGAACGAAGAAAAACCTGCCGAGTGGTTGGAGGAGCTTTTTCGACGTGCGGAACTCTTTCCGGCCTTAGCGACTCAACCTTCCTTTGCACACCGAGATGACTGGGGAATGCATGGAAAGCTGCCCAAGGTTTTGGTTGCGGATGATGAACCGGATATGTTGACCCTGTCTCTTATACACATCTGACGCTGCCGACGCGCGATCTAGTG
>CAJXVR010000316.1 GCA_913061285.1 uncultured Verrucomicrobiota bacterium | reverse complement strand
AGATGTAGAGAGGTCTCGTGGGCTCGGAGATGTGTATAAGAGACAGATGCTATGGTGATCCCGACTATCGATTCCACAAGGACGGTGACGAACGATCCGTTAGAAATTGGGAGCCCGTCACCCAGGAAGAGGCCATCGTTGAGATTTGCAACATCGGGGAGGAAGCCAAAGTTGCCGAAACGGAGGCCATTGCTGAATTAAAAAAACGGCTCGATAATCTGGAGGCACGCCTTGAGAACAACTGGCTACAGAGCGGACGCTTGCAAGAAGCGAGAGGCAATGCCTGGGGACAGCTCATGGAGCACGAGCTGGCGATCCAAGCCTACGAAGCGGCGATCAAGGCGAAGGACAGTGGGGCTTCCCAGCGGGCCGAAGAGCAGCTTGCCAACATGCAGGCTCGATTTGCCGTCGAGCTATGCAAACTCGAGAAGAACCAAGAAGGCATCCGCCTAGTAAGAGACGCGGAAGAACGCCTTGAGAAGCTCAGCGGCTGTCGTGATCAAGCGGAAACCAGCGAGCGCCTGGCCTTGAAAGGAAGCTGCGCAAAACGGCTCGCGCATGTCTGCAGCCTCTCGAAGAGCGCCAGTAGTGCCCGCCCGGAAATTAGAAAAGCACTGAAGAAGATGGCCGACGAGTATCATTCGGCCTACGAACGAGCCAAGATTGAGAACTCAAGCGAAGCCTACCCATTGACCAACGGCCTGACCGCGGAATGGCTCCTAAAACCAAGTATTGCTGCGAAAGCAGGGAATTCATTCAATCAGCGCCTCCAGAAACTGG
Organism: uncultured Verrucomicrobiota bacterium; assembly: GCA_913061285.1. Lineage (GTDB taxonomy): Bacteria > Verrucomicrobiota > Verrucomicrobiia > Limisphaerales > AAA164-E04 > UBA2970. The sequence continues at coordinate 8,861 of CAJXVR010000316.1, read as the reverse complement.
CACTGATCAGCCCCGATCAGGACCTCTCTCCCGAACACTTCTGGGACAATGTCGCTCACAGCGACTACACGCTCCTCGCCGTGTTGGCGAGTGGACGTTTGGAAGACGAATGGGAGAAACTCGCTGAATCCTACCAACGCATTCGGAACACAGCAGCCTCTCCAAGACAAATGAGCTCCGTCCTGGAGCACCTCGCCTTCCTCAGAGACGTGCTGACTGCACTCGGCAAGAGAACGATCTCGAAAGACCTACAACGGCTCATAGAAAGTCTCGGAGGAGTCTAGCCCGACGAGAGAAGACGAAGCTCAGGAAACAACCTCGACATAAGTCCGCCGGAACTCATCATTCTCGATGGGATAAAGCTCACCCTTGGGACCTTTAACAATCCAACTGTCGCATGAATCCGCCTTGGAACTCGCGACCTCAACATACCCATCGGGAAGGATCGTATCGATTTCAAAGGCAACTCCGGGTTGATAAGCCTGAACCGTTTCCTTTTTCCGAAACTGATTTGGGCGCAGCGAGGGAGATCGCTCGTAAGTTTCCGGGAAGACAGCGCCATCACAGCCATAAATATCCTGCGTCACGCGACCGTCGTCCGTGAGTGGAATAATGATCCAACTCCCCTCACGCAGCCTCTGCTCCCCCCATTTCTTTTCGAAAATTACAGGATCTTCAGACCTAAACGCCAAAACCTCAACACGCTTCCGAAACGTCCGCGCCTTAGCGTCATTAAAGTGAATTTTCTGTAACTCCGTCATTACCTGCAGGCCAGTCAAAGTTCTGCCCCTAAACGTGCAAGGACCCGCGACCACCAAAAACCTAACAGCGCAAGATACCAAAGCAAGATCTCTCAGAACGTTAGCCGACATTCCGCTGGCCCTGCATGAATCGCCGAAGTCCCAATTTCTGTTCCAAACTTCAACGCTTTGTGCGGTATCAGGGCATTGTAGTAACACCGAACAGTCTCAAGTTGATTCTTCAGCGGTTCGGGTCTTCGCGCATGCGGCGTAAGGCGGTGAGTCAGACACGATGCCGCCTGCCTCAAAGTCCGAGTCAGTCGTTCGATGTATGACGTCTTCAGCGCTTTTGAATCCACCGATTCCAACAGTGCACCACGAAAGTCAACGTTACTTCCAATCTTTTCTCGGCGCTCGACTATCACTACTCAATTATTCCGGCGCGTTCTTAGAACCTGGGCGCAAAGACAGTCCACCCCAAAACACACCGCCAACAACCAAATTATAGAATTCAGATCCGCCAGTCACCTTCAGCGGTTTTTCAAGGCTTTCACTCCGCTCGGTGCCACCTCGGATTTCCAAGCAAGCTCCGGTAACTCAGCCTTCCTAAAACTGACGAGGGCAAGACATTAGATACTGTGAGAAGCTGGCTTCTTCACGGATGCTCAAACGATAGATCAATTCTGCCCAGAAATCAGCCCAATTCACTCAAATCCAACAACTTCCGAAAGGAGTAATCACACCTGATGACGGAAGCACCGACAGAAGGTATTCGGACATTTCAGATTCTCCACCGGATACAGAGTACAGACCTACTCAGCTCCAGAATCGAAGATCAACCCCTCGAGAAAATCCAGCTAGGATTCGAAACTCTATAACTGATAGTCAAAGGGCTTAAGATTTATTAAATTATACTCTGGACTGAATTTAGCTATTACGATTAATTCACTATTATCGTTACTCCGCGAGCGAAAGAGAGGCGTTTTCGATCAATCCCAATTCGGCCACGCCTTACTAATCAAGATCCTGGATTGGGTTGAAGCTGGAAATTGGCAGAACGTGAGCAAGCAGCTACAAATTGTGGCTTACACGAGGAGAATCTAAGAAAATGAAACGAAGAGTAATTAGTCCCATCTTAGGGGTTGGATGCTTAATCCTGATTGGCTGTGCCTCTGTTACGGTCAAGAAAGTTCCGACGCCGACGCAATACAATGAATGGAACGATGCCCAACAGGCAAAGGCGGACCGAATGGAGGGGATTCGATTTTATCTGCCTCGTCCATTCGTCAATGTCTTCGAGTCGTTTCCGATCACAAGTGATATCTTTCTCGTAGAGGGACAGGTGTCTCCCGATGGCAAATATGTCAATATCACTGATGTCCACAAGGACAGTGAGTTCCGCCGCTACTTTGCCAGCGGACAGGAACTGAGTCAGAACTACAGTAGAGTGCCCAGCGTGGTTCCCGTGCAGGCCGTAGAATTGCCGTCCGCTGAAACGTTAAAGTCCCTTAGGGAACTGGCTAATGTCGAAGGGTTTGAGTTTCTGCAACAATCTGGCGACGAAGGGGAAGCAAATTCGCCCGACGAGCAGTCGAATGATGTAGCCCAGGGCGCCGCTGACGATGCTATTGCAGCCGCTGATCGAGCCAAGGAGTCGGCCGAAGCGGCTCGCGATGCCTCTAACGATGCCTCTGCCGCCAGCGCGAACACGACACCAGCCACAGAGCCGACGGGGTTGAATCGCCGCGCCGTAACGAACGACAACGGTGCCTTTGCTTATCAGCCACTCCGAGGGAATTTCGATATTGTCTACCTGCCCGACTTTGAAGAGCAGTATGTTGTGTCCAGTGTCGCCGGCCTTGGGAATGCGGAGTTCCAGATCAATCTAGGCCAAAGTTGGAGCCTTCAAGGCTTCAACTCCCTTACAGATAACAGTGAGATCAATAAGCGGATATTTGACTTAGTTGACACTGGAATCGCGGCCGGGAAAGCCGCCTTAGGCATACCTGCTCCCGACGCGCTCAAAGGGATCGGCGATACATTCGTGCAGCAATCTGGCTCTCCTGCCGAAACATTGAAACCGGGAGCAGAGGTGACACTTAAGGTCGTAGTGGTGTACTATGCCGCCAAAGGACTTTATCCGGTCATAAAACCTCGAGAGCTCGCCGAAATAAAATCCGATGCTGTTGTGATCTATCCCTCCGATGAAGCGCCGCGAATCATGCACGCTTCTGATTTGACGTCGCCTAGGGTGAAGGAATTGGTGGCGAATCATGATCGATCGAATGGGCGATACTCAGTGCCGGTTTATCCATATCAATACATCAGCTTCAATACTTTCCGCTATATGGCCGTCGAAGTCTTGACGAACAATGGCCTTCCGTTTGGAACACTCTACGACAAGACTGGCACGATGGGCGATCCAGGGGATCGGCAGCACCTCCCCCAGAAGCCAATCACCGTAATTAGTGAGCCCACCACCGCTGAGGATTTCGTTTCCGCTCTCGAGTTGCGAGTATTTAGCGATCTGAACTTTAAACCCTCCGTGATTGAAAAGTCAGAAACAGAGTGGGTGATCAGGGTAGAGAACCAGGGCACCGACTTAGTCGACGATTACGATGCTGAAGAACGGATGGCAATTGCGGAACAAGTAATGGCCGAGGCCGAAACATTGCGGATCAAAGAGCGGATCAAATCGATTGAGCTCCCCCCCGGGGCCGATCAGCTAGAGGCCATAATGGAACGCATCAACGAATCCCAAGAGCAAAGCGATAGCGCAAATCATTGGAAAATCATGGAGTTCAATACGGAAGCAAATGGGATTCATCGGCTTGTATATCAAGCGGTGGGAACCCCCGTTGCCCCAGAGGCAGACTTTAAGCAGAGCGTTCAAAAAGAGTTCGACACGCTAATCAATTCAGAGAGTGAACGCGTAACCGGTGGCCAACGTGAGCTGGAGTTCCACAAATAGATCCAGGCAGGGAGAGCCAAAGCCTCCTGCGATTCGCTGGGGGAAACTGTCGGAATCCGATCGCGAACTCTACCTAGGTTTAGCCCAAAAAATTGTGAAGCGAGAAAGGGCTCGCACAAAGACTCACTTGGGCTCGAACGTTCGGGGGATCGGTGTCGGCTTTCGAACGAAAGGGAAGAATGGCAACATTCGGCGAGAGTTGGTAGTTCGCGTTTACGTTTCCAAAAAATTGGACGAAAGCCGTCTCTCGCCTTCGAGGATTCGTAAAATCCCGCCGAGCTTTCAGACCTACGTTAGAGGTCGGGGACGACGCCAAGTCTACAGAATCCCGTCCGATGTGGTAGAGGTGGATTCATTCTCGCCGCAACGGACCTACGTACGGGTCTCAAACGCAGATACTAGGGAAACGGGATCGATCTGCTGCTTGCTTCGTGAGAAGAAATCGAAAGATCTCTTTCTACTTTCCTGTAAACATGTCTTCGGATTGACCAGCCGGACTCACGGTTGTGCGGGAAGTCGGTTTGCCGCCATCGATTTAGTCGCTCCGAATTCTCCGAGGGTTGCAGCCGTCGCACGGACGATGGATCTGGGGCGTACGTTTCTCGATGGGGAACGACTGAGTGTCGACGCGGCCATTGCTAAAGTGAGAGATCGCTCACGAGTGAGCAGTCGACTAAATGGGAACCGTCCCCTGCGAATTGGTCGCCCCGCCGGCATTCAACCAGGCACCAAAATGAAGCTCATCGGTAAGAGTGGCTCGATCAAAGTCGAGATCCTCGGCATGGCTGAGTTAATGATACTGCCTTATCGATGCGGTCATCAGCGGTGTCAGTTCCGATTTAAGCGGCTTATTGAGTATCGGATGTCGGTCCAGAGCCAGGGGGGCGACAGTGGGGCTCCCGTCATGCTAGGGACAACCCTGTTCGGAATGCACCTCGGAAAAACGCGTAATGGAATAGGACTGGCGCTATGCGTTCGTGATGTTATCCAGAAGAACACATTTGGTCGACGGCTCTCACTTGAATCGGCCCACAACCTGTAGGACGAGGACTCCTGGCTATTGCCCAGTCGGCAGTCTTGTTCTTCGGATGCATCCTTCGGCCCTTCACGCCACCAGTTGTCACGATAATCTCAGGCTCACGAGCCAATCTCGCCCTCAAAGTATGATAGAACCTGGCGGCAACAATAAGAGCCATCTTCTTCATTTTCTCTGAGCTAGCAATGATTTACTGAGCCTCAAACATTCCTTAGACCGGACAGACCATTCGGTCAGCACTCAACAATATATGAGGTTTCGAAAAAAACCTAGAAACACTATGTGTCAATAGCTAACTCAGTTTTGAGTTGCAGCCCCCTTAAATAAGTCACTATCATCTCGAAACGCCACGTCGTATTGTCGCTTTTTGATCGCAAATGAAAAAGCTCGCATTCCTAATTCAGCAAATAGGGAGGGAGGGAAGCCCAGAGCGGCAGATTGCCGACTTGAAGATGTCAAAAATCATCGCCCCCGCCTGTAAGGCTGAAGGTTACGACCTAAAGAGGGCTGATGATTTTGATGAGCCCGCAATTCTCGAACCGATAACTTCCGCACTCTCCCGTTCCTCTCTGGTCATCGCAGACCTAGGAAGCAGCCCCTGGAATCAGAACGTATTAGTCGAATCCGGTTTCCGCCTCGCAACGGGACGTCCAATCGTATTCACTGCTGACGAGGAGCCGCAGCCGCACCAACTTCCAGTTCATCTCCAAAATAAGAGAATACTCAAACTCAGACGCGGGAATGACTATCATGAAGACATTAGGTCATTGCGCGAAAGGATCCAGATTCAAGAAAAGGACACCTCATCGTGGAGCAGCGATTATCCAGTTATTGAGTTCTTTATTGACCTCGACAACCGAACTCGATCACGGTTCACTCAAGTCAACGAGGCGGCCGCCAATCTCTACGGTTTAGAAAGTGCAGAGGAACTGTTAACTACATCCATCCCTCGAGCCGACACTCGCCTCCGGAGTTATATGCATGCGGCCCATTCCCGCTCGTTCAAACAAAATCAAGATGCTCTCATGGGGCAAGCCCTCCGGTTTGACGGCGAACGTTCACCCTTGATGGCAACGGTTCCAGCATGGATCAATGAGAAACATCCCTTTGAGGAGTTCCAGGACCAAATCTACTGGCCAGTACTCTTGCAACACAAGTATGCGAAGGAAGAGGGTGGAATTCTATTGCGAGTCGCATTCTTAAACCTAACTTCCTGGAATTGTCAGAATCCAGATTCTCGGGATCCGTCCACTATTCTACATCTTCCCGACATATTTAGAAGCAGGCAGTTCGATCAAGACGTCTTCTTATCCTACAACAATACCGACTACGAAACAGCGCAGTATTTGCAAAACATATTCTCTTCGGCCGGAATCTCCGTGTGGTTCGATCGAGACAGCTTGAACACAACGAGAAACTTGCGCCCAGAATTGCTGCGGAAGGTTCGACGGTCTCAAATGCTAGTCGCTCTTCTAGGCACTGACGGGTTCGGGGAAACTCAAGAGGCCGCGGAGTTAAACCCAATGTTGTCCGATATTCTCGGAGAAAAGAAGCCTTTCTTCCTTTTGGTCTCGCACGCACTGCACTCTGATGACAAACAAGAGAAATGGAAGAATCGACTCCCATTAGCTTGGCGAGAGCTCATCAGAGATAAGCCCTTCGCTCTCCTTCCGAGACACGATGAACTCCGAGAACAGGCGAACAAGCCGAACGGTCCGTTCATGAGGCAACTTGTCCGGGTAATCCTACAGTCATCACGAAACTCAAATGCTGAACACGAGATTCATTGTTGACTCATCACTCACGACACGTAGAGCCGGGACAGAGGATCCCAAGAAACGCAGCGTAGCGGAAGCACTCTATTCCGGGAAGAGAGCAAAAAACAACTGGATAGACGTCGCATCAGAACCTGATTACCCCCTCAATCCTGATAAGACTCCAGCCATATTCCAGCACCGGCGAGCAGCCATTCAAAGAACAGAATTCGATGTATATGTCTCCCTTGGACCTGGTGACGGCCTACAAGATCTTTCTTTGCTAATTCCCGAGCCAAAAGTAGCTCAAGCGCAGAGAAGATTGCGCCCCCCTAAAACCTATATACCCATCGATATCTCAAAAGAACTGCTACAGACCACCGTCAGGAATCTTGGGACGCACCTTCCAATACCATTCGCAGTTCAGTGCGATTTTGAGTCTAATCTTGAATTTGCAACGAGCACGGTCGCACAAGCAACTAGTGGCAAGAAACTCTATTCAATACTCGGCGGAACGATTGCCAATTTTGATTTGGAGCATGGACCTTTTCTTCGATCACTTCTGCGAGAGCTTCAGGGCGAGGGTGAGGCATTGGCATTCGTTGACTTTCCACTCGCTGGACCAGCCTGGAGCCTACAGAGCGAACCAAGACTTCAGCCATCGGGATATTCACCTGCTTTCAGAAGGTTCATTTTACACGCCAGTGCAGTTGCGAACACTGAACCAAACGGACGTCAGATTAGAGAATCCAGATTTGCATCAAAATTCACCTTTGAACATTCATCGCAACCACGTTCTGGAGCCGAGATAATTAGGGTAATCAATGACATTGGGATGGTCGTGCTGGAGTTCCGGCGTTTTAGAGAGAATGTCCTTATCGACTGGCTGAAGCATACCGGCTTCACCATTGAACACTTCGCCTCTTCGATTTCTTCAAATCGAGACCTGTTTGGTATGGCAATCGCCCTTTTAAAAGCCTAGTTCAGAACTCAATTTGCGCAAGATCCTCTCATGAATTCCCCCGACCCGTGTTCGAATCCCAAGGAAATGGCTGCGGTCAACGTCGAGAAGGCATTCTTCTACTCGACGAGCCCAAAAATCATACTTGGCCAATCAGGGAAAATGGCCGACAAGAACGCTGCGTGCGATCAGCTTTTCGGAAAAGACACTGCGGGCTGCAAGGGGCAACATTTCAAATACTTTATCGATCGGATTCGTCCCCGATGCAGCGGGCCGATACTTCCGCCAAACGGGGTCTTTAGGCGTCACCTATGCAATGACATTGTTGTCCCATCTGATCTCTCCAGTTCTGAGTTACGCCCGGCGATCACAGGACTAGATTACGACTCTCCTGCTTTTGGATTAGTGAGGCTTAGAGTGATTGAAATCCCAAACATTCACCCCACGACAGGCCGCTGTGCTGGATCGTTACTAAGCTTCGAAATTGATCCCAGTCTTGAGGAAATTAGGAATGCGATCGACAAGCGACTTGCACATGAGCTGATGTGGGAGGTTTACGCAACCAGCTACGATCGAATTCTCCCTCATTTACCCTTCTACACCGAGTGCGTCGATCGTCACCTAAATGCCGTAAATCAGCTCGGCAAAGCAACTGTTCTAGACGTGGGCTCAGGCACAGGAATTGCCACCGAAATGATGCTCCGTGCAGGCCACCGCGTAACAGCAGTCGAGCCAAATCGAGCGATGCTGAGGTCATTTCATCTGAAGCAGTCCGAAGACGTCAGAGATCGGCTAAGAATCATTGAGGACACAGCAGAGGAACTCCCACATTTGGATACTGAGTCATTCGACGTGGTCACAGTGTTATTGGCTTTCTTCGACATGCAAGATCCCCACTCGGCTCTAAGCGAAGCCAAAAGACTCTTGACCAGCGGCGGAACTTTGATTGTGACAGAACCATCGCTGAACTTCAACGTTGAGCACCTCATGAAGGTTGCTGAGGATTCGTTGAAAGAACAAGGTCTACTTCGATCACTTTTTGAAGACTGGAAAAACATTCAGTCAGTGGCTCCAATCATCTCCAATACTATTCGCAAAACCCAATCTCACACGAACCCTAGAAATCGGATGCAAGCGTTCACGGCAGAGAGCATCCACGAGAATCTGATCGACGAAGGCTACGCGGACGTCGTTTTTACGCCATCCCACGCAGGTAACTGCGCAACAGTCATTGGAGTAAAACCGTGAGCTGTTGGTCCTGAGAATCGCATGGCGTATGAATGAACTCTACAGGCCAAGGCTTCTGATTCTCAGTATCCGTAAAACACGTTTACCCTGTTCGAATGTATCCGTAAAAGCTCTCACCATCTAGACACGGCCTGAGAATCCGCTAGAGCGG
>CAJXVR010000315.1 GCA_913061285.1 uncultured Verrucomicrobiota bacterium | reverse complement strand
GTGTATAAGAGACAGATATAGCAATTGTCTAGCAACGTAACTGCCGCCGCAGGATTGGCAGCGGCAGCTATCGTAGTGCCAAAAATGCGGAGAAATTCACGACGGCCGATACCCATAAAGCAATATACGGTATTGAGGATACGTCGCCCTTAGTGGCACAGGTCAAAGAAAATCTCAGGAAACCTCTGATCTTCTGCGGGCTAACGCGCGTAGAGTCAGCCCTTGAAATAATAACTATCGAGATGAGTCTTTCGTTCCTGCAGCTTGACTTAACCCAAGTTCAGTCGCGAATTGAATGATGTATGAAAAAGTTCAGAGAAAGAGGCTGGGCGGGCGATCTCATCGACGTTTTTTTTTGTGTTTTTCAATCATTACCTTCGAGTCATCCCGTTCTCCGTGGAGTGAAGAGCGTGATCGCAAGCGGCTCTGGAGAGGGACATGAAATCGAAAAAGGGTCTTTTCCTATTTCAGTGGGACGGGGGCGGCTTGGGCTGCTGCACTCATTCAGGGTTTTAGGATAATTGAATAGGGCCGCTTACTGCGTCGTCGCCCTAGCTCGGGCAAGTGGTGAAATGATTTGCTCGAGTTCGTCGGCACTCCAGTTGTACTTGTCGCCCGTTTCCCACCCCCAGAGTCCAACACCCCGGTAGCCGGCGCGACGCAGGGCTTCTAGAGCTTCAACAGTAGCCAATCCTGGGTCCATTTCGGCGATCAGGATGGGCGCATCGAGCTCGGTCGTTTCGGTAAGGGTTTCCGCTGAGGCCAGGCCAAGCTGGTCGAAGACGTTGTGGCTGAGGATATCGAGACCTCGTCCTCGCCAATAGACCAGCTCGTGGGCGCTGCGACTAACCACTGTGAACTTTGCTGTCGCATCGGACGTTCGCAGTACCGTGAGGGCGCGGTCGACGAAATCCTGGACCTCAGAAAGTCCGGCTCCTGTCACATTCTCCGGCTCATTGAAGAGGTCCCAGATCACCTGACGTTTCGCGAGTCTCTCGACGATCGGAACAAGAATGCGCTCAATGAATCGGTTTGACTCGTTACGGTCGACGACGAACTGAGGAAACTCGACTCCCTTGTGATCGAGCATCGTGTTGTCCATGAGACTGAACATGACGGTGATGCCATGCCGGTTCGCTGTCTCTGCGAGCGTGTCGAGATATTCGAGAAACTGTGGCTCGATGCTTGTTACGCTTCCCGAGGCGTCGAAGACAAGTCCCGTTCGATAGTCGCCGATGTAAACTCGGGTGAAGCCGAGGCCGTGTCGGTGCAACGCCGCATAGGTTTGATCGAGGGTATTGCCTTGTTCTGCGGAGATGGGACCCGAGAATGCGTAGCCCAGAGGCCAGGGACGATCGGCCCCACTCGATGCCAGGAAATCTTCCCAAGAAGCCGGCTCCGGTCGATGAATGCGGTCAGCCGGAATGGATCGGATTTCGGGCGATCCCGAGTCGTGGCGGGAAACTACGCGTACATCCGCGACCCTCAGCTCGCCGCGGAAGGGCCGGTAGCCGCGACCGCGAACGCGGTCACTTTGAGCGCTGAGTTTTAGGCCAACGCGTCGAATTGGTCGTTGCGCATCGAAGTCCGGATCGGTGTATCCCATTGGAGGGGTGAGGGGACCGGGAGCGATGCCGACTCGAACGCGCCGCAGCGCGTCATGTCGCTCGACAAAGGATATGGTGCCGTATTGACTCTTCCCTGCGCTGTCCGAAACGAAGGCCTGAAGCTCGCCCGAGAAATGACGCGGGTAAGCAATATCGAAGACGAGTTCCTGTGAATCGGATAGCGATGTGCCGAGCGATTCCAGTGGGCCGGTGAGGTCGATGAAGATCTCGCCTTCCTCACGTGATCCCGATTTTGATTCCGGATCGAGGTCGACATCGAGCGTCAGTCCACCGAGTTGAGCTTCGGATTTCGCAACGCTCGATCCCCGGACCTTCCATTCTGCGTCGATCAGCTCAATACCTGCGACTCGACTCGCGAGCACGGTCTTGGGCGGTGCTTTCCAGATCGAGTTTGCGCCAAGAACGATGACAATGATAACGGCCAAAACAGCGGCAACAGCCGACCAACGCATCGCAGGGAAAGGAACTGCATTACTGACTGTTACTCGATGACCTAACTCGACGAAGCGCGCACTACCGACCCAGAGGAAGCCCGTAGCAAAGAGGAGGAGAAAGGGCGCACCAATGAGCGCGAAGTCCTGACTCAATCCCAAGAAAAGGCAAGCGTAAAGCACCCCTGAGATCGTCAGTTCCACCGTGCCTGTGGGCGGGCCATGCGAGCCTCGTTGCGCGTCGGGATCCGCCTCCGAGTCACTACGCCCTCCGAACTTCGGTGTGCGCACGAAGGGGCTACGCACTCCTAGGAGTGCTCCCAACGCTGCATGGGTGTTCACTGCGCTCATACCGACCCCCAATGCCATCAGAGCTGGAAGTCGCCTAAGTGTTCCCCCGAGTGACTGCCCGGTGGCCCGTTGCGCGATCATAACAAAGACGGCCGCAGCGAGCGTGCCCCCGAAAAGAACCACTGTGCCTAGCGCCCATGCCGGGGCTCCGCGCAATTGCGATAATGGTAATGCCACGAACGTCGCGGGAATGGCCAAAGCCGTAAGCACGAATATCGCCACGTAGAGAATCGGTGCCGTCAGGTGAACCCACGCCTCGACCTTCACCCGTAGTGGTGCTTTGCTGAGAATAATCCGCGGCATCAGTTTGACAGCGCACTGCAGTAAGCCACGGGTCCAACGATGTTGTTGACTGAGAAACGCGCTCATGGTCGACGGCAACTCTGCGTCAGCCTGAACATCCGGTAGATAGACGAAACGCCAGCCGTCAAGCTGGGCTCGGTAGGAGAGGTCCGTGTCTTCGGTCAAGGTGTCGTGACGCCAACCGCCCGATTTATCGATGCAAGATCGACGCCAGAGCCCCGCTGTGCCATTGAAGTTGAACCAACGTCCCGTCCGAGCTCGGGTGGCTTGCTCTACCACGAGGTGACCGTCGAGGAACATTGCTTGGCACCGTGTTAGCATGGACTCGTTGCGATTGAGATGCCGCCACTCCGCCTGCACGACCCCGACTTTCTCGTCGGTGAAGTGATGGACGGTGCGTTGGAGAAAGTCCGGTGCGGGTACGAAGTCAGCGTCGAAGATTGCTACCAGTTCGCCGGTGGCTGTCTCAAGTCCGGCGGCCAGCGCCCCACTCTTAAAACCCTCCCGCGCATCTCGATGATAGCACGCGATATCGATACCCTCGGATTGGAAACGTTTGCAACACTCTCGCACGATCTCGATGCAGTCGTCCGTTGAATCGTCGAGGATCTGAATCTGCAAGCGGTCCCGCGGATAGTCCATGGCGCAGGCTGCGGTGATGATGCGTTCAGCAACGTTGCGTTCGTTGAAGAGCGGGATCTGAATCGTGACGCGTGGAAGTTCGGGAAACTTGGTTTCAGGTGCTTTGGCGCTTCGTACATCTCGATCGCGCACAAAGAGCCACACGAGAAAGTAACGGTGTGCTCCGTAGAGGCAAATGGTGAGTGCGATGAGGCTGTAGAGAATGGACAATGTGATGCCAATCCAAGAGAACTCCCAAGGAACGCTTTCGAAGGTGAGTGCCACCTCCGGTCGATTCGTTTTGAACACTCCGATGCCGGTGGGCGACACATTGGTATCGCGGATGCTGAGGTGCTCTAAACTTGCTAGTGATTCGAGTTCTCTTAGCCCGTGATCGCTCAGTGCGGTGCCATTCAGTTCAAGCGCCTCAAGAGTCGTAAGCTGCAAGATATTCACTGCTGATTTATCGGAGATTGCTGTCTCGTTCAGCTCGAGTTTGCGAAGTGACTTGATTTTGGAGATCATGTTCACGCCGACATCCGAGACGTGAGTTCGGTCGAGTCGCAGTCTCTCGAGATGCTGAAAACCAGTAAGGTGCACTAGTCCCTGATCGGTGATCTCACAGCCATCGAAGCCAAGCTCGACGAGTTCCTCGAGTCCCACCAGTTTTGCCAAGCCAAGGTCGGTGACAGCGGTTGCGCTCAGATAGAGGTGGCTCAGAGAGTTCATGCGTCCGATCGACTCGAGCCCCGCATCGCTGATATCCGCTCCGTATAGATCAAGATAGTAGAGTGAGGGAAGGCGTTCGAGCGCACTTAGCCCGGCGTCACCGAGCTGCGTGTTGCTTGCCGAGATTTTTCGGAGCGACTCAATCGTCGCTAGCTTTCCAACATGCTCATTGCTCAACAAAGTTTCGTTGAGTCGAATCGATCGCAGTGCGGTGAGCCCCTTGAGGTGTTGCAGTCCGGAGCCTGTAATGCGAGTTCCTGAGAGATCGAGGTGTTCCAACGCCTTTAGTCCAGCGAGGTGCTGAAGTCCATCGTCGGAGATCTTGGTGCGGCTCAGGCGCAAGGCACGCAATTGAGACAGTCCGATTAGATTTGTCAGGAGATTGTCATCGACCTTGGTGCCAGCAAGGTCCAGCGATTCGAGGTTCGTAAGATCCCGGAGCGCTACAAGTGTTTCTTTCTCGACGGTGCGATGCTGGAAACTCAGGGACCGAAGAGCGGAGAGTCGCTCCAAAGCGGTAAGGGTGGTTTTTTCGGATAACGTGGTATTCGCCCATGGTGTTTCATTGGTCGATTTCCCATCAGCCCATGCCACAGCCGCTCTTGGATAATCGAGCTTGATGTTGAGCTCTGGACGTCGTCGCCCCAACAGGGCCTTACCCTCCGCGGTCACTCGGGTTCCCTCGAGCGAGACGTCGGCGAGCGATGCGAAGTGGGCGAGGGACTCGGCGGCCTGATCGGTGATCGACGTGTGATCTAGGCGAAGGCTGGCAAGAGCTGGTAGTTTTCCTAGTGTCACGACGCCTTGATCGCTGATGCGGGTGGCCTCGAGGTCGACAATACGTAGATTCGGAAGTCGCGCAATCGACTCCAAGGCGCGATCGGTAACTGCCGTGCCAGCCAACTCTAGTAACTTCAGTCCATTCTTGTTTGTCAGTGTTCGTACTCCGGTATCACTGATGCCCGTATGGCTGAGGGTCAGCTCTTGAATCGGTGCGCCGATTCCGCTCAGCATCTCGTCCGTGATCTTAGTCCTCTTTAGGCTCAGAGTGCGAAGCCTGTGTGAGTTCGACAAGGCGGCAAGCCCGTCGTCGGATACGGTGGTGCCGTCGAGCCACAGAGCTTGAAGGTTTGGCAAAAGAGCGATTTTCTCGAGGGCCTCGTCGCCGATGTCGGTTCCGTCGAGATGGAGAGCGAAGAGGTGTTTCAGGCGCGAGATGTTTTCGAGCCCTGCATCGGAGACTTCTGTGTCCCCGAGGTTGAGATCATTCAACCATGCGAACCCACCTCCTGAACCGTCCTCGGGATTCACTGCGCGAACGAGGACGCGAGCAATAGCGTCGAGCGCCTGATCCGACGTTCGTGTGCCCGCGAGATTCAGCGTGCGCAGTTCTTCGATTCCCGACAATTTCGAGATGTTCGATCCTGTCACGGCGGTGTCAGAGAGATTCAATGAATTCAAGTTCTTGAACTGGCCGATCTGCTCGAATGAAGCATCGGTCACCTGTGTCCCCTGCAAGTCGAGATGAATCAATTCGTTGAGTTCACCGAGCGCGGCGATCGAAGCGTCGCTGGCTCCCGTGCCACCGGCGTAGAGTTCCCTCAACCCCTTTAGCGCGCCGAGGCGACGAATACCATCGCCAGTGACATTCGTGCCGTAAATATCCAGGTAGGTGAGACGCTCGACTCCGATGCCGTGGCCGCTGAGGTGAGGTCCGTAAAAAAGGCCTTTGGCGCGCGCGATACGAGCGAGGGTGGCATCGGTGATGCGCGTGCTCGAAACCTCGAGTCGCTTGAGTTTCGGAAGCTCAAGCAGCTCAACGAGGGCTGCATCGTTGATGCGCGTGCCGTTGAGTTTGATTGTGGAAAGCTGTCTCGAGTCCTTGAGGGCAGCGAGGCCAGGTCCCTGAATCTCTGTCTTGGAGAGATTCAGTGTTTCCAATTTGGGAAGCACTCCGAGTCCGGCAAAACCTGCGTCGTCAACCCGGGTTTTGTGGAGTTCGATCGTATTGAGGTTTTTCAGATTTTCGAGATCGGCAAGGCTAGTGATATCGGTCGATCCCAGAAAGAGGTATTCCAACTCGGTGAGGTTTCGCAAGTGCGACAGACCTTCATCTGTGATGGCAGTGCGTTCAAGAAGGAGGAATGTGATGCTTTTCATCCCTGCGAGATGACGTAATCCGGCGTCCGTCACCCCGGTGTCAGAGAGGTTGAGATACTCGATCTGAGGGAAATCGGCGATCGATTCTAAACCCGTATCGTTGACCCCGGTGCTTTCTCCGAAATCCAGGTTTCTCAGATTCGCACTGGAAAAGGCCTTCAGGCCCGATCCCGTGATGCCTGGGGTGCTAAGATGAAGGCTTTCAAGGTGCTCGAGGGGGCGCAAGTGAGCCAGGCCGGTGTCCGTGATCGACGTGCCCAGCAGGTTGATAGACTTTGCGTCGGTGATCTTTGACGCGCATGCAGCGAGCCATGCGTCGGTGACACGCTTACCGCTCAAAATCAGGCTGTTTCTCTGGTAGGTAATTGTCGCTGCCAAGGCCGCGACTTTCGGTGCGAGTTGTGAGAGCGCCATCAAACGTTCTGAAGTCGCCGAATAGCCCCCTTTGCGAAATTCGGTTTTAAAACGTTCAATGTCGTTCTTGATGAAGGCCTCGAGACCGATTTGATTGGCCGATCTTTCAACAGCTTCGATGCCGCTACGAATTTGATTCTCAAGGGATGCGAGCTGACTGCCAAGAGGGGAAAGAAGCTCGAAGTCGTCGAAGATAAGCGACAGTGCCTGTCCCCTGGATTTATGGGAAAGGTGAAGCGATCCGATGTGCTTACGATCCAGCCCCTGAAGCTCCAGACGATAGACGACGTGGCGCCACGCTCCCGGTGAGATGTAGACTCTGTCAGGACTCGTCCAGCTTCGCTTCCCGTCCAGATCTTGGGCTGAGATCATTAAGTAGGTGCTGCCGTAGCTCTCGTTCTTAACCCAGAATGAAAGAGACTCGATTTGGCTGAAGTCTCGTTTGGGCATCGAATTTTTCTCGAATACCAGACCCTCAGGGGCTTCTTCCTTATCAGAAACTGCGTCGAAGGAGAGGCGCAGTACGTTGCCCCGATCGGCGTGACCGCTGTCGACGAGCTCGAAGCGAGCGCCTTCGGTTCGAAGCGATGAAGGATCACCGATGCCGTCGAAGTCGTGAAGAATCGTCGAATCACCACGCTGGGCAAAAGCCAGGCAGTGGAGGTAGAGAGTCCCGATCGCGAAAGCGAAGGCGAGAACGTGGTGTAAAGAATTAAGCGTCCTTGGGGACCTTGTCCGGAGCATATTGAACTTTCTAATTGCCTACGTGCTGGTGAATCCCTCGTTACCGAAAAGGGAGGCACCGATCTTCGCCGAGGTGAGCCCGTGGCCGAAGATTGATTTCATGGTCTGAAGTGCTATCGTAATTCCCAAGATTCGTATGGGGGAGTCGTGGGACGCTCAACCTTTATTCTGTAAAAAGGATGTAAGAGGGCATTCATAGCGGGTCGGTCCAGCTCTGCGGGAGGCCTCGTTCGATTCACCTGAATAGGGTAGACTTATCCGGGACCTCTCCAGGAATGAAGACTGCTTTCAAGTCTGATATTGACTCCCTGTATCTCAAAGCGTCCGGTAACGCTCACCAGCTTGACCCTGTCGTTTTATGGTGGCAATTTTCCTTTATGGTAAAGACGCCATTCCAGATAGGCTCCGTCAACGAGCGAGAGAGATTTCTGATATTGGGTAGCAGCGTTGTGTTACCTGAGGCTGCGAACAAGGATAGGATGGCCGACCGCAAATCGAAGTAATTAAAGCTAGTGACGAGTGGTGCCGTTGGATGGGATTGAGGGAGGAAAGGATGTGGATGGGGGGCATTAAAAACGTGAGTTTCGGTGTTCCATCCTGTTTATTGTGCCAATTGCAGAATTAGTTTTGCTCCGTAATCGGTTGGAGAAAATCGCTATGCAGCGGAAACCCTTATCGTCGATATTTTTGATGCTTTTTGGTTGTCTCTTGGCTCAAATCACAAACCTCCAGGCGAGACCGAACGTCCTTTTCATCGCCGTGGATGATCTTCGTGTCGAACTTGGTTGTTATGGAAACAAGCACGTTATTTCACCCAACATCGATCGTTTGGCAGAGAATGGAATCCTGTTCGAGCGGGCCTATTGTCAGTAAACCGTTTGCAATCCTTCGCGAGCCTCTCTTTTGACGGGGCTGCGCCCGGATACACTGCGGGTGTGGGATCTCTATACTCACTTCCGTCAAAATCTCCCTGACCTGGTCACTTTGCCTCAATTGTTTAAGCAGGAGGGATATGAAGCCCAATGCGTAGGGAAGATTTTTCACAACTGGCGTCAAGATCAGTGGCGCGGGGATCGCGTCTCTTGGAGTCAGCCGGAGTTTCTTCACTACGCAACTCATGGCAACGATCAGCCACAGATATCAGGTGATCTCCCGCCAAATCTGGTGTCTGGTGCCGGTGGAATCGAATGTCGAGAAGTGCCTGACGATGCCTACTACGATGGCCGTGTGGCAAACAAGGCTGTTGATGCCTTGAGGTCGCTGAAGACCAGCGAAGAGTCCTTTTTTTTGGCGGTGGGTTTTTGGAAACCACATACGCCATTCAATGCCCCTAAGAAATATTGGGATATGTACACGAGAGATGCGATTCCTGTCCCAATCCATTTGGACCCACCTGAGAATATTCCTGAGATTGCGCTGACGAGCTCTAGATATGATGGTTCTTCGAATCGAGAAGCGTTGCGTGAAATGCATCACGGGCACCTTGCCGCAATCACTTATTTGGACGCTCAGGTGGGGAAGGTCTTGGATGCGATCGATTCACTCGGCTTGCGCGAAACGACCGTTATTGTGTTTTGGTCTGATCATGGTCTTCACTTGGGGGAACATGGATTGACTAGAAAGACGACCGCATTCGAATTGGATGCCGCTGTTCCCATGATTCTTTCGATGCCAGGCCAGCGTTCAGCGCAACGAACCGAGGCCTTGGTAGAATTACTCGATGTCTACCCAACCTTGCTTGAGCTATGTGATCTCAGAGCGCCGCACGAGCTTCAAGGAAAGTCGCTTGTCCCTCTCATTGAGGATCCAAGTGCCAAATTTAAGTCCGCCGTCCTGACGCAGACGCCAAGACCGAATTACCTGCGGGGTAAACTTCCAGAAGCGATGGGATACTCGATGCGCACCGATCAATTTCGGTATACCGAATGGCGTGATTTCAAGTCCGGTCGAGTGATCGCTCGCGAACTTTACGACCACGACAAAGATCCGCTGGAGACGGTGAACGTTGTTGATGAAAACGAGTATCAGAGCGAGTTGCCAGATCTCAAACGGGAGTTGGAGGAGTTGGTGAGCCAATGAAGGATTGTTCGGAGCTGCGGTCCAGAGGATTCCATTGACACGGAGCTTGCCTGCTTGAATGGGCGAGATCAGAATCTTCAGCAGGAACCCAGCTCTTAGAGTCAAGCGAGAAAGCGTTCTTGGGTCGCGGATAGCCGGGTAACGGGCACACTCGAGAGCTGTCTCTTATACACATCTCCGAGCCCACGAGACCTCTCTACATCTCG
>CAJXVR010000314.1 GCA_913061285.1 uncultured Verrucomicrobiota bacterium | reverse complement strand
TTGTTTCTCTGATGCAGTATCTTCTATTCGGCAATTCGACGGTGATTGGAATTGGGCTTCGGCCGAGGTTCGGGTGAGTTTTCCACACTTGATGACGGAAGCACCATGGCTTTTTAGTGGGCTACAAGTATTTGATACATGATCGAGATCCATTGTTCACTGCAGACTTCCTAGAGATTTTGAATGATGCTGGAGTGAACTCGGTTCGCCTACCCAGACGCTCTCCAAATCTGAATGCATTTTGCGAAAGATTTGTGAGATCAAAAAAGAGTGAGTGTCTGGATCGAATGATCCTCTTTAGTGAGCGATCACTTCGGTTTGCGATTACGGAATATTTGGAGCATTATCATAGGGAACGGAACCATCAGGGAATCGAGAGTCAGATCATTCGGCCAGAATTCCAAAAGAACAGCGTCGCGGGCGGGATCACAAATCGGCGACGCCTCGGAGGTATGCTCAACTATTATCATTGTCACGCAGCGTGACGAAAAGAAGGGGTGAAAGGCTACGATCTGAATTTTTCTACACTACGAGACGAGGAAGAACGATTACTCTGTCCCTGCAACACGGGCGTATTAGTAATTCGCGACCCACACGATCGAAGCAGAAAAGTAATTGGACAATCGCTAGATCACTTATGCTGTCTCTGCAAGAACTTCACGACAGCCTCGCGAGACGAGGAGACATGCAGCTTGACATAAATGCGGCGAAGATGTTCGCGGACGGTGTTTATGCTGCAAGAAAAGTGATCTGCCACCTCTTTATATCGAAAGCCTTTTACGAGTAATTCAACGATCTCTGTCTCTCTCGGGGATAGATGAGGTGCTATTTCGGAACCTTTTTCCTGACCGGTGGCAGTAGGCGGTGATTGATAGTGACAGACGACCATTCGCGCGATACCGCTCGACATCGGGGATCCACCACGATTCGCATCTTCGATCGCTTCTAATATGACGGAAGGTGCGGTGTCTTTGGAGAGATATCCGATCGCTCCGGCACGCAGTGCTTCGAAGACCCGTTCCTCGTCTTGATGTATGGAAAGAATGATGATCTGTGTATCCGCTAATTTTGGTTTGAGTTCCCGGATACAGTCGATTCCTGATTTTTGAGGAAGCTGAATATCCATCAGTATTACGTTCGGTGAGGTTTGTGGTAGGCTTTCGATGGCTGATTCAGCATCGGAGTAGCTTCCTATGAGCTCAAATCCGGCACTCCCTCCGATGAGCATTGACAAGCTCCCTCTAAGGGGATCGTTATCTTCAACTATAGCAACTTGAATAGACACGATGATTCTCTCGTGGGATCCTACCAGAGGCTTCTGAGGTTTAGTAGTCGCACAAAAGGACGACAGAGCGCTAAGTAGGTTACAAGTGACTTGATCAAAGTTTCCAAAACGGCCCACCTCTCGTCTGGTTAGATTGGTTTGGAAGATCGTTAGAGCGAGATCTTGACCTTGATTCTTGTTCCATTGTTGCTTGTTTCAAGTTCGAAAGATCCCCCTAAATCGTTTGCCCGTTTCTTCATATTCTCGATCCCGTGCTGATCTGGTGTAATATTTTCAATTGGAAAGCCATTTCCATCATCCTCGATAGTCAATTGCAGAATTTCCTTCTTATGTTCCAGTCCAATCCTGATTTCGGTTGCCTTCGAATGTTTTGCGACGTTTGTAAGTGCTTCCTTTACGACCATGAATAGCTCATGCCGAAAAGGAGCAGGGAGCATGATATGGGGAACGATCGACGGCATGTCGAACCGAATTCGAATCGGATCGACTTCGAAGAATTTTTCTGCGTAGTTGGTGACATAGGATACAAAGCCTTTCAAGGTGTCTTGGGTCGGATCTGTCGACCAAATAACTTGTCCCATCGTACGTGAGAGATCATAGGCCGATTGGGTCAAACTACCTACCAGCGATTCTGAAATGGTTGTTTGATTCTTTTGAGTCTGCAGCATTTCTCCGAGCATAGCAATGTGGGTCAGGCCGGCACCCATTTGATCATGGAGATCTCGTGCGATGCGGGCTCGCTCTTCCATTCTTGTTGTTTCACGGCGCTTGGACAGAAAGAGACGAACGCCGATCACGGCCCAAAGCAGGAGCCCGACTGCTGCGATACACCCTGGAGTGATGATCCAGGGATTGGCATGCCAAGAATAGATTGCATGTATCGTTACCCGTGCTGCCTTCGAATAATTTAGGTCTCGGTCGATCGCCTGCACTTCAAAGTGATAGTGACCGGGTTCGCTGGGGACCCAATCAAATGTTGTCTCCTTGGTGACCGAGGTCGAGATGCTGTTGTTGGAACTATCGAAGAGTCGGTAGACGAACTGTCTCTTGTCCGGGTGGGTTTTTTGATCGATCGCTCGATAGCGGATCGTAAGACGATCACCAGTCCGAGCAATAGCTGGCACCGAAAAATCTGTTAAGATGTGCTCGCCAATATCGATTTCAGTCAGATGTGCTGTAGGCTGGGATTTGCTCCGATTGTAACGCGACAAGCCCCCTTCGAGGAAACCTAGCCACAATACATCGTCCTTATCCGACTTAAGCGTGAAAACATTGTTGCCATTCAGTCCATCTCTCTTGTCTATAGTCGTAGAGGCTATTCCATCGTAACCGATCAATCCATGATTTGCCGAGCCGATCCAAACAATTCCATCCGATGTTTTGGCGCTGCACCAGTAGACACCGTCGGGTAACTCTCTGCTTGAATCGTAAGTTGTAAGGTCAGAATCCTGTAGGTGATGCAGTCCTTCATTGCTAGCGAACCACAGTGCGAGTTTGTCGTCTTTTCGAATATTGAAGAAGCTCGTTTCTGGAAGCGGGTGTCGTTTGTCATCGAGTCTCATTGTTGCCAGGTCGATTGATCTGGCTCCTTGACTGGTTCCTACCCACATCTTTTGATTTGGTCCCGCAGTCAACGCCCAAACTTGGTCGTCAGGTAGACCGTTTGACGAGTTGAAGGTTATTTCAGTAGTGGTATTAGGGGCATAATATGAGACTCCACCACCTCGCCAACCGTTTCCGAACCACAAGCCTCCCTGATCGTCGATTGCCATCGATATGATCCATTGGCGAGATAGAATTTGCTTGATCTCACCGTCATTCAGTTGGATCACTCCTTCGGAGGTTCCTAGCCATAAGGGGCCTTTCGAATCTTGGTGAAGCTTCCTTACATAGAGGTCGGGAACAATAGAGCTTAGGGACTGCTCATTGGGGAGCATATGGTAGAGCCCTCCCCATTCTGTCCCTACCCACAGGCCACCCTCCAGATCTAGTTCTAGAGAAAGCACCGGGACGGTACTGTTTCCAGGGTTTTGGAGTCCGTCCCGGGAATCGAATCCTGATATGGAATTGGGGTCGAAACGAGATATCAGCCCTCCGTTGGCTAGCCAGAGAATATCGTCGGTATCGATGTGCATGTCGTGGATAAAATTACTCCTTAGTCCGTCTGCAGTGGTGTAGTTTACGAACGTTTCGCCATCGAATCTTGATAGTCCATTGCTTGTTGCCACCCAAAGGATGCCGTCAGATGTGGCACCAATCTCCATAACTGAAGAGTTTGGGAGACCATCTTCGACACCGAGACGGGAGACATTGGTGCCGTCGAAGCGGAAGAGGCCGCCAAAGTTTGATTCGCGTACACAGAACCAGATGGTGCCTGTAGGATCTTGGTAGATGTGTTGGATTGCTCGCGCAGTGAAGGGATTATTACGGAATGGAACCGATACACCGTCTTGGTACTTATGAGTAAGTCCGAGGATTGATCCTAACCACATATCCCCTGTTGCTTCCTCTAAAACGCTGTAGATAGAGTTCACAGGAAGCCCTTCCGTTGCCATGGGGTTGGTGATTCGCGGGTGTTGATATCGGACTATGCCCGTTCTTGTTCCAAATAGGGGAGCCCCATCGTTAAGTATAGATAGACTTCTAATTTGCCTTTCTTTCAATTGCTCGGGGTGGATTGCTGAATTGGGCGAACCGGCCAAGAATGAAGTCGTTCCAAATTGAGTGGCAGTCCAGGTTCTTCCGGATGGGGCGGTAACCATCATTTCTACTTGATTTGCTTGCGTCTGAAGCGATCCAGTAAACTTGGCGCCGTCGTAGCTCCATATGCTTCCTTCGTTCGTTCCGATCAACAGCGTCCCATCTAGGGCCTTAGTCACGCTAATTGCCATTTGTTCCGTGACGCCCTTTCTCGTAACAATGTTACTCCAGGTGCCTTTCTTGTCGTTGGCAATCTCAAACGAAATTCCTGAAACGGGAATTCCCGGTTTTACTTCGATGGTTGTCGGCATTTTGGCCTCATGTGGAAACACTGCTTTGGCGAAACCAGACGAGGTGTGACAGCGTAGTTGGTAGAAACCTGGCATCAGGTTCACGAATTGAAATTTCCCTTCGGAATCAGAGTGAACGGTTTCCGAATAGGGAGGGAGGGGGAGTAATGAGGGAGTGAACCAGTTGTCGGATTGGATGATCTGGGTTTCCGTTCTGGTGCTGGGGCTTGCCGTGGTAAGGTTTGGGGCAAAAGGGCTGTCCGGATTTCGGCTGTGTTTTGTCTCTGCAAGGGACCTTGAATCGTTTGCCGACTGTTGATGCTCCAATGAATTTGCCGTTTCTCCGCCATCCACTGAAATGGCCTGAACAACCACAGCTTCTAGACTAGAACCGTCTCGAGCCGTGACGGTTCCAGAGATGGATTCGCTCGTCGCGAGCTCTAGATTGATGCGCCGGTTTCTTCGGGATTCGAAATCCTCGTTAATCAGCCAGGTGCCAGCATTTTGAGACGTGACGCGGATGCTGGTGGTGTTTTGGATGGGGAAAAGACATAGTTGGGCTAGTCCATCCTTATCAGTTCGAGTAAACCATGTGGGGTGTCCGTTTTCGTAGACTTGGATCAACGCATCGGAGGCTGGTTGCCCGTGAACTCCATTGACCTTGAGCTCAATGGAGTTGCTTTCAGGTGGAAGTGGTTGAAAACTGAAAGTCGCTTCTTGGAGTTCAGCGATGATCTTAATTAGGCAGGCGTTTCGTCCTTGTCTAAGAGGTGCCTTATGCCAGTGCGGGATGTTGCTCACGTCGTGTCCGTTGAGAGAGGTGCTTTCGATCTTGTCGCCATTGATCCAGCCGATCCAATTGGTCGAGCGGCTGTCAGTCATGCGAAGATGCCCCTCGAAAGTCTGATCGGTTTCGAGTTCACAATAGAGATAGGCAACCGACCAAGGCTGGTAACCTAAGACGGTTTCAACATCAACAAGATCGTAGTCCGAGCTTATTCTGGACCAAATCAACTGAGTCCCGTCTGGCGCGGTAACCGAGTCACCTTCTGTTGGGTGGACGTTTTCTTCACCACCCATTTCTTCGAGAAAGTCGACTTCGGTTGATTTCGAGGGAAACGGCCCAAGAATCAACCAATCTCGTACAAAGGATCCATCTATGCGGTGGACTGGCCGGGCTTCTTGACTCATGCCTTGTAGACCTATAGAAAACAGCAGGAGCGAAATAATCATTCCCAGATCAGTTTGCCCGATCTCTTGAGTCGGCCAGCCTTTACTTCTGCTCATGACGAGACAGCGACAAGTTCGGACGAATTGATCGATCGATTTCATTGTGAATTCAGCATTCTGCACCGTCGGGAGCGTTCAGTTAGTGGTGGCAACTCCACCCGATGAACGGACGCAATCGCAATATGAATCGCATTAGAAGCTGCCGTGGTTGGGACTCTCCCCGATAGAACCATATCATTTGCAAGATCGGCAACATCCTCGATCACTTCCAAAAGCGGTAATTCCGCCACCAGCGCTAAACGCTCCTCCGATTCGCTCGTCGCGACTTCGTCGAGGGTTTCTAGCGAAGAGACGATTTTGAATCCAGAACAACCGGCGTCCCACCGATCTTTGGTCGCCTGCTGCTTTGCCAAGAGCGCGAGTTGTCGGGCCGGACGAGCCGCGTAGAAACTGGCTACTGACGGTTTGATGTAGGCTCTTGGCATTTACTTGTCTTAGTTCAATAACGTCGTTGATTCGTTGATGCCGAGCATTGGTAATGGACCAGCATTTTGCGCTTAAAAATCTGCCCGGTGGGGCGCGAATTGTTAATCATTTTCTTAGTTTGATAGAGGTAGGAAACCTCGATTCTCTACTTTGTTGTTCTCAGTCTTTGGGTTTTCGAGCTTCGGTTGGGCAACAAGTTTCTCTCGAGGCAAACCCTGCGTATTCTAGCGTTTTTTCGTGTAGCACAAAAAGACGACTATTCTCGACACTCTCTAATCTGGCACAATTTCACTCAAAGCATGAAATGGATGGCCGAAAACGACTGATTAAAAGGCACAGGTGTGCTGTTTGATCTATCAACCAACTCAAATCACAAATCACTAAACCTAAAAGGAAAACCGCATCGACATCAACTACCCCATGAAACCCAGATCATTAGCCAACTTGTCGCGAACAGCCGGAGTCATTTCGTTCGCCGCGCTCGTGCTTTCTTTATTCAGCTTCCAGAACTCTAGCGAAGCTCAAATTGTTTTGAGCGTCACGGGAGGGACCGGGGGCACCCCTCTGACCCTCTCGATCACGACGGGAGCGACTTTTACTGCGAATGGTGCAAGCATTACAACGGGCGTTTTCTTTGATAACCTATTTAACAACTCAAACTCCGTCACCGATAACACAACCACTAGCTTCAATACCATCTCGCTGGGGGGGAATTCAGACATCAACGGTCGCAGCTTAGGGACCTGGGCGGAAGGAGATACAGACCAGAACGATCTATTTGCCCAATGGAGTCTCGTCATGGCCGATAACGATTCCGTAGTCTTGTCAACAGGCACGCGAGTTTCGAACAACCTATCTCTGAACTACTCGTCGTTAAGTGGGAGCGGCAATGCCTTTCTCATGGACCCAAATGGATTTATCAAATCGGATGCAGGCGTCAGTTATACGGTTGTCCCTGAGCCTTCTACCTACGCCGCGGTATCAGGAGCCTTACTCGTCGGCATGGCCGCTCTCCGACGCCGCACTTTAGCTCGGGCTTAAAGACTCTCTAGGGTCTCGAAACATTTTCCATTTAGCGAGACCACAGTGGGGCGCCGTTTTTCGACGGTGTCCCACGTTTTATTCTTCACTGCTCTCGTTGCGCCTCCTCCTCAAATTTGGGGATGCGAACTTGGAGAGTCGCCTCCAAAAGCCAAAAAGCTTCTTCCACATTTGCAATGGAACGAAGACCTTACCAAGACAATCAGTGAGAGGTAGGGCGAGTCGTTGGCGCGAGCCTCCGTCCCGTTTCACGGGGCGGAATCCTTTAACGGCATCGGTGCTAATCTAGGAACGAGGCCTCGTCTTTCGGATCTCTTGTCTGTCGGCTGAAACGACTCGCGGGACGCTCTTCCCACCTCGGACAGGCTGCTCCCATCTTTGGTCCCAGCGGCAATCACGTTTTCGTTCCACTCGGCTACTCCGGTCGTCCTAAGAACGGAGCCACTGCCTCTTGAACCCAACGGATGGTTTCGGGAAAGAGACTGTCAGTCTTGACTTGGCCGAAGCGTGAAACGATCTCATCCCTCGCCCCTTTGGCCACCGCGAGTTCAAATTGGGCAAATTCATAGTCAGCTTCAATGGGAGCCGCCTTCTCGACCTCAGCCAGCCGCGCCAGCCACTGCTCGGCCTCAGTCAATTGTTTGGCTTGAATCAAGGCGTGAATATGGTTCAGCTGATAGGGGAGAAAGTCCGCTTTCGCAGCCATCAATTGTTGGGTCAATTCCAATGCCGTTTGCGGTTCTTTCCGAGCGAGCAGAATCGCGCTCGCAAGATTACTGATGTGTACTAGGTCGCTTGGGCTGGATTCGAAAGCGCTCAAAGCGACTCCGTGTAAGGCGCTAAGGTTTTTTGAGCTCAAGGATTCATTCACTCGCCGCAGCCAATAAAGCCTCACCGAACTGGAGTCCCCTCTCATCCCGGTCACGAGCTGATCGGCCGATTCAGCCTGGCCTAAGGCCAGCAAAGCATTGGCCATTTGGAATCTGAGCTGTTCCGATTCGGGGGGCAAATCCGCTAGTTGACCAAAGGCCTCCGCGGCTCGTTCCGGCCGGTCCATCTTCCACGCGATCAGAGCCTCCCAAAATTGAGCCATCGCCGGGAGCTCCGTACTATTGACGTGATTCTGGGCCCGTCGAGCGAGGTTATGGAGTTCCTGCCATGACTGATCACTGGTGAGCATGTCCCCGTAATCCAGCCAGATCTGATACGATTGACCACCGTAAACCGTCAAGGCAGATTCAGCGATCAGACGAGACGCCTCCTTTTCTCCGATCGATCGCAAGAGATTGGCCAATAAGAGCGCCTCAACGACATTCGCCGGTTGACCGACTTCCCCGGGCTCATACTGGATCGACTCCGTTTGCCCTTGTCGAAGCAGGAGTAGCCAATACGCAAGGTGATCGGAAACGTTTGCACTCCTGCGATTGATCAATTCGCGCAACACTTGCCTTGTCTCGGGAAGGCGCCCTATGGCGGCAAAAGTACGGACGACGACGTGTCCCGCCTGGTCAGCGAATGCAGGATCAGACTTGATCGACTTGTAGTTCGCTTTCAGCTCCTCAAGATCCGTTGGCTTCGCTGTTTTATCGATCACTTCAATCGCTTTAGCATAGAGGGGCATTAAGGGCTCCGCTTGGAGCCCCTCACTCCGTCGGGCCCAGATCTCTTGGAATTGCGAGTAATTCCCCTGTTCAAAAAGGGCGCGAAGATAAGATGCTTGGATAGGCGCGGAACTGGATTCAAATTTGGATTCCAGACTATATGTGATCTCGGCATAGTGCCGGCAGTGCTCCATCGTCTGCACAAACCGCTCAAGATCGGCTCGATTCGTTCGGGTTAGATGCATTAGCCATGAGCCATAGAGTGCACATTCCTTACCCGAACTCAGCGATGGCGGCATCTGCTGAATCACATCCAGTTGCAGCCGGAACAGATGCGGGTTACCAGGGTCATTCCCGATTGCGGCCGCCAAGGCTCCGGAGGCCGCCTCGGGATTATTGGCTGCAAGATCCTGATTTGCCCTGCGTTGTAAGGCCCACGACTGGAGGTAATCAAGCCAACTCACTTTGACCACTGGCTTGAAATTCTCGGGCGTCGTTCGCCAAAGCTTAAGCACCGAGAAACCCGTCAAGCCAACTAATAAAAAGAGCATCAAAACAGCCGGAAGTAGCCACCGATCCAGCTTAATCAATACGCGATATTTCCTGAATCCGGGAGAGCGCATCGCAATACGCTTATACAGGCTACTCAGTTTATTTCTGAAGAATTTTGTCATCACCAGGGCCCTAAGATTTATGTCGAAATGAAAGATATTTTTGGCTTTCACCTCTTGTGTTGGAACCATCCGGGCCCTCCCCTGCACCTTAAATGCCAAATGCGCATAAATCGAGCAAATGTTGGCTTCTTGGTTACTAAGTTAGTGGCAACCAATCGAGGGTGGCGTAATGTAGAAAAACTCTGTTCGTGCGGATTCCCATGGGGTTGAAGGAGTTCTGACTCGAGATAATCTGAGAATTGTGATGGCGGAGGATGCTCGGTCCGGCTGTAATCGCCTGATGAACCCGATGAGATTCATCCTTCTTTGTCTGGCCGGCTGGGTAAACCGAGAACAGCAGGCAGTGTTTGAGTATTTGTTGGAGGAGATTC
>CAJXVR010000313.1 GCA_913061285.1 uncultured Verrucomicrobiota bacterium | reverse complement strand
CTACACTAGATCGCTCGTCGGCAGCGTCAGATGTGTATAAGAGACAGTCCCAATAGCTTTCGACGGTTCCGTTAGCTTGGGCGCTCTCGATGGTGAAGAGGCAGTCTTCTCGATACTTTTTCTCTAGATCGCAAGTGATCCGGAGCTTAAGAGGGATTCGTTCGATGCGTTCTGAAAGGCGTTCAGGAAGATCAACCCCGAGTCCGTCCAAGAAGCGAAGGCCTTCGGGAGATTCCACCGCTTCTGAGGGCAATGTGGGCATTGCGGCAAGTCGGTGGAAGTGCTCCCCTGAGAGATTTGGGATCCGAATCGCTGCGACGCTGGTGAGACCATAGCTCGGAGAACCGTCGATAAAATGAAAAGGACGCTCCATGGGGGTGCCATTCTTTGGTTCCAAGGCGAGTTTATAGTCGATTGTTTTGCCCTCTTTCATCTCCTCTAGCTTCCAAAGGAGCTCATCGGTGGGGCGTTGAAACGGGATGCCGCTGGGACTAATGAGAACTTCCTCGAGGCTTCTCTGCTCGAATAGTCCGGAAATGATTTCATCGGCAAAGAAGTCATCGTATTTGAGTTTCTGCCTCACTTTATCGCTGTCTCGGCTACGCAAGCGGTGGAAAAGGATTTCTGAGGCACTCGTCATGTTCGTAAGGCAGCCCCGTTGTTGGGATTCGTTGAGTGCCTTGAGGATGTTTTTGGGGATAGGAGCAAAAGGTTCGTCGCTCGATTCTCTCCAATGAAGAATCGTTTCTGACAAGGTGAAACAAAGCTGCAGTTCCTGTGGCTTTGTGAGAGGGTTTTCTTGCCGAAGGGTGCCCAGGGGCCGCTGCGCTGCGTCGAAGATATTGGTCCATTCAGAGACGGATTTTGAGCGTTCCCATGCCTGGAGGCGCTTGCGAAGAGGGGTCAAATCGCTGGCCGGAATCATGAAGTCAGGGATTTCAACCTTCGCGTTCTGGGCGAGGTGGACAAGGTAGAGCCAGAGTTCGTGATCGTTCTTAGGTTTTTTGTTCCAGAGCGTGATTTGATCCCAGTGGGTCCATTGATGACGCCCGAAGATTGTATTGATGTGACTGCCCATAACGGGCCTGCCGGCAACGACGGCACGATTGAAGAGGTCTTCAATCAGGGAGAGGAAGGCTCGCTCGGAACCGTTGAGAGAGCGGGAATGGGCCGCTTCCAAGCGCTTGCTTAGCTCGGATTGACCGACGGTCGTTGGAACATTCGAGGGGACCTCGCTTGGGTTAATGGGGATGAAATCTTGATCCGCGAGCTTCTCCTCGAGAAATTCGATCAGCCACAATAAACAGGCAGCGGTATGTTTGCAACGTTCTCCGCCGACGGGGCAATTACAGGTTTGATTGATCTGTTCATCGGTGCTGATCTCGATCGTGACGTCGTATTTCCTCGAGCCTTCGACGACAAAATGAAAGCCCGTCCCTTCATTGTTGAGGGGATTCAATTGCACAAGATCTGCATCGAAGTAGCGTTCCCCCCTAGCCTGATACCCCGGGGGGTAGGATTCGAAGCTCTGGGCTAGAATCTCGATAAAGTCTAGTATCTGAATGGATTCCACGGGAGGAATGTATCGAGTTGAGCATTCAAGCGGCAAGGAGCGATTGAATTGTTGTGCTGAAGAATGTAGCGAGGGACTGGGTAGCGTTGGGATTTGTTGACTTGAAGCCTGTCAAATTCACGAAGTCTTAAGATAAATATGAAACTAGCTGAATCCAAGAGAGCCATTCGATGTGTCCAACTAGTAGCTGAGTGGATCAGTGATCGATGATTTGACAATGACGGAGTTAAAAGCTGTCGCTTTTGTCGCTGTCAACGAGGCGAAATAACTGGAAAGCTGCGATATCGACGCCGCATTTCCGGGGGGCAGAAAGTCCCCACTACGAAAGGACTATAGAATGAAATGGAAACAAGGCATAGGATTGGTGGTGTTGGTGCTTATTGGGCTGCCCCTAGTGCAGAGTGCTTGGGCTCAAGTCCCCCCCCCGGTTGAAGGGGTTCAAACCGAGGGGAGCTCGCTGGCATCACTTGGCGCCGAGCTTGAGAATAACCAAATTGAGCGCTATGGCGATGAAGATAAACCGAGTTATACCGATACCTACCCCGGTAAACTCGTTCCCTTCGTGGGAATGGCAGTTGCCGTGATCATTGTCTGGGTTGTCATGGCCATGGTTCAGAATACAGATCGGTATCGGCACGAGACCATTCGGAGTTACTTGGAGAAGGGCGTTGAGGTGCCTTACGAACTACTCGTGGACGGCGGAAATCCGCAAACGTGGAAGCCAAGCTCTGATTTGAGGAAGGCGATGGTTTGGCTCGCCGTTGGCCTTGGTATCGGAATGACCGGATATATTTTTTCTGGCAACCTGAAGGCGCTTGCTTTGGGCTTGATCTTTGACTTTATCGGCATCGGTTACCTGATCGTTTGGAAGCTTGAGCCAACAAAGGTGGAAGAGGACGTTTCTGCCTAGGCGAGCGCATGTCCTTTTCCGATTCAGACTTAATCACTCGAGTTCTTCTCGAAGACGACCGGAACGCCTTTGGCGAACTGGTCCGTCGCTATCAGTCGGAGGTCCGGAATTTCCTTCGGCGATTGACCAAGACGGATGTGGGTTTGGCGGATGATTTAGCTCAAGAGACCTTTGTCAAAGCCTATGGCTCGATCAACAAATTCCGAGGCCAGGCGAAATTCTCCAGCTGGCTCTATCGGATCGCTTACAACACCTTCCTCAATGATCGTCGGAAACGGCGGGACACCTTGACAAGCGACGGGGAGTTGGATCATATCGTTGATGACGCCAAGCCGCTGCCCAAAGGATTGGTCAGCGACGTGGAACAAGCGCTCGCTCAGCTCAACCCAGAGGTGTCGGCGATCTTTGATCTTTACTACAAGAAGGGCATGACCCATTCGGAGGCGGCGGACACATTGGGGATACCGCTGGGAACGGTGAAAACCCATTTGGCCCGAGGCAAAGAACAGCTTAGAACTTTATTGAAGGATTGGAACAATGACGGTTGATCCCAATGATTGGTTAGAAAACGCGCTGAGCGAATCTGAATCCTATCTCGATAACGACGATTTTTCCCAGGGCGTGATGACTAGCCTGCCACCGAAACGGCCGCGACGTCGCGTTAGCCGTCGAAAAAGAATTGTTCTGGGTGCTGGGTTTGCTGGGCTTCTTTGCTCTCTGCCGTTCTTACCGGCTGCGCTGGCGCTTCCTGTGGTGAGTCAGATGCTGGTCAACCAGTGGTTTCTTACTGTTTCGGTCATGGCCGCCCTCGCTGGTGTGGCAAGCGCCACCTGGTGGTTGCTCGCGGTTCGAGGATAGCAATTAACGGTCTACGCTTGGCTTCTCGAGGGTGGCGGTGGTGTTCGATACGGCTTAGTTGCTGAATTGAATCACCTGAGCGGGCGCGACGAAGCTTGTTGATTCCACAGTGCCTTGACTCCCGCTACGGTTGAGATTCTTGATGCGACTTCCCTTTTCGATGTAGGATTGGGTGGCCTCTTTCCCGATTAGTCGATTGAGCTGAGCTTCGGTCTCTAGGCGGATGCTATCAAGCGCTGCCTGTCTCTGTGCCTCATCGAGGTTCTGATTACTTCGAATCACTTGCGCCGCCTCCTGAGCTGCGTCGGTGGCATCGAAAACGTCGTAAATATCTTCTCTCGGGATATCGAACTCCTTGGCGACATTCCTTAGACTACTACCTCGAAGCGTCTGTTCGTGTCCATACTCGCGATAACGGTCTTCTCCGAGCACTTCCTCGTAGGCTGCTTTCAGGTCTTTTTCGCCCTCCGTTCGTTGCTTGTGCCACTCTTGGGGATCCTGTCCCTCGGCAGGGCCGAAAGTGCCGTATTCATCGTCGAATTCTTTTCTTAGTGCGAACATGTCTCGGAACTCATCCTCTGATACGTCGAATCCGCCAAGTTCGGATCGGAGCATGTTAGCAGAGTTTGACATTCGAAGGTTGTATTCAAGGAGCTCGTCTTCGCTGAGAAGTTTTGCCAACTCCGCCTCTTGCTCTTTTTGGATTGCTTGCCAATCGCTGCCGTCGAGATTATCGCCATCCTCGGCAGCTTCCATCATTCGTTCACTCATTTGTTGTTGAATCTCCATAATGGCGTCTTGCTTGGACTGCGGGAGAAAAGACAACATCGATTCAAACGGATTGTACATCGCGACCATGTCGGTGATTTTACGAGGGACATTGGTGCCGAGCAGTGATCGGAGTGTTCCTCGGCGTTCTTCGTCCATCTCTTTGTATTTCTTCCGCAGATCGGAATTCATGCCGCCGAACATGGCATTACTTTTCCAGTATTCGAATTTGTCGCCACCATTCTCTCGTTTGATCTCTTTCCAACGTTGTTCGTAGAGCTTATTGACGTCGGCTGTGATAATGTCACGGATGGTCTCCTCTGGGCATCCGATCGATCTAAGATTGGCGATGTAGGTGAGATAATCCCCTGATTCGACGGATTCCCATGTGATCGCCTGCACGGCTGGCTCAAGACTGGGCTCTTCTGGGGAGGCAATTGGATCCGGTGTCGAGGCAATGATTGGGAGTTCTTCAGGACTGATTTCCTGAGAGGGAGAATTCGAAGCTGAGCCGGATTTGCTAATTAGGGCGACGGCTAGTGCGACGTTCGCGGCCAGCGAAAGTCCGATAATTAGATTCTTGCTGTTCATAGGAGGCTGTTAGTGGGGTGCTTGATTGACGAAGAATAGATTTGGTCTCGATCAGGCTCAATTACGAAAACGGATGAGGTTTGGACCGAATTCCGGGGTAAGCGTTCGAAATCCCTAGTAATCTCCGGTCATTCTGCAGAGATTATCAACGGTTTGACAGCTTGGTAGCGAAGGGGCAGGTAGAGGGGAGTCCTTTTGAGTTTGGTTGGTTTTTGAATCGTTATGTGCTTTACCCTTTTAGATCCTCGTGGGCAAATTGATGCCATGTCTAGTGTCTCTTTTTCGAAAAAAACGACCCTGTGTGCATCAATTCGGCTTCTGATTGTTGTTGCAACCATGGCGTCGAGTCTGCTTTCTCCGGTCGAGGCCCTCTCGGTTGATGAGCTTTTTGCTCCCGACAAGCTCCTCGATGTTCAGATCACGCTTAAGGATTCGGACTGGAATACGGCCAGAAGAGAGAAACGTTCCATGGCGCAGGCACTGGGAGAGGAGCGTCGCCATGGGAAACCGGAGAGTCCGTTTCACTACGTTCCTGCTAAGGTGACAATCAATGGGGAAGTGTTCGACTCGGTTGGTATTCGAAAAAAAGGCTTCATTGGTTCTTTGGACGATGAACGGCCTTCCCTCAAAGTGAAGTTCAACTTTAGTGACCCGGATGCCACGCTGGGGGGCATGACTCAGCTGACCCTGAACAATAACAAGCAGGATGGCGCCTTGGTTAGTCAGACGATGACCTACGCCTTGTTCAATGCGGCTGGACTAGTTGCACCCCGCACGAGCTATGCGAAGGTCTCTGTAAACGGGACGCCGTTGGGGATTTACACAAATGTCGAACCGGCGAAGGGGCAGTTGGTTACCCGTGGCTTTGGTTCGGCTAACGGAACGCTTTTTGAAGGAACGATTGTTGATTTTTTTGATGGCTGGGCGACGGGGTTTGAACACAAATTTGGTCCAGAAGACGCCGGAAGGGAGCGCATTCAAGCCTTGATTGAAGTCCTTGATGGTCCAAACGAATCGCTTGTTGCTGCGATTGAAGAAATTATCGACCTCGATCGCTATTTGAAGTTTTGGGCGATCGAAAGTTTGATTGGCTTCTGGGACGGGTACTCGGGGAATCAAAATAACTTCTTCGTCTACCATCATCCGCAGACCAATAAACTCCATTTTCTACCTTGGGGTGCCGATTCTGTTTTCACTAGCCGGGGAATGTTTGACCGCGGTGGGCCACAAGCGGTGAAGGCGCGAGGCAGACTGTCGAGTCGTCTCTACGAAATACCTGCGATTCAAGAAAGGTATCGGCGTGTGATGCTCGGTCTCTTGGAGTCGAATTGGAATGAGGAAGCCTTGCTCGAGGAAACGGAGCGCATTGAGGCTCTTGTCGGTGATGACCTTCATGCACGACAAGGTGGTTTTAAAGAAGCGCTGGAACGAACACGGGAGTTCTTTGCGAGCCGAAGGGGCCAAATCGTAGAAGAATTGAAGGACGGGGCTCCAGAGATAAGGGGCGGGGCATCGGAGCCAATGTATTTTTCAAAGGTCGGCAAAATCGAGGGTGAAATCTCAGGTCGTTGGTTTTCGAAGGCGCCAAGTGCTGCCTCCGAGATTGGCGATGCGAACGTGAGAGTGATGTTAGACGGGGAAGAGGTCGAATTTAAAGAGATTGGGGTGCATGCTGTTATGGGGCGATTCGGCTTTCGTGGACCAGGCCAGCCGAATATCAATATCGTGGGCGAGCGAGCATCCGATGGTGAGCGGGTGACATTGGTGTTGATGATTGATGGCGATTCCTTCCAACCGTCTGGGGAGGCGATGATCTCTGTGGGAGGGATGATGCGTCAGGGAGAGGGATTTGGATTCGGCCCTGGAGGGATGAGTCCTATCGATGGAAAGATTCAGATCGTAGAAGCCTCTCAAGAAGAAGGGGCGCCAGTAAAAGCCAAGGTTTCCGCTAACATCATGAAAATGGTCGGCGGATTCTTTGGTCGTGGAGGCGGAGGGGGCCCGCCACGGCGAGGAGGGCCAGGAGGACGAGGTAGCCGGCGCCCAGGCCGTCCAGAGTAGCCCCGTCTCACTTTGGCGCACACTCAGTGGCCTTGGCTGATATTAGAAGGGTTTCCCGGTTTCGTCAGCATACTGACTTCGAAGCCGTTTGAGTTCTGCTTTTAGCAGATCGATAATTCCTGCGTAGTGAGGGTTGTCGATCTGATTGAGAACCTCGTGAGGATCGCTCACAAGATCGTAGAGTTCCCAGCGATTGAAGTCGTAAAAATAAATCAATTTATGATGTTCGGTTCGGACGCCATAGTGGCGTGCCACCAGATGACTCGTTCGTGATTCTGGCTCGATCATTTGGTAGTGATAGTAGATCGAATCTCTCCACTGCGGGGTGGGCTCACCGCGAAGCAAGGGGACGAGGCTTTTGCCATGCATGGTTCCCTGTGGCTGGACCCCTGCCATTTCCAAGAAGGTTGGCGCGAGATCGATATTCTGAACTAGTGCTTCGCTTGTGGATTCCCCCTTGGTGACGCCGGGCCAATGGATGATGAGCGGGGTGCGAAGAGACTCTTCATACATCCAGCGCTTGTCATACCATCCGTGCTCACCGAGGAAAAACCCTTGATCTGAGGTGTAGATGACGATGGTGTTTTCATCAAGATTGTTGGCCTTAAGGAAGGCGCGAACGGTGCCCACACTTTCGTCGAGTCCGTCAACACAGCGCAGGTAGTTTTTCATGTAGCGTTGGTAGTTCCAACGGGTGAGGGCTTCTCCTTGGAGATTCATTTTGGCGAATGCCTCGTTTCTCGGAACGAAGGCAGCATCCCACTGTTGCCGCTGGCTTGGCGTGAATGTGTTGAGCATTTGTTGGGCGGCGTTGTCGAGAATCCCTTGACCGGTTACAGGGAGCATGAGGTCGTAGGCCGGAAAGAGATCTCGAGCGATGGTCATTTGTGCCGTGGCAGCGCCGGGCGCCTTGCCGCTATAGGTGTCGAAAAGGGTGACGGGCTCCGGAATCTCGACGTCCGTATACCGATCAAGATGTCGCAGGGCTGGGGCCCAAATACGATGGACGGCCGAATGGGAAATCCACACCATGAAGGGGTTCTCAGGGGAAGGGCGGCCCTTGATCCAGTCGAGCGAACGTTGGGTGATCACATCAGTAACGTAGCCTTCGGATTTTTCAACCCCGTCTTTGGTTCGAAAAGAGCTATTGTAGTAGCCGCCTGTCTTGATGGCCCAGTGATCGAATCCGTTAGGTTTGGTGGTGATGTGCCATTTTCCGATCATGGCGGTATCGTAGCCGTTGGCTTGGAGGGTCTTGGCGAAACTAGGGAGTTCATCGCGGAAGGGGGAGCGGTTACCGGTTTGCCCATTAGCATGAGAATGAAGCCCGGTGAGGAGTGTTGCCCGAGACGGGCCACAGATGGCGTTGCCAACGAAACTCTGATTGAACCGAAGACCTTCGGCCGCAAGTTGATCGATATGTGGTGTCCGATTTATTTTGGATCCATATGCGCTAATCGCGTGTTGGGCATGATCATCGGTGAAGATGACAACGATGTTGGGACGGTTTGCGGCTAGCGTGGCGAGACTTGATGCCAAGAATGCAACGAGTCGGAGAAGGGATGCCCTTGTCTGGGATTTCATGCTGACGGGGAGTGTGACTGCTTGGGGGGGATTCGCCAAGCTTCTCTATCACTTGGCGTGTCAACGGTGGTGGCGGGGGGATTCCGCCACCACCATGGACTCTGACCTGTGTCCGTGGGAACGCGGAGGAACTACCGTTTCTTGTCGACGGGTTCTAAGCGGATTTCTTTGATAGCTTCAGGCGTCTTGTAGTGTCGCTTGATACCTATTTCACGAAGAATACCTGCAGGCACTCGGTCAATGAATTCAGGGAAGGATCGTTCGGCCCCTTTTTTGAGCGCCTTTTGACCCGCTCGCGATTCCCAAAAATCGGCTTGGAGCCCGGTCAAGGCGCGGCCGGCATCGTCATTGGAGAGATCTTCTCGTTTGGCGAGAAACCAGACATTTTCAGGGTCGCCGGGAAGAACGACTGGAAAGGGAATGAACTTGGGTTTGTAGTTTTGGGCTTCAGGATCATCGGGGAGCGGTGCCGCAGGATCGACCTTGAGCTCGCCGTAGTGTTGGGTGCCATCTTTGAGAGCCACTTCCAGGGCCATGATATCCTCTGATTTGATTGGTTTGACCGTAATATCACTATCAGGGAAGGCTTCTTTGAGGACATTCTCTACTGATTGAATCGCTTGATCTTCCAAGTGGGGCACAGGGGTCTTTTTGCAGAAGCGCTCGAAGGCCTTGTTTTGTTCATTGGCGACCAGTTCCTTTTGGACGGCGCGAATGATTTTGTTGCTTAGCTTCGGATCCTTGGTCGTCTTTGGGAGAATATCTTGTAGGATCTCAAGGAAAGGGTTCTTACTCGATCTTGCAGGTGCTGTCTTCATGGTTCTTCTTCGAGGGCGGCAAGTCTTGCCTGAGTCAGATTCGCTTGCCAAGGAAGAATCCAATGATTTTGAAAGGCGGCATCGTTCTCCCTTAATTAGAGTGGTTTCCCTCGACGAATTGGACCAAGAATGAGAATTTTTGTTCATGTTCTCCGCGGAAAGATTCCGGTCGGTGATTTCAGTCGCTTGGCTGTTTCTGGCGACGTGTTTGTCTGGCTTTGCAGATTCGAAGGGTCGGCCCGATGTACTGATGATCGTTGTCGACGATTTGAACGACTGGATCACGCTCCTCGATGAGCAAGCTCCGATTGCCACTCCGAATCTAAAGCGCTTGGCTGATCGGGGTATGCTGTTTACGCGGGCCTACTGCATGTCTCCGGCTTGTAACCCGTCACGGGTAGCGACATTGACGGGGCTTCGGCCCTCAAGCTCGGGGGTGTATGGGAACCGCGCTAATTGGCGCGCTGCGTTGCCGACGCGGCCGACGATCATGCAGCGCTTCCGCCAAGCTGGTTATCGTGTAGCTGTCTCTTATACACATCTGACGCTGCCGACGA
>CAJXVR010000312.1 GCA_913061285.1 uncultured Verrucomicrobiota bacterium | reverse complement strand
ATATTAATCGCAGACTCGAATTTGCAGCGTTCCACTGAACTCCCAGCGATGGTTGCCCCAAAAGAAGAGCCGGTAAACTAACAACGAACGCCGCTATCAATGCGACTGTTTTTCGATAGGACATGGTACTCAGCATGGTCGTTTTTCTCTAAGGAAGTCATTTAGTGCCCATAGTTTCAACGCATTCCTGTCTCAAAAGGGTTACAAGTTTTCACGAAAATACCGAATGGCCTTATTCTAAACGGGAAGAGAATCTCACCCGAAGAGGCTCTGAATGCCAAGACGAGGCAAGCGGGGGAGCCTCAAGGTCAGGATTGGAGTATTTTTGTGATAGCGAATGATGCCCAGGTATCGTAACGAACTCGTTCCGCTCACGACGAACAGAAGCCCCTTAATCAAAAACTCACGCGAGTGACCAGAAAGAACCGAAGCTGCTAGAGAGGGATTCGAATCCGGATTTGGGTACCCTTCCCCGGCGCCGTCGACAAAGAAAACTCTCCCCCGATTAGCTTTGCCCTTTCCATAATCCCATTCACACCAAGACCAGATGCGGAACGGCCGGAATCAAATCCGACGCCGTTGTCATCCAGTTGAACAAGAACGCACCGTCCGTCTTGTTTGATCTCAAGCATCACAACAGAGGCCTCGGCATGTTTCAGAATATTGTTAAGGCCCTCTTGAATGAGTCGGTAGAGATGCACCAGATCAGCACTCGGGAGGATACCGTCCAAATCTTCAATTTCCTTAAAATAGCGTGCTTTGGACGATTCAGATATTTTCGAAATCATCGTTTCGATCGCTTTTCTAAAACCGATCCGATCGAGTTCAAATGGACGGAGGTTGTAGGCCATTCCCCGGGCGTTCTCTAAAGCCTGGCCAGCCATCTGGGAGATACTCTCAAATTGCTGCTGCACCTGCGCGGTACCGGCATGATTAGCTCCATCAAGGGCGCGGTTTCTCACCAAGAGCAATTCATGGCCGAGACTATCATGTAGGGCTTGAGATATTCGTTTCCGTTCCATCTCTTCTCTTTCGATTAATAGGCGCGAAAAATCAGCCTGCTGTTCGTTCTTTCTCGTTAGCGCCTTTAACCGAAACGAAAACCACATGATTCCACTCATGAGAAGCCCCACGGCAAACAAGGATCGAAAGACTGCGGTTTCCCACCAGAATGGTTGGACCACAAACGCGATCTTCGCCACCTCGCCCATTTGGCCACGATGATTGCTTGCTTTCAGTTCAAATTGATACGCCCCCGGCGCCAAGCGTGTGATCAAAGTCGTTCGTTCATTCTTAGCGTTCACCCAATTGTCATCCAATCCGACGATCCGGTAAAAGAAGTTGACTCGCTTGGGCTCGACAAAATCTATTGCCGTGTATCGAACGAGTATGTTGTTGATTCCCGGAGGAACAATGAGTTCAAGAGGAGTCTTATCCGTGTGACTTGAGAACGCCCCATCAGATAGCAGTGTGACAACACTAGAATCGTCCCCATAGAGGGTCACATCCTGAATCACGACTGGGGGCGGGGTATTC
Source organism: uncultured Verrucomicrobiota bacterium (assembly GCA_913061285.1). GTDB lineage: Bacteria > Verrucomicrobiota > Verrucomicrobiia > Limisphaerales > AAA164-E04 > UBA2970. Next base: position 8,287 of record CAJXVR010000312.1, on the reverse strand, counting down.
TGCGTCTGAATAGCATTCGGATCGATACAACCGACCCCGGCTAGGGTAGGTATCCAGATTCTGCCATCGCTCGTTCGACACAGACTGGGCTGGTTCTGCTCTCCCTGGCAGGTGTTGTCAGGGAGGCCATCCTTCTTGGTAAAATGTGACCAAGCGTTCGCGGGAGCGTTCCCTTGAGAAAAGGCCTCAAACGCCTCGTAGGAAATACGAAACACGCCGTGCTTGGATGTCATCCAGAGAGTCCCCTGGCCGTCGTCCAGAATGCCATTGATTGACGAGGCAGGAAGACCTTCGGAGGGAGTGAAATGGGTACAGTGGCCATTCTTAAAGCGAGTAAGCCCGAACCCGAATCGTGCCATCCAAAGTGCTCCGGTTCGATCGATAAAAAGGGAACAGACCGGATATTCCTGTCCAATCACAGATTTCCAAATCGTTTCAAACCGGCCATTACGAAAACGAAATAAGAACCCAAGTTTTGTCCCAACCCATAGCTCGCCATCAGCCCCCTCCAACAGTGAAATAACCCATTCAAATCCAGTCTTTCTAAAATAGGGAGGCGCAAAACCGCTCACGGCCCCGTGATCATAGCAAGCCAAGCCGAAATCTCCCCCAGTCCAAATCCGACCTTGCTTATCCTCCAGAAACGTCAACGGATGGGACTCCACTGTAGGCACAGAAACAAATCGACCGTTTTTATCATGGTATCGGACCCCTTTGTCATAAGCACCGCTCCAAACCGCTCCTCTACTATCTTCAAAGATAGCCCAACTATTGGAATGAGCATTCAGAAGACTCGATAAGTGCCCCTCATTCCAGTGATAGGCGCCGCCCGTATGATTTCCGATCCAGACTCCCCCTTCACGAGATGGGGATAATGAATACACGTTATCGGGAATCGTACCAGAATAGATCGTTGCCATTCCCTGAGTCGTATCAATCACCTTGATGGCTCGCTTGCGTAGGCTTTTCAATCCACCCGAAAGCGTCGCTAGCCAGATGTTTCCATTGCTGTCCTCATACATTTTTCGGATTGAATGTCCCGCTAAGCCAGGCGTGTCCGCAAACGACAAAAACTGATTCCCCTCGGCAAGCAGGCAATTGAGCCCATACTCCGGCGACGAAAGCCAGAGATTGTTGGCACGATCGACGAGACGCCAGCGGCAGCCAAACGGGGTGGACGCCCATGGAACCGGAACCGGCTCGGAGAGACGACCATCGGGAAACAGGCGGCACGTAAGATTCACCCCATGGTTCTTTCCGGCACTCAACCCATTAGCCAAAATCCAACCGCCCCCGTCATATCGAGATAATTGCCTCGCATAGACAATGGGAGCACTTAGTTCAACCGGATACCCATTCCCTCCCACCAAGGGCTGGAAGCCGCCATGCAACCACTGCCCCGGAACTCCCTTCCACCTCACCCGCTCTTCAACGCCGTTAGAAATTCGATCGTATTCCATTCTCTCTAAACGAAATCCTCGAAGCAACCCATCGTAGTCAATCTGACCATCTACCCAAGGCAAGGCGCCCTGATCCGTATAGAGCCAAAGCTGCCCGTCACCTTCCTCAAACAAGTCGAGAACTTTGTGGGGCGAACGGACTTCGATGCGATGAAACACCCCATTGTCATAGAGCACCAAATTGTTCTTTGAGTTGTAGAAGAATTTCTGATTCACGATCCACAATCGTCCTGTTCGGTCCGCGTATAGATCATAAATCTTCGGGGTCGAAATCGACGGCGTATTGCTCTGGTCAAACATCGTGAATTCATGCCCATCAAAACGAAGCAAGCCACGATCAGTCGCAATCCAAAGATACCCATCAGGAGTTTCCGCAAAATCGTTGATCGAATTCAAAGGGAGACCATCTTCTCCCTCCCATGTATCAACGAGATAATCTGATGGCGCCCGCGTCTCGGGATATAGGCCCAAACGATTCGTCTTTCTTCGATCTACCGATGAAGCCACTTCTATCCACTTCCCAAGCTCCGTCGCCACCTCAATCGAATACTCAATCGGCACCCCTTTTATCGCCCCACCTGAGCGATTACTGCTCCAAACGACCCGGTCAATGTTCGTTAATTCCGGTAATTGAACTTGAACCCATCCACTCAACGAGTCCTCGCCAATCCAACGAGAACTCTTGCCGAACCGCCCATCGTTGAGATTGATCGAACCCAGATCCGACTCATGCACGTTCGAGCTCGAAGCGACTCCCCCATGCTCAGCAAGAGCCAGATTATGCTCGGGTCGATTCTTTGAATAGACCTCAACCTCATCAATACAGGGCGATCTTCCAGCAGTGTAATGAATATTGAATCGAACATACTTAACCCGCCGCGAAGAAAACTCTTCTTTATTGAGGTAAGCATTAACAGGCTCTCGCAGAATTTGATTCGTTGCCTCGTCCTGACTGGTTGGAGACCAAGAAACCTCCTGAGTCCCAAAAACTAAGCCCGGCAAGCGTTCCTTTGAGGATGCAACCTCCGTCCATTCCTCACCATTACTTGCAAGCTCGATGCGATACTCAACCGGCACCCTATCCCACTGGGTTCTTGTCCGGTCCCGGCTCCAAACAATTCTGTTAATCCGTTCCGCTTGAGGCAGATCAATTTGAATCCAAACATTCTCAGCATCATGACTTAGCCAAGCATGTTGCTTTCCATACGCTCCATCAACGGCCTGTGCAGAATCAAACTTTCCGGAGAGATGAGAAGGGCCTGAAGTTGTCACTTGTGCCCCGTTAGAAAACAGGGCGACGTTTCTCGGCTCAGATTCATCGGTAAACACTTCCAATTCATCGATGCAAGGCGTTCGACCGTTGGTGCGGAAGATCGTGAAGCGTATTTGCTGAGCCTCGAAGGATGGGAACTCTTCAACCGTGCTGAAGGGGTTGATAGCCGACTTCAATACCAGCCCCCCATCAGGCGAAGAAGCACCGTGAATGGGAGAATGTCCCCCTCCCAGCATTAACAAGACAACGATCCAAACAAAGACACTGGCACTCGCAATGATTGAAGACAAGCGGCTCATTCAAGCATCACCCGGAAAGATTTTGAACCCCTTCAACTCATCCCGACGTTTGAGCGCAAATAGTAGAAGCCCACGACTCCCGCGGAGCTTCAATTTCCCACAGATATTGTTGCGATGAGTATCAACGGTCCGAGGGCTGACAAAAAGTCGAGCCCCGATTTCCTTACTTGTAAGATTATCAGCCACGAGACGCAGCACCTTGAGTTCTGAAGGCGTAAGGCTAGCGAAACTCTCGTCATCCGACGATTCCTTTGCTTGGAGACGAGCCCGCTTCAGCAAAAAGGATGAGATGGATGGACTAAGAAAGATCTCACCCTGCGCGACCGACAGCAATCCGTTTGTCAAATCGTTGATCGCGTTTTCCTTGAGGATATACCCTCTCACTCCGAGATCCATCGCTCGATTAAAGAAGCTTTCTTCTCGATAGCTAGTCAAGATGACTACTTTAACCTGCTGCGCCATATCCTTTAGCTGCTCCGCTATGTCTAGGCCAGAGATCCCTGGCATATCAATATCGAGAACCGCAACATCTGGTTTCAATCGAAGAATACCATCCAGAGCCCTTTCTCCGTGATCTGCTTCGCCCAGAATCTGAAATCGATCCGTTTTCTCAATCGTCTCTTTGAGACCGCATCGAAAAATCGGATGATCGTCAGCAATAAAAATCTTAACTACGTCTTCCATTCTCCGTTCTCTGACTCTCACCAAACAAACAAATTCGGTATCTTTGCATGATCCCGTCCCCTGGTAACGAGCAGAAAGAAGCTAATCCGCCAATAACACAGAGATTTCTCCCAAGTCGATGCTTCGATAGACTAGGTACAAAAGCGACATACATCCAGCAAATGTTCCCCACGATCGAGTACCGAAAGAAACTGTATTGGCGGGCCGACGGAATTGAATATGGAAACGGGACATCCCGATTGCCCAAGAGAGAAAAGGGAAGCCTTCTACCCTAGAACAGGGACAGTACTGTCCAATATCATTTCTCCGCGAGGGCTCCCTCAATCGCTCAGAAGAAGGGATTTGCAGTGGGGTTTTTCTAAGGAGCCGAGACAGAAAAAGGACGAAACAGGTACCGTCGGCGAGGGTCAAAACGGATCAAGGCGCCTCCGCTCGGCCCAGGAGGACGGATCTCATTCCCCATCGGCGCATAACAGGGGCTCTTGGCGTTCTATAGAACTCGCCAAGGCATCCCCACTTCATAGCCTAAGAGCGTGAAGCCCAACCCTTCACTCGAACCAAGCCACTGATACAAACAGAAAGATTACTATGCGACAACTCAAGCACTTAGGCGCCTTATTACTCTTACTATCACTCATAGGCATGCAATCAGCCGAGGCGAAGAACTCGATCGTGGTTGCCCTCCGAGGCACAGATACCGGAGAACTAAGACCGAGCCCAGTCCCCGGGGAAACCAAAGAACTCCTTTGTTTCGATATCGATCTCATCGACATCAAGACAGGCAAGATCATCGGGACCGCGAGCGACTGCCTTGAAGTCCTTGGAATGGACGAGTGTGGAGGCCTCAGAGTAATAGGAACCACGGTTTTCAATTTTCAGGGAGGCACCCTCATCAGCCGAGGCCTAACCTCGGTTCAACCAGTCACCCACGGATCCGTGGACCGAACGCACATTACGGGTTCCATCCCATCAGAGGGCGACAACAGTATTCTCCACGGCACCAAGAGATTCAAAAACGCTGCTGGACCTGTTCGACTCTCAGGCGCCGTAAGCATGCAACCCGATCTTCCCAGCACCGGGGAATTAACGATTAGTTTTGACTGCCTCTTCGTCATCGAACTTGAGTAGCTTAAAGAAAGACGCTGAGGCGGCTCCGAAACGGAGCCGCCTCAGCTCAACACACCAAAAGGGAGCGGACTAGCTCATGCCCTTTAAGCCACAAGATCTCAACAATTCGGGGAAGCGACAGTCCTGACAAAGGGCATTCGAATGGGCACAGAAATCTTGCAGAATTTGTAGCACCCCTTGTTGATCGGCGGCAGAGCCCAACATCTTGGGATCACAGCGCCCCATAAGGCGCGTGCGAGCATTCTTCAATGCTCGATTCTCCTCGGACCGAGGCAGCGTAAAAAAAAGACACTCGGCTCGTTTCATCATCAACTCATTCCCTCCCGTTTTCGCTCGCACCCAAAACCACGGAAGAATACTGTTGATCGCTAGATCAATCATTCTTGCTTCACCAAGGAGATGGGGACTCACTCTCATTGAGACTCGATTAAAATTGAATCGGGAGGACCAAAATGGCGGCGCGATCACGGACAGAGCATTGACCAACATCGCAATGCTGTTCTTTTCCGTTGCCGACGTGAACCACCATTCAAGGGAGTTAAAAAAATCGGGCCGCTGCACCCATTGGGACACCAAGGCAAGCCGCCGGTGAGGGTGATTATGAGGGCGCAGACCACCAATTCGCCAAACCCCTCTAGGCATTATGGATTCTCGAAACTGATCACGAATCCGCCACCAAACTTCCCAAAGCTCATGCAGATACGGGCTGTTGATCTCGTTAGGATCCTTAGGTAGAAATCCTGCTATCCCGAACAAACGCGCCTCCACATCAACTGCAGAAAAATTCAAGGGAGCGCCTTCAGGGAATCCTGGAAAAAGCTCGGGCGTCAGCTCTGCAATGCAACGCATCGGCCAACTATTTCGCGAATAACCAAGGCCAGCAACAAGTCCTTCCCATAGCGCAAGCCGCCAACCAACAAGGCGCGCTCGAGCTTCGAATAGTTTTCCTTTCTGCTGAAAACGCTCTGTTGCCGCAATTCTAAGAACCGACCGAACCTCATCCAATGGAAGTTCAAAAAGGGGAGCACAGCACTTCCCACGAAACTCATCAGGCAACTGAGGGGACTGCCCGGAGAATAGCGAGGCAAGATCCTGCAAACTCCCTCGAATACAATCCTCCAAGGCAACAATCGGACGCTTTGGCAAGCGTGCGGTCGATTCGGTCGCCCAAACCACCTGTAGAATGACATTCGAGAACGCTGGATTGCCTTCGTGACCATGAGCCTTCCAGCCACCGATTTCACAATCAATCTCGATATCTCCTACAATCTCCCCCGCTCCGTTCAAACGAATCACCGCTCCTTTAAAATCCGGTCCGGGACCATAGTTCCAGAACCCAGGGTGAAGGATTTGACAGCGCCGACCGTCCAAAGTTTGAATTCCATCACGGCAAAGACACTGGTGCTGCCAGACGAACTGCAAGAGCAATTCCCGTGGCTTCGTAGATGCCCCGTCACGGAGCAAACAATCTGACTCTTGACGTTGACACCACGTTTGGTAGGCATCTAGAGATATATTTACGGAGCCACGAGCAGAGTCAGCAGTCATCAAATCTTGAAGAATTCGGAATCTAGCATTTGAACACCAGATTAAGCTAAAGAAGTATTATGAGACGTTCAACGGCAGAAAGCCCAGTTCCCCCAGCAAAACAACGACACTTTATCCCCTGGATCGACAGATCTTGGATGCCTGGGATTTACGCTACCTTCTTAACCTTGGCACTCCTTTCGATTGACGCCGATGAACTCCGGCGAGACGCGACCGTTCGCGCTGTCGAAAAAGTCCTACCTAGTATCGTCAACATCCAAACGGAAATCCTCGTTGAGCGCCGAGATTTCTACAATGATCTGCTATGGGATTTCTTCGGGCCCTATTATCGAAAACGGCCCTCACGTTCCGCCTACAGCCTCGGATCTGGCGTGATCATTGATGATGCCGGATATGTACTCACCAACGCCCACGTCGTACGCCGTGCTGATCGGATTGAAGTGATCCTTCATGACGGACGCAAGTACGAGGCACAAGCCTTTGCGGGTGATGACGACTCTGATGTCGCTCTCCTCAAGATCATCAGCAAGGAAGGAGAACGCTTTCCGGCGGTGCAGTTTGCGAAGTCTGACGATCTCTTCCTCGGAGAGACGGTGATCGCCTTGGGCAACCCATTTGGGCTCGGCAGTTCAATCAGCAAGGGCGTTCTCAGCTCGAAGAATCGGCGCCCTGAAATCGATGGCACCCCGCTCGACATTGCCGACTGGCTACAAACCGACGCAGCAATTAACCCGGGAAACAGTGGTGGTCCGCTCATTAATCTCTACGGCGACATGATTGGCTTGAATGTCGCGGTCTACAAAGACGCTCAAGGGATAGGATTCGCCATCCCGATGAAACGCGTCACCGAAGCGCTGGGAGAAATATTTATGCCTGAGTTCTTGAGCGGACTCTGGTTTGGTGCCCGAATCGATGCCGGACATCAACCGCTCAAAGTCGAGGCCGTCCAGGAAGGCGCACCGGCGGCTCAGGCAGGACTCCGGGCAGACGATCTCATTCTATCCATTAACGAGTACCCGGCATCCAATATCATCGACTACTTTACCGAATTAACTCGGAGCGAGGGGGCTAAGCCCGTCGAGATCTCCATCCTCCGGGACGGCAAACCCGTCATCCTGAAGGCAAAACTCGAACCCGAGGCAAGCCACTACAATAGTGAACTCATCCGAAAACGAACAGGAATCACTCTCCAAGCTCTGACCAACGAGCTTCGAAGCTACTTTGGACTCCGCGGGGTCCATGGCTTCATCGTCTCGAATGTCGACCCCAATAGCCCAGGCAGCCGGGCACGAATCAAAGAGAGTTTCTTCATTACCGGCATTGAAGGACGTCCGCTCCGAACAATCACCGATGCTGCCAAATTGATCGATTCAATCCCGAGCGGGAAAACAATCACCCTTCAGGCACTCATCCAACGAAATCTCGGAACCTTGGTCTCACGCCGAACCATTGAGATCCCGATCACACTTGACTGAAGATTTGCTTGCTCCATTCACTCGAACCGGCAGACTTCGCTCGGCCGAAGCATGAGTGGAGCAAACGTATTAGAGGTGGAGAATCTGAGTAAAGTTTACTCAGGGCACACCGCTGTGAACGACATCTCCTTTCACATCAAAGCGGGTGAAATCGTCGGTTTTCTTGGTCCCAACGGCGCCGGGAAGAGCACCACGATGAAAATACTTTCCACCTTCCTGCCGGCAACTACGGGAACGGTTAGAGTCGCCACTCACGATGTGTTTTTTGAGCCCCTGGCAGCGCAACGCGCGATTGGCTACATGCCGGAGCACAATCCACTCCCACTAGAACTACGGGTTACGGAGTACCTTCGATTTCGTGCGAACCTGAGACTGTCTCTTATACACATCTCCGAGCCCACGAGACCTCTCTACATCTCG
>CAJXVR010000311.1 GCA_913061285.1 uncultured Verrucomicrobiota bacterium | reverse complement strand
ATCTACACTAGATCGCTCGTCGGCAGCGTCAGATGTGTATAAGAGACAGCCTTATTGCCTTCCGGCGTTTCCGATGTTTTGTTAAACATGTATTTATAATACATGTTGTATTTAGCGAGTCAATGGATTCCGTTTCTGAGTTGACAGTGGGTCCTTTTCAATCTCTTGATTCGTGATGCGATGAGAAACGATCTGGGGCCGTGCATCCACGGAAGAAGGTGGCTTCTTTTCGCGAGCTTGTCATTTCCGACTTGGATGTGTTTATTGGAGTCAATGCATCTGACGCGCTTTACAGATTATGGACTAAGAACGCTGATCTATTTGGCGGTGAAGAGCCCAGAAGAGCGGGTCACGATTTCTGAGATCACAAAGACTTACGATTTGTCCCGCGACCATGTGGTCAAGGTCGTGCATCGGTTAGGCCAATTGGGCTACATTGATACTGTTAGAGGAAAGGGGGGAGGGTTCTCGCTCGCTCGAATGCCTGGTGAGATCAATATTGGAAAGGTGATTGAAGATTTGGAGCCTTCTCTTGATCTGGTGGACTGTGAGAATCCGCAGTGTCGCCTGACGCCTAGTTGTCGACTTAAAGGGGTGCTGCAGGAAGCGTCTGGTGCTTTTATGGGCGTGCTCTCAGCTTATACCTTGGCTGACCTCGTCAAACGCAAGCAACGAACGCGGGAGCTGCTTGGTGTTGATCCCGAGTAACGGCGATCGGTCGACTTGGATCTTTTTGAAACTCCCAGTACCGATGCTGGGTTATTGAATCAATGCCATGAGTGTTTTAGATCGAATACCTGGAAATCCGGGCCTAAGCCGGCGTCAATTTATCAAGAACGTTTCAGCCGCTGGAGCCCTCTCTGCGTTGGGCGTCTCCCCTTACTCGTTCGCTGATACCTCAGAGAATGAAATTGCGCTTCCCGATTATACCGGGCCCAATGTGATCATGATTCGCTTCGGCGGTGGTGTGCGGCGGAGGGAAACGATAGATCCTGAACATACCTATAGTCCCTTCTTTTGTCATGATTTGGTCAAGCGTGGCACGCTGTTTAATCGGATGGAAATCGATTCCTTTGAAGGCATTGAGACCAGCCACGGACAGGGCACGCTGTATCTCTTAACCGGGAAGTACGATAAATACAAAGACGTGGGAGACAAGTTTCTGGGGGAGCGATTCGAGGCTAAGGTGCCGACGGTTTTCGAGTACTTCCGCCGAATGTATCGAATTCCCGAGCACCAGACTCTGATCATCAATGGTGAAGACCGTAAGGACGAGGAGTTCTTCGCATTCAGTAATCACAATCTTTATGGTGTCGAATTCCGGTCGAATGTCCTGAGCCTCTATCGCTTCAAGACTTTCCTCCTCCGCCGGCAGCTTGAGAGTGGGCGATTTTCCGGGAAGGAACTCGAGGAAAAACAGAAAGCTTTGGCGGAAATGGAGGCGCTAGACTATCGAACCGGAGGGAAGGATGAGCAAGGCCAAGAGCTGATTAAGTTTTGGGAACGATGGCGAGCCTTTTATGGTGAGACTGGTTTGGTCAATCCTCGCGGGGATCGCCTGCTGACCGAGTTGACCCTTCGGGCCATTCGTGAGTTGAGAGCCAAGTTGATCATGGTGAATTACAATGATCCCGACTACGTGCATTGGGGGAACATGAATCACTACACTCAAGGGATCGCTATCATTGATCAGGGGATTCGGCAGATCTGGGATGCCGTGCAAGCGGACGAGGCGTATCGTGACAACACGGTGTTTGTGATTGTGCCAGACTGTGGTCGAGATAGTAATCCGTTTGCCAATATTCCCTGTCAGCATCATTTCAATTCAAGGTCGGCGCACGAGATTTTCGCTCTGCTCGTCGGGCCTGGAGTGGATCGCGGAAAGGTGGTTGATCGTCGTGTGGATCAGATAAGTGTTGCTGCGACGGTTGGCTCGATGATGGGCTTTGAAACGCCCTTTGCCGAAGGGCCGGCTCTTGAGGAGGCCTGGGCATGAGTGATGTCGAAAATCTGAGGGCGGTGAAAGGACAAGAAGGGCAAGCGGCTCCTGTGATGAGGGCTGACGAGAGTCGAGTCTTGGCGCCCCTGTCTTGTTGCCGCTGGAAACGACGTGCTTGGTTTCCGATCAAGATGGTCATTGGAATGGCCCTCAGCCAAGTGCTTCTTGGAAGTGTGCTCTTGCTAGGGTGGATATATCGCTTAATGCAGCGATCAGTTTTGAAGCGATGGTGGCAGTTGAGTTCGGAGAGGGAGCGTGGGGTATCCTTTATGGAGTTTGCGCTTGGGGGAACTCATACCAAACAGCATGTGGCGTGGCCCAATTTTGTCCTGGGGCAAAATGGATATCCGCGGGGAGAACTTGCTAGATCATCCAATATTCTTGCTCGAATCAGCGTGATCGTCGGACATCTGACCCGATCTTTCCGGCTGAATTGGCGCCTTGGGTTTCAAGGGATTCTAACGACTTGGTCGTTAACCTTACCCGCCTGTTTGCTATGGTTGTTCGCCTGGTATGACGGATGGAACAACTCATTCAATAAGGGTTATGAGCAGGCAGTCGTCGGACCCTTGGTGTTCATTCTGGGAATGGTTCTTTTTGTCGCCGCCATGCTCTATGTGCCGATGGCTCAAGCGCGTTTTGCATCCACCAGTTCTTGGCGGTCCTTCTTTCAGTTTCGACTCGTATGGCGATTGGTCCGTCAGGAGTGGTTGGGCTGTCTTTTCCTCGCGGGGCTCTATGCCCTCATGGCCTTTCCCGTGAATGTCATCAAGACCATGCCTGAGTTTTTCCCGCAGATGAAACCTGAGTTAGAGCTGCTGAGTGCTGAGGATGCGGTTTATTTCCTCAAAGTATATTTTTTCTGGACCATGGCGCTTGTGTTGCCGCTCTTGGTCTTGTTGCGAATGATCGCCGCTCGTATCTATGCCTCGGGAATTGTCAGGGCCCTTCGGCGAGGCGTGATCACCGAAGAAGAATTAGCTGAGAACGAGTGGGAGTCGTTGCATCGGCTGAGCTTGTTGAAATCACCTGAACCTGTCCGCCATCATATCATCGTTAAAATGATCGCATGGATCGCCACCCGTGCGGGGCGCATCACTTCGGCACTTGTCATAGGTGCCTTTTGGTTCCTCTTTGTGTTTCAGATTCTGGTAGGTGAGTTCATGAATTTTCATCCCTTTGTCGGATGGCTCAATCAGCCTTTGGTCCAGTTGCCGTGGTTTCGATACCTTCCCTGGATCTAAGGCTTGTCCTACCACCAAAGTTGGGCCAGCAAAGGGGCTACGATGAGGCTCGGGAGATAGTCTCCGATCCGTATTCGCGGTGTGCCCGTCGCGATGAGGATCACCGTGAACATAAGGCATGCGGAGGTCGCCGTGAGTGCCGCACTCCCTTGAGCATTCGCGATAGAGAGGTTGAGCGATTTGGTGGCCAGCGTGAGGCTGCCTTGTAGTGCGAGCACAGGGAGTGCTGAGAGAACGACACTGGGGCCGAAGGTTCGGGTGAAGGAGACTGTTGCCATCCCATCCATCATTCCCTTGATGATGAGCGGATAGGCAATGCCACTCGTGCCTTCTGCGATCCCGCCAATGATCGCCAAGGGAGTGACGCAGAATAATCCTGAGGCCACCAGGAAACCGGCATTTGGCTTCGAGCCGGAATCGCCCGCTGACCCGAGGTGCTTTTTCGCGAATTGGGCGATACGATTGAAACCTATTTGGATCCTTAGGAGCGATCCGATGAGCCGCCCGATGGTCATTGAAAAGGAGACCAGAGCCACTTGGCCTAGACTATGCCAAAACCCACCCGAAAGCCCCGTCCAAAGCATGGTGAATCCAGAATAGAGGATGAGCCCAATGATGATAATACGCGAAATCTGCTGGTTCTCCAGGGAAAGCTCTCGTTTCGTGATCTGAAAGAAAAGCCCTCCAAAGAGGATGAATGCGACGTTGGCTATCGTTCCCGTCATGGAGTCCATACGGCAGGCTGCGGTTTAATCGGCGTGGGTTCAAGTCGCGAATCAAGTGGTCCAAGAGGCTGGAGGATTGCGCGGATAAGTCTTGAATGAGAGACGGGATTAGGCGGAAATGAGGGTGTCTTTTAATCCATACTATTGTCATATGCGATACCGTTGCTTACCCGTGCTTGTTGGCGCGCTTCTTTTTGGTGCTCTTCCTTCAAACTTTGTTCACGGAGACGATGCCCAACTGCGGCGAGCGCTCTCTCAATTGGATGACAGGATTGTCTATGAGTCCTATGTGGACGCCAATTGGGAGCTGTTTATTATGAATGCGGACGGGACCGGCGCTCGTAACTTGACGAAGACGGCAGATGTTCATGAGATCTATCCCCAGGTATCTCCAGATGGAAAACGCATCGCCTACGTCGTCGATCAAGGATCAGGGCGAGATACGGTGCGCAGTCTTTATGTGATGAACGCGGATGGCTCGGAGCGGAAGCTAGTTGCGGATCGAGCTCGGCAGCCCTTTTGGGCGCCGGATAGTCAGGTCCTCGGCTATTTACCTCAGGAGTACAAGCGCTTTCACGTGGTGGACTACTACACTAAAGGGATGAAGTTTTATGATGTTTCGACCGGGAAGTCGTGGGCTCATCCGAATGCGGAGAATCTCCACCATTTGTATAATCCTAGCTTCTCTGCAAATGGCCGTTGGATTGTTTCGACGGTTCATGCCGGGATGGGGTTCAAGCATGCAATCTTGGCGATCGAAGCAAAGGGAAATGGGATTTACGATTTAGGGATTCCGGGATGTCGCCCGTGCTTTAGTCCTGATGGTAGTAAGGTCGCTTGGGGCCCAGGGGATCATGAAATATCGGTTGCTTCACTTGATTTCAGCGGATCGTCACCCAAGATTTCGAAGAAGCTCATGAGTGTTGTCGATAAGGTAAGTAAGATTTACCACGTTGATTGGTCCCCAAATGGCCGCTTCCTAAGTATTAGTCGTGGGCCCAATGGTGAGGGAGATTTGACGAAACCGGGAACCCATTCCGCTGCCTGCGAGATCGTTGGCGTTCATGCGAAGGGATGGAATCTGATTGCTGTTTCGGCGGAGCGGGAAGGGGAGTTAGATCTCAATGCTGAGGGCGCTGCAGGCTTCGTTAAGTTGACGTCAAACGGTGCTAGCAACAAGGAATCCGATTGGTTGAATACGTCGAAATGAGCCTTTTATCTGGAAAACGTATGGCTCTATGGCAGAGCGCATTCTGCGGGATCATTCTCTTGCTTATTGGTTGCGTCCAAGAATCGAGCGAACCTACTGCCTCGTCGCCTGCTCAAGCCAATGAGGAGACCGTGGCATTTACTTCGGACTCAGGCGTTGCGATGCGATTTCTTCCTGGGGGCAGTTTCTCAATGGGTAGTGACAATGAATCCAGTGATGAAGCGCCGGCACATCAAGTTCGAGTGGGGAGTTTCTTGATCGATCAGTTTGAGGTTTATCACGAGTTGTTTGTGAAGGCAGAACTACCCAATCCGTCGAGGTGGCAAGATAATCCACGTAAGCCGGTGGAACAGATTCGCTGGCGCGATGCAAAGGAATATTGCAACGAGCGTTCACGTATGGAGGGGTTGGAACTCTGCTACGATGAGAGTGAGCCAGGGTGGCCCTGTAACTTTGAGGCCAATGGCTATCGGCTCCCGACGGAAGCGGAGTGGGAGTATGCGGCCCGGGCAGGCTCGCAAGGACGCTTTTCGTTTGAGGAGGCTTCTAAGATAAAACAGTTTGTTTGGTTTGAAGAGAATTCAAATCAGAAGACTTATCCGGTGGGGGTGAAGAAAGCTAACGCCTGGGGGCTGTTTGATATGGATGGGAATGTGTCTGAATGGTGTCAGGATGTCTATCAGGCTGATTATTATCAATCGGCACCAGCTGAGAATCCGCGGGGTCCAGTGGCATCTAGCGAAACTCCCAAACGAGTAATGCGAGGAGGCTCTTGGAAGTCGAGTGTGGATATGTGTCGGGTGACATTTAGACAAGGTCAGCAAACGGGCGATACGGACGCGTGTTTCTACACCGACTACTGCGGGTTCCGTTGCGTCAGAGCTCTGTCGAAAGAGGCCTTCCTCGCTCTGGGATCTAAGCAGCCTTAATGCTCTTTCACACCTGGACATTCCTTGGGTTCTTCGCCCTCGTTCTGCTGGGCTATTACGGCCTTCAGAAGACGAAGTATTGGTTGCCTTGGCTCTTCGTGGCGTCGTATGTGTTTTATGGATGGTGGAACCCATTCTATCTCGTCTTGGTCTTCTACTCGACGCTGCTCGACTATCTGATAGTTGCCTTCATGGATTCGTGTCCCCCCGGGGGGCGGTCTGTGGCAGTGCGACGTTGGTTCGGGGTGGGGTTCTTAGATTTTCGCGTCGCGTGGTTCTATCGAGGCCTGGCGGTCGGGACAGTGGTGGCGATCATCGTTGGGTTTGTAGGCCCGAGTTCAGGCCGTTTCCTGGCTGGGATGTTGGCTGTTATTTTGGGATTAATGGCGGTCGCAACGCTCTTTGAAAATCGGAAGATTTGGCTTGGAACCAGCATCGTTAACAATCTCTCGTTGCTGGTCTTTTTCAAGTACGCTGATTTTCTAATTGCTAATTTCAATGCTCTTTTTCGTTCTGTAGGTCTGTCTGTGGAGTTCTCTGCCGCCTCCACACTGATGCCCTTTGGCTTGGACTACCTCCTGCCTGTTGGGATTTCCTTTTATACCTTTCAATCGATGAGCTACACGATTGATTTCTATCGGGGGCAGATCTATCGGGAACGGAGCTTTATACGATTTGCTACCTTCGTTTCATTCTTCCCCCAATTGGTGGCTGGCCCCATCGAACGAGCGAAAAACCTGCTTCCTCAGTTCAATGAGTTTCCACGGGTGACGCGAGAGGATGTTACCGATGGCCTGTCCTTGTTTGTTGTGGGACTGTTCAAGAAGCTGGCGCTTGCGAACTATCTCTCGTTTTACGTCGAGCGAGTTTATGAGAACCCAGCTCAGTCATCGGGTTCGGCTCTGGCAATGGGAACCTTTGCCTTTGCCTGGCAGATCTTTTTTGATTTTAGCGGGTACACCGATATGGCCCGAGGGGTAGCTCGCATGATGGGCTTTCGCTTGATGTTAAACTTTAACAATCCGTATCTCGCGACCAGCTTGAGTGACTTTTGGGCACGATGGCATATTAGCCTGTCGACCTGGTTTCGCGATTACGTCTATATTCCTCTGGGCGGTAATCGCTATGGTGCTTGGCGTACGTATCAGAACTTGGCAATCACCTTTGTGATTTCTGGTATCTGGCACGGGGCTGCGTGGACTTTTCTAGTTTGGGGGGCACTTCATGCCCTCGGGACCATTGTGACGCGCTTGTTGGAGACGACTCGGTGGTATCGAGAGCGAGTCCCGAAAGTGCTGAAGCAAGTCGGGGTTTTCTTTTTTGTGTGTTTTGCGTGGATCTATTTCCGGGCCGAGACGCTTGCTGATGCGAATCTGGTTGTGTCAAAAATCTTTCGGTTCCCTTGGCAGGATCCGGAGATGCCATTGCTCTTGTTGTTGCTAGTAGGAGGGGTATGGCTCTATCAATGGATTTACGATTCCGCATTTCGACGTCTGCTGGCGATGGCCTGGGTTCGGGTCACGCTTGTCTCTCTCATGTTGTTGTGGTTGTGCTTCTTTTCGGCTGGAGGGGGCGCATTCATTTATTTCCAATTCTGAACGGTTGAACGGAGGATGAGCGTCGAAATTTCTGAAGAGTCGAAAGCACAGGGCAGCGTGCACGCCGTACGGGTTCCGTTCGGTGCGAATGAGATTCGTCTGGATTGGCGGCAATGGTTGGCCGTATTGGTCTTGGTTGCTGCGTTTATTGTCCTGTTGCCTTCGGTGTGGCTTCTTTGGGAATCGATTCCCTTCGAAAAAGGGTTTCGTGTGCCGTATGAATCGAGCAAGGACTATTGGCTGTATTCCAAGTGGCTTGACTATGCGGATTCTGAGGATTCTATTTATTTGGTTGGAGATTCTGTTGTTTGGGGCGAGTACGTGTCAGCGGATGGGACGCTTTCTGCCTTTTTGAATGAGCACTCCGAATCAGAGCATGAGTTCGTTAATGCAGGAGTGAATGGTTTGTTTCCCTTGGCGCTTGAGGGCTTGGTGACTCACTACGGACAGCGTATGACCAATCGTCGGGTATTGCTTCATTGCAATTTATTGTGGATGACCAGTCCGGAAGCAGATTTGAGTTCTGAGAAGGAACAACGCTTCAATCATCCCAATCTGGTGGCTCAATTCAGACCTAAGATTCCGTGCTATCGAGCTTCGTATGATGAACGCCTGGGAATCGCAATCCGACGTTCCGTTCCTTTCTTTGGTTTTGTAGGTCATTTGCAGAATACCTATTTCGATCAGAAAGGCCTTTATCAATGGACGCTCGCGGACGATGGGGAGTATCCCCCTAGTTACCCGAATACCTATCGGTTACCCTGGACGGCCATTGATTTCGCCGTGTCAGGTGAGCCCGAGAACTATCCTGATCGAGGCCTTGGGAGCGCCCGGCATAAAGCCTGGTCGACGACCGGGGAGGGAACGCAACAGTTCGACTGGGTGGCCTTGGATCGATCTCTGCAATGGGCCGCCTTTCAACGATTGACGCAGCGCTTACTCTCTCGGGGCAACGATGTGCTCATTGTTGTTGGCCCTTTGAATCGCTTTATCATGGCACCGGAAAATCAGACGCTCTTTGATGCACGGGTGCTAGAGGTGACTTCCTGGCTCGCGGAGCAGGGGGTTCCTAGCATCGTTCCGGAGGCGTTGCCCTTTGATCTCTATGGTGATGCTAGCCATCCTTTGACCGCCGGATATAGGCTGCTCGCTGAACGGCTTTGGGCGAGTCCTGAGTTCCAGCGATGGCTTTCCAAGAGCGAGGAATCAGCCTTAGTGAAATGATGCCACCAGATGAATTAAGCAAAGTTCGAATCGATAAGTGGCTCTGGGCGACCCGAGTCTACAAGACACGGACCCTAGCGACTGAAGCCTGTAAGGCGGGGCATGTGAAGGTTGATGGAAAAGCAGTGAAACCATCGCGCGTCGTGCTATCAGGAGAGATCGTTTCGGCAACGGTGGGACGGATCCATCGATCTCTCAAAGCCTTGGTGCTCATCGAGAAACGGGTTGGAGCGAAGATTCTAGATCAATATGTCGAAGATCTCACACCCGCTTCCGAGTATGACAAACTCAAGGTCAGCGCGCCGATGCCTGTCTTCAACCACAGTAAAGGGAAGGGGCGTCCGACGAAGCGAGATCGTCGAGTTTTTGATCAGTTCAATGCGGAGTCTCTTGATGGCTAAATTGGTGTGGCGAGAGCTTGGACAAGATGTTTGAATGGGATGGGGTTGGTAGAATTGGGATCTGGTCATTGCTATGCTGCTAAATCGAATTGAAAGTATTGGTAGAGGGATCAAGGACCTTCAACGATTTCGTGACATCGTTGCGGTTTTTCTGCGCTATGGGTATACGGACATCGCGGAGGCGCTGCATCTGCCTAGTGCTCTTGATATTCCAATCAAACGGCTGCGTGAGGAGCAGAAACGATTTCAAGATTTAGGAGCCCCAGAACGGCTGCGTCTTGCCTTTGAAGAATTGGGGCCGACGTTTGTTAAACTGGGGCAAATTCTATCGACCAGGCCAGATTTCGTACCGGAAGAATTTATCCTTGAATTGACCAAACTTCAGGTCGGGGCTGCGAGTTTGCCTTATGAGGAGGTCATAGCGGTGCTTGAAGAAGAGCTTCGGGCTCCAATGTCAGAATTCTTTCGGAACGTGAATCGGCGGCCCCTTGGAG
>CAJXVR010000310.1 GCA_913061285.1 uncultured Verrucomicrobiota bacterium | reverse complement strand
GTTTCGTCTACGAGGAACGGGTCAACCGAAACGGTTGGGACGCAAGCGCCGATGTGGAATCGCTTAAACTGAGAAACGGCAATTGGTCATTGACGATGGATTCGGCAAAGGAAGAAACGATGACTCTGAGTGGAAGCGTTCGAGCAGACGCCGCCTTTCAACTTCAGCTCCAGCCAAGCAAACCCAAGGTGAGATTCGGAAACGACGGCGTCTCACGCAAGGGAGCCAATCCCACAGCAGCCAGCCACTACATAACCTTCACACGACTGGCGACCAAAGGAAGCCTGAGCTTTCGAGGAGAAACGCTGCAAGTGGAAGGACAAACGTGGATGGATCACGAAATCAGCAGTAGCCAACTCGACAGCGGCCAGGTGGGTTGGGACTGGGCCAGCATCCAGCTTGACCAAGGGGACGAGATCATGATCTACGTCATGCGACAAGAAGACAACAGCATCGACCCCTTCAGCACCCTCGCGTGGATCGACCGCGAGGGCAAGGTCAGCCACATTGGTCCCGAAGCCTTTCAATGGGAAAAAACCAAGTTCTGGAAAAGCGACTATTCCCAAGCGAACTATCCGATCCATTCCTCACTTCGCTTCAAGCATCCCATCAAGGGAAGCCCCATAACCCTTGAGCTGAAACCACTCAAATCGGATCAAGAAGTGCGTGGAGAACTAGGAGGGATCACCTATTGGGAAGGGGCTTGTGACGTTCTCGATACCAACTCCAAGGTGGTAGGGACAGCCTACGTCGAACTTGCTGGTTACGACGGCAAGCTACAAGAGACCCTTCGCTAAAAAATCAGAAGCATCTAGACCATAACACGCCCTATATGTCGCATTACGACCCATTGTGGCCGAATCCTCAATTCTCCTGCTAGTGCGGGTTTGACGAATCCAAGCGCGTTTGCTAGACCCGAATCGCCATGGAAAAAACCCGACCTTCGCTGCGCGGCATCATCGCGCTCTTCCTGTGGACAGCAACAACGCTTGGCACCTACGGTCAAACAGCGGTCTACCCCACCCAATCGGGATTCGAAATCCTCGATATAAATCAGCAAACCTCCGAGACGGTTCGCTATGCCGGTCCTGGACCGACGTTCCCGCTGCCTTCAGACATTGACGTCGTTTTCGATCGGCGCCAACGGAAAGCCATTTACCCAACCCAACAAGGCTTTGAGATCCTGACCCTCAACATTCGCAGCACGACCTTCGCCCCATTCGCTGGAGGCTTTCCCACAGCGCCCTTGCCCCTAGGCAACGACGTGATTATCACCCCTACGGGAACCATCGGGGTGTATCCAAGCCCTCGCGGGTTTGAAGTCCTGGACATCGCTTCGAGTCAGGCAACCCTAATTCCCTTTGCCGGCCCCGGCCCGGGCCCGATCGCACCACTCCCCCTCGATGTGGATACCGTGATTACCTTTGACAGCGGCACCGCAATCTACCCGACACCTTCAGGTTTTGAAATTGCTGATCTCAACGCCAGAACCGCACAATTCGTTCCCTATGACCTGCCAGCGGTCGCCGGTTTCCTACCGATCGCAGTGGACGTCATCCTGTCGCCCGATGGGCGATTTGCGGTCTATCCCACTACCACCGGATTTCAAGTTCTGGACATTCAAGCTGGGCTAGCCCGGCGTGTTCCCTATGCCGGGAACGGACCAAACGTGCCGCTCCCCGTCGATGTCGATGTGTTCATTACTTTTCTTGGCGAAGCGATTTATCCGACCCCAAGCGGATTCGAATTCCTGGACCTGAATACGCTCACCTCCGAACTAGTGAAATACGCGGGCAACGGGCCTACCATCCCCCTCCCCATGTCCGTCGACGCACCCATTACATCCAATGGCAGCAAGGCCGTCTACCCCACCCAATCGGGCTTTGAGATTCTAGACATACAATCCCGCGAATCAACCTTTGCCGCCTACGAACAAGCCTTGTCGACCGCTCCGATCCCTCTGGGCATCGACGTCGCCATTGACAATACAAATCGGCAAGTCGTCTATCCCGGCGTGGCGGGTTTCCACGTTCTCAATCTTTCAGACAACAGCGTTCGATTTGCCAAGTATGCTGGCCCTGGTCCAACAACCCCGCTTCCATTGGGCGTCGACGCCGTAATCTCGGGAGATTCACTTCGCGCTGTCTATCCCACTCAACAAGGATTCGAAGTCCTTGACCTTCCATCTCTATCATCAAGCTTCGTTGCCTACGGCAATCCTCCGACCGTTGTGCCTCTGCCTACGGATGTGGATCCTTCATTCCTGACTGGAGGCCAAAACCTCATCTTCACCACCAATCTAGGCTTCGAATTGCTCAATGTTTCTGGGGCAGGCACTTCCACAGCGATCCCCTATGACAGCCCAATCGTGACCGTCCCCCTTCCAAGTGGCGTGGATCCCAACGTCACACCTCATCTTCGTGGATTCTCCAATGACGATCCCATCGACGAGGATTTCTTTCCCTTTCTGGCGGGGGGCTTCCCCCACTGTGAATGGGACGAATACTGGTATCTCGACGTCCCGGGCAAGAGTCATTTCCCCGAGGACATCGATAAAAAAATCGATGAGCTTGCGGCCGCACGCGGCTTCCGGCGCGATCAACTCCGATTCATGTCGGCGCCCGAGGGCTACGTGGCGATGGACGGCATGGCCAATGACTCATTCGAAAAGGCCGGTTTGTCATTGGATTTCGAAACCGGTGAAGTTTCTGGCACGGGGACCTCAACCGATCACTACTGGTTTCTCATTTGGGTGATTGGCCCTGACCATTCCTTCATCGTCGAGCTGTGGATGCACCATTGGAACATCCCTCATTTAGAGTGGGAACATACCTGGGCAGAGGGACAAGAGGCCGAGATTCCCCTCCCCGTGGACCAGCTCGAATTGATCCAGAAAGCGGCAATCGAAGCAGACGTTGATCCCGCGACCCTCGTCTACGAAGCCGCGCCCGGAGGCACCGTAGCCATGGGGATGGCCGCCAGCCCCTTTGAAGGATCAGGGATGAAACTCGACACCGAGACCGGCACCATCAGCGGTGTAGCCCAAGTTCCGGGGAACTTCTGGTTTCTCGTTTGGGTCAAGGACGCCAGCGGCAAGCTCATCGCCGAACTATGGATTCATCACTACGTCATTGAGCACATTGAATGGTCTCATGTCTGGCTGGAAGGCCAGGAAGCCATCACCCCGATTCCAGAAGATATCCAAGCACGCATCGGCAGCATGGCCCAATCATTGGATATTAGCCCAGATACCTTGAGCTACGTGGAAGCCGCCCCAGGCACTGTAGCCATGGGAATCACCAGCGACGCTCTTAGCGCCGCGGAATTCACCCTCAATCCTGAAAACGGCGCGATCAGTGGCGTCGCCGGGAATTCCAGTCACTGGAGCTTCTTGATTCACGTAGTTGGCCCCTCCGGTCAACTCTTGGCCGAACTCTGGATCCATCATTGTGTCCTTCCTAAGACGCCTCACTTTACGTGGGAGTATACCTGGAAACCCAATGGAGACGCTGAGTTCCCTCTCCCTCAAGAGATACTCTCTGAACTGGAACCCTTAGCCGCCAACGGCATCCGATTCGAATCCGCTGAAACCGGACTCATTCATCATGATGGACTCGTGAACGATGGCCTCGGAGAGCTGGGACTACAAGTGGATCCTGAAACAGGACGCTTTTTTGGGAAGCCGATCAGTGGGCACGGTCGATCACTCATTTGGGTCCAGGACAACTCAGGGGAGATCATCGCAGAACTTTGGATCCACCACTGGGTGATTCCCCATTGGGAACGCTATGAGAGTTGGGAACTTGGCCAAGAAGGCAGCAGCCAGGTTATTGATCTCAATGATCCAAACACACTCGCGAATCTCCTCCGGGTCGCTGAGGAGATGGGACTTGAAAACTTTGATCCCAAATCGGTTACCATTCAAGAAGCCCCACTCGGAACCGAAGCAGGCGATGGGATGGTGAGCCAGACGGTGGAGCAATCCGGTCTCAAATTTGATCCCGAAACTGGCACGATTGCAGGGACACCTCAGGGCGAAGGCGAGTTCTGGCATCTCTTCTGGATTATGGGCCCCGAAGGCAAGATGCTTGCCGAAGTATGGATTCATCATTTAATCGTACCTCCAGTTCCCCATTTCGTTTGGGAAGTATTGGCAGAACCCGGTCAGTCGCTCCTCGAGACGATTCCTGCCTCTCTGCTCGAAAATCTTCCCGGCCTCCCTGAACCACTCGGCTCGAAAACCTTCGAAGGGGCCCGCGACGGGCTCAAACTTCATGACGGATCTTTGGTCGATGGATTTAACCAATCCGGCCTCACCCTGCTGGAGGATAGCGGTATGCTTATCGGGCTTACAGAAAAGCCAGGTCATTGGAAATCACTCATTTTCGTAAAGAACGATCGAGGACAGATCATCGCTGAGATATGGGTCAACATCTGGGTGATCCCCCATCTGGTTTGGGAGCACACATGGGTCGTTGGCGAATCTGCCGAGATGCCATTGAACGAGGAGATCCAAGGCGCGATCGCTGCCGCAGCCGAACGAGCAGGCGTCTCAGATCTATCAAGCATCCGCTACCAAGAAGCCCCGGCTGGCACCGTAGCCAAGGACGGTAAAGCCAGCACACTTCTTGCCGATGGTTTCCTTGAACTGAACCCAGAAACAGGCAGCACCTCCGGCACCCCCTTGTTTGCAGGAGAGCATGCCCACCTTATCCGTGCCGTTACCGAAACAGGTGAACCCTTGGTCGAGATTTGGATTCTCCACACGATTCTCGACCATTTCCGCTGGGACGTTGTCGGTAGAGTCGGTGAGATGATCGAAGCAGCAATCCCAAGCGACATTCTCGCTGAACTCAATGAAGCCGCCAACGAAGCCGGCTTAAGGCCGAATGATGTGCGCTATCAAGCAAGCGCCCTCGGCGCCGAGCAAGCCTTCCTAGGCGCTCCGGCTGCCACCCCGGAAGCCATTGGGGTCCAACTAGACCCCAGCAGCGGCTCCGTTCAGTCAACGGCCATCGTTCCAGGACACTGGACGATTCCAGTGGAATCGGTGGCACCCGACGGAAAAGTCATCGCGTTGCTCTGGATTCACTATTGGATCCTACCGCCGCTACCTCACCTAGAGTGGACGGTCACGATTCCGGTCAACGAAACGATTGAGCGCCCACTCCCAGAGTCGATTGTCAGCGAAGCGCGAAACATTGTGGAGCAAGCTGGGTTGAGCGAAGAAGAGGCATTCTTCGACTCAGCGCCACGTGGGGCCTCCTCCCCCGACGGAAACGAAGCCACGGCTCTTCCCGACCTGGGACTGACAGCTTCGTCGACAGCGGGACCACCAAGTCTAATTGGCATGTCCCAGCAAGCCGGCGAATACCAGAGTCTCATCTGGCTAAAAAACAGTGACGGAACGATCATCGCTGAAATCTGGGTTAACCTTACCATCGGGGAAACAGCTATTCCTGAGCGGCCAGTGCTTGAGTATTTCATCGAAGGAGGCCAGTTATTCCTGCGATGGAACGGCCCATTCTCTCTGCAATTCACCCAAGCCGTCGGCGGCGTGTGGGAGTTGCTCACCGGAGCGACCAGTCCGTTTCTCATCGATCCAACAAGCGCGTTCGGAGTCTTTCGCTTGATCGCTTCAGACCAAGGCGAGATGCCTGGTTCTGGAACCACAGATCCCGGCGGGCAGCCCGGAGAGGAAGTTAAAGGAGTCGAAGACCAATTCGTCGTGCCACCGATCGTGACATCCAAACGATTCGTGAGCACCAACGATACCACTCCTTCCAACGCGACGTTCGAGCTCGTTGAGTGGCCAGATATTAATCCGGACTACTTCGAGTTTAAGAACAACGGTGAATTCTTCGTCACTCCGATTTCGTTCGGGCCGTCACCGCTGACATTCACCTATCGAATCGTTACTCCTAGTGGCCCTTCGGAACCGATTAAGGTAACCATTGTTGTCAACCCGGATCTTCTGGTTGATCTCGTGGAAGACCCCGAGACCGGAAATGTCATGGTGCCAGTCCTGATTCGGGCGGTATTCCCGACCCTGATCCATCAGGATGCGGTTTCGGAAAGGACGGAGACGAATCAATTTCCCATGATACTGTTGAGATCTCAGCAGGAGGCTGGAAAGCCTTCTTAGACAAGGTCAGACCGCCAAATAATTAGAGCACACAGCACGAAGCTCTGAATAGGCGAGGTCTTGAAAGGCCTCGCCTATTCCTTTTGCCATCGGAAAAACCATCCCCCACTTTGCTCTTGATGGGCCTGACGCAGAATGCTCTCGCCCGTCGGTGCAGGAATTCGCAACGGAACCCAGTTCTGGAGGTCTGTAGATGTCTCCACATGAAACTCTCCCGGAGGACCGGATAAGGTAATCGCGACTCCATCCGCTGTTGTTTCGATCTTGCGAATCATTGCTTGAGCAATCCCGTCAAGGGCATAACTGATCGATGCTCGCCCATCATGGTTTTCAAAGAATTCAATCTCATGATCGGCCACCAGACGCTCCAAGTAGTCGAATTCTACAGGCTGCAATACACGATCTGCAACCACCACTATCGCGGCATGGAATCGATTGATATCTGGGTAGAGCGGTTCCCGTTCGCCAAAGGTTTCGATCCAACGAGGCATATCGAGCATCATCAACCCCTCCCCCTCAAAAACGTATCCCGCACAATCGAACCCTTTGAACGAGCTCTCCGAGAGAACCGTCACATCGGCTACAGCCGCAGCCGGCAGCAAGCCCATAAGATAGAGTTCCCAGTCAAACATTCTACCGCTCCCGATTGGGCCGCAGAAATCGCCATCCTCCTGTGCCTGAAAAGAATCCAAAATCGCAGGAAATCCAAAGATCGAGCGTTGGCCCGAAGCCGCGAACGCTCCCCAATGTCCTTCACCGCCAAGAGATGACCTGAGCCCAAGTTTTTCAAGCCCATAGACACCCCAGGTATGAAACATATGGTGAGTCAAATCGTCCGTGTGTTTCCGATAAAGCCCAAGAACGGATCGCAGCACGCCTTGACTACCGAATTCCTGAGAATCGTCAAAAAGCGATCGACCAATCCCCAACACATGATTCCTTACAGAAGTAAAATCACTCACCGGAAACGCCCGAGTGTTGTAGATGTTGAAGAACACAATCCAATCGAACCGGTCCCCCAGCAAATCAATCACCGCCTGGCTGGCCAGTTTCTGATCAACACCGATGCTGGGAAAATCACCTTCGAGCATGTCTGTTCGGCTTAGGTTGAACACTCGCTCAGTTTTTGCATAGTGAGTGCCCGACTCGACAACGATCTCGCGCTCACTCCGGTCAATCACACCGTACGAATAAGCGACATCGTCCACCAAAGTCTCATCAAGCGCTCCATTGCCATGAACGATTAACTCAAGCACCCGTAGCTCACGGGTTAGGTAAGACTTCTCCTCGAAGGACTCTTGAGCGGCTGAAGGTTGCAGATGTCCGGTAAAAACACCATCCCCCTCAACGTCATCCGGAAAAAATCCGTCGTCTTCGAGGAACAAAACTTCCGATTGAAAGCCAGGAAACTGTGAGGTATCGATCGACACGAATTGCGCTCCTGCCCCCTCGACTCCGATGAGCAAACGGATCGGATCCTCTGCCTTGGCATCGACGACAAACGGAATCATCTCGAAGCGATTCAAGCGGTAGCCCCCGGGAACGGGAGTCGAATGCCCCAATCGAACGGCTCCGGTCCGCGACTCTTCAATTAAAAATTCGGTTTTGGCCTCCGTGATCAGAGCAAGACCGAGCAAGGGAAACACACTGGCACCAACAATTCTCAATCGATCAAGATTGAAACTCAGGGAAAACCCACTTTTGAACTCTACCCGCATACGCGTTCCTTAAGAAAGAAACTACACACCTGGGCCTGGCATTCAACCACAGCATTCATTCCCCGCCCGACTCTCAGCAAGCAATCCGTTGTCTTCCCTTCGCAATTGAATCACAATTGAATCACAACTGGATCGTAGCTGGATCGCAGTCCTTCCTAGTCCCCCATGTGCAGAGACACGATTCACGGAGCAGAAAAGGCTCAGACAACCTTGCCGTATCCTTGACTGTCAGGCGTGGGACACTTAGCTTCATGGGTGAACCCGGGGAGCCCTCGGTCCCTTCCATGGCAAGTGGAGGGACATGGCTGAGAGTTTCAGGCGAGATCCTGAATGACCCTTAAACCTGATCCAGATAATGCTGGCGTAGGAACCAATGGTGGCCCACCACCTTCTTCCCGCTGCAAAACCAATTGCAATTGAAAGGCAAACGAATGATCGCATCGAAAGATTCACTAGAACCAAGCAGCACCTCTCCGTTACCTAACTCGACCAAAGTCTACGTCGAAGGCACCCTCAATCCCGATTTGCGGGTCCCGCTTCGAGAGATTAGCCAAGCCCAGACCAAATCATTCACAGGGGAACTTGAGCCCAACGAGCCGATCCGCGTTTATGACACCAGCGGTCCTTGGGGCGATCCAGAATTCAAGGGTGACGTGGAAAAAGGGCTTCCCGGACTACGCCGAGATTGGATTCTTGCTCGGGGTGACGTCACCGAATACGAAGGTCGCGACGTCAAACCTGAGGACGACGGCTACCTCTCCGCCCAGCACGCTGAACTGGCAGGAACGAAGAAGCCATCCGATCGCCTCAAAGAATTCCCCACGCTCAAGCGCAAACCCCTCAAAGCATCAGCGGGACACCCGGTCACCCAACTATGGTACGCCAAGCAAGGGATCGTCACCCCTGAAATGGAATACATCGCTATCCGCGAAAATCTCGGGCGCCAGAAAGCTCTCGATTCACAAGCCAGCGCGAAGGCGCCACGCAACACACTTGATCAACAACACCCTGGCCAGCCTTGGGGCGCAAAGATCCCCGATCATATCACACCAGAGTTTGTGAGAGACGAAGTTGCCCGCGGGCGAGCGATCATCCCCTCAAATATCAACCATCCAGAGTCTGAACCGATGATCATCGGGCGAAATTTCTTGGTAAAGATTAATGCGAACATCGGCAACTCAGCCGTAGCATCAAGCATCGAAGAAGAAGTGGAGAAGATGCGATGGGCCACCAAGTGGGGTGCTGACACCGTCATGGATCTTTCCACCGGGAAGAATATTCATGCCACCCGTGAATGGATCGTTCGCAACTCGCCAGTTCCCATTGGAACAGTACCAATCTACCAAGCGCTTGAGAAAGTAAACGGCAAGGCAGAAGACCTCACCTGGGAGATTTTCCGCGACACCCTCATCGAACAAGCCGAACAAGGCGTCGACTACTTCACCATCCATGCTGGCGTTCTCCTTCGCTTCGTTCCCCTGACGGCCAAGCGGGCGACGGGAATCGTCTCTCGCGGCGGCTCTATCATGGCAAAATGGTGCCTAGCACACCATACTGAGAGTTTCCTCTACACCCATTGGGATGACATCTGTGAAATCATGGCTGCCTATGACATTAGCTTTTCGATCGGTGACGGCCTCCGACCTGGATCCATTGCTGATGCCAACGATGAAGCGCAGTTTGCGGAGCTCAAAGTGCAAGGTGATCTCACGCGCCGCGCCTGGGAACACGGCGTACAAGTGATGAATGAGGGGCCAGGACACGTGCCCATGCACATGATTCATGAAAACATGGAGAAACAACTCGAATGGTGTGATGAAGCCCCTTTCTATACACTTGGCCCGCTTACAACAGACATTGCCCCTGGTTACGATCACATCACCAGCGGCATTGGAGCCGCAATGATCGGTTGGTACGGTTGCGCGATGCTCTGCTACGTTACGCCGAAAGAACATCTCGGACTTCCCAACAAGCAGGATGTGAAAGAAGGCGTGATCACCTACAAGATTGCCGCCCATGCGGCTGATCTTGCCAAGGGACATCCGGGGGCTCAGTAC
>CAJXVR010000309.1 GCA_913061285.1 uncultured Verrucomicrobiota bacterium | reverse complement strand
GAGACAGCCTCGGGCGGTTGTGGGCGATCCCAACGTCACCGCCAACGTGGAACCCTCCAATACCCCATGCTCCGCCAAAGCCTGTTGTCTGACCAAGGCCGGCAATACCCCATCCCCGGACAAGAAATCGTGCTGCGGCAAAGCAGGCTGCCAGGAGTGCGCTCCCTCAAAGAACAAGACGAAGTAACGCCCCTAGCAGAATTAGACCATGAACGCTGAAATCAGAACCATCACAGCAGGCGAACTCCATCACCGGATCCGAGACGGCGGAAAGATCGATCTGCTCGATGTCCGCACTCCGGCAGAATATGGCGAAGTGCATGCCTCCAGCGCTAGCAATCGGCCTCTGGACTCCCTCAAGCCAGCCGACTTCCTCGCGGATCGCAATGACAACTCCGGCGAACCGATCTACATCATCTGCCATTCGGGAGCCCGAGGCGAACGTGCCTGTCGCGAATTTCAAAAGGCCGGTTTTGAATCCGTCGTAAACGTCACTGGAGGAACACAAGCCTGGATTGACGCCGAGCTTCCCATCGTTCGCGGCCAGAAGACAATGTCGTTGGAACGCCAGGTACGCATTGCCGCTGGAGCGATCGTTCTGAGCAGTGTGTTACTCTCCGTCTTCTCGCACCCCAACTGGATCTGGTTGGCAGGCTTTGTCGGCGCCGGGCTAATCTTTGCAGGCATCACGGACACCTGCGGCATGGGAATGTTGATTGCCCGAATGCCTTGGAATCGACGCTGATCCCCTGCCCCATGATCACCGCGATCGCCATTGGCATTTTCATTGGACTTTCCCTCGGTTTGCTCGGAGGTGGAGGGACTGTTCTAATGACGCCTGCCCTCGTCTACCTTGGAGGCTATCCCGTCCGGGAAGCGATCGGCATGTCACTGGCAGTGGTAGGGGGAACCAGCCTCGTAGGCGGAATGTTCAATCTGCATCAGGGCCGCGTACATCTCCGCGCCGCGTCCCTGTTCAGCGCTGCGGGAATGGCAGGCGCTGTTCCAGGGGCGCTCCTGACCGTTCACGTTTCTCCGCGAATAATCCTCGTGTTATTCGGAATGTTGATGATCGCCATCGCCTTGATGATGTTGCAACGACGAGAAACGAATGCCTGTCTTCCGGAACACGCCTGCCAGCCCGGACGCTGCGTCCTGGCCGGTGGCTCCGTCGGCTTCCTCACGGGCTTTCTCGGCGTGGGAGGCGGGTTCATCGTCGTGCCCGCCTTGATTCACTTTGGCAACCTCGACCTACGTCGCGCGATCGGAACCTCGCTGCTCGTGATCGCCGTCAGTTCCTTGACCGGATTGCTGGGACAGGCCGGACAGGTGCCACTCGACTGGTCGCTGATCGGGATGTTTCTCGGGGCGGCCCTCGCCGGTCTGGCAGCGGGCCGACTGCTGGCTGACAGGATTCCAACGGCCCAACTCAAACAAGGATTCGCCTGGCTAGTACTGGGGGTAGCGATCTTGGTGATCATCGAAAACTCGAATGGATAAACGAAAGAATAGGAAATGATACTTAAACGATATTTCGTCAATGGACTGGCTCACGCCTCTTACCTCATCGGCGACGGCAGCGAGGCAGCCGTAGTGGATCCCAAGCGTGACATCGGCGACTACATCGCGGACGCGGCAGCCGCCGGCATGCGAATCGTTGCGATCTTCAATACGCATCCGCACGCCGACTTCGTCTCCGGCTTTGCGGAACTCGCCGAGCAGACCACCGCCCAAATCTACACCTCACATCTGGCCCCAACGTCTTACGAACACATCGCCGCCAAGCACGGTGACAAAGTGGCTCTTGGCGGACTTGAAGTGGAATTGCTCGAGACACCCGGCCACTCGCCCGACAGCCTCAGTTTTCTCGTCCGCGAACAAGGGACACCGAAAGTAGTGTTTACGGGTGATCTCCTGTTCGTGAATGACGTCGGTCGCCCCGATCTCCGCGACACCGATGAAGCCCCCTCAGCCCTGGCAGACAAACTCTATGCCTCGCTATTTGACAAAATTCTTACGCTCCCCGACGAGGTAAAGATCTATCCCGCCCACGGCGCCGGATCGCTCTGTGGCCGTGCAATCTCGTCAGCGCCATTCTCAACCGTCGCTGAGGAAAAAGCCAACAATTGGGCGGCGCAAATCACCGACCGCGAAGAGTTTGTGAAACAAATGGTAAGCAACCTTCCGACGCGTCCCCCCTATTTCAATTACGACGTTGGCATCAATCTCGCCGGAGCGATGCCGCTTACCGCTCTTCCCACGTTGGAAGCACTGAGCGCGGATCAGCTCCGCAAATCAGGAGAAGACGGTGCGATTATCATCGACACTCGCAGTGCCCCACTTTTCGGAGCGGGACATGTTCCTGGCAGTCTCAATATTGGATTGGGAAGTCCAATGTTCTCCACCTGGGTTGGTTTTCTCGTTCCGGGAGGAACGCCAATCGCATTCGTGGTCGAGAGCCCGGAGGATGTCACGAGAGCTCAGCTCGAGCTGGCTCGCATCGGATTCGACCACATCGTCGGATACCTCGATCCAACGTCGATCGCCGAAACGGCTACGATTCCACAACTAAGTGTCTGCGATCTCCGAAGTCAACTCGACGACGACAATCCCCCAAATGTGCTCGATGTGCGCACCCCGAACGAATGGACCAACGCACACATCGCCAAAGCGAAGTCGATTCCCCTGCCGGAGCTACCGAATCGCCTAGCCGAGATCCCCAAGGAACAAGCAGTTGCGGTTATCTGTGGGAGTGGCTATCGCAGTTCCATTGCTGCCAGCCTTCTGCAGGCAAATGGCGTTTTAAGACTGCAGAATGTCACCGGCGGCATGTCCGAGTTCCTCGAAAAAGATTGCCCACAAATGAAACCAGCGGATTTGGTCTTTCACGATTCCGCCTGCAATTAAACGAACGCTCACGTAGTGCACACTCAGTTGAAAACAGAAATGAAAAGTTTGAGGTGAGAAACGTTGGAAGCATGATGCGGCCCAAAGACCTTGCCACTTTCACCGTTGAAAAGAGTCCATCGAACACTGGGCACCTGAACTCTAGACTTCGGTGATAGGTCCAATCTATTCGATTCCTCCGATGCCCAATTCGTATCCTTCAATAGAACGGTTAATCGGATCGACACGTCGAGAACAGCTTATTCAGCTCTTCTACTGGAACGCGGGAGATCTCCAACCGAAGCACGAACAATTCCGAGACTAACTCAATGAACACAGAGTCCAAGCCGGCATCGGCGGCGGCACCCGATGATTGGTTCATTAAATAACAGGAAGTGCCTCAAAACGAGCGAATGTAGTCTAGGAACCTCGAAAGAATGCAAAATGAGACGAAAGAATTCATCAGCAACCACACCTGACGTCGACCAACTCCGCCAAAGCCATACTCCTGAGGCTGTTTCCAATCGCTTGCGTTCCGCCCCAACGCAATCATATTTGAAAGACCTAATCTATGGTGGCACCGACGGGGCAGTAACGACGTTCGCAGTCGTATCAGGAGTTGCTGGCGCGGGCATGTCAGAAGCGATCATCATTGTTCTCGGTCTTGCCAATCTCATCGCAGATGGATTCAGCATGGCAGTGAGTAACTTCCTTGGAACTCGTGCAGAGCACCAACAGCGAGAACAAAAACGAAAGGAAGAACGGCGCCACATTGAGCTTCTTCCTGAAGGGGAGAGAGAAGAAATCCGTCAGATATTTGAGAAGAAGGGATTCAGCGGTGACGAATTGGACAGAATCGTCTCGACGATCTGCAACGACAAAGAACGTTGGATCGATACGATGATCCAAGAAGAACACGGCCTTTCATTGACAGGACCAAGCCCGTGGAAAGCGGCATTGGCAACTCTCTTGGCATTTATTGTCGTCGGGACAATCCCGCTCATCATATTCTTATGGAATTTGTTAGCATCTGCCCCACACCCCGATCCCTTCATCTTCAGCGCTTGGTCCACCGGTTTCGCATTTTTTTCCATCGGGGCGTTTAAAGGACGCTTCTTGAATCAAAGTTGGTTTATTTCGGGAATCGAAACCTTTCTGATTGGTTCGAGCGCCGCCATCTTGGCGTATGCAACCGGATTCCTACTGCGGGGACTTGTAGACGGCTGACACTCAATTCGCTTCTGACAACACTAGCATCCCATCGCGATTCCCCCCGAAGTTCCCCGGAGAGATCCACGCCTTTGTCCAGGCCGGAACAAAAACACTGATTCCCAAGCTCTCTCTCTCTGGTGCCGCTTAGGAGAATCAGCATCGGACTGGTCAGAGCCCCTTCCTCGCTAATCTCACTCAAAAGTCCCGGAGTTTCCCCCTGCCAAAATTCCGGCCTGGTTCGATAGACAGCCGGACAAGATCACTGCCGACTAGAGATTCGACCAATCAAGCCTACCTTCCATTCGCTCTTCCACGATCTATCGATACCTGTAGTGACTTGAGAAACTCGATGATCTCATCTCGCTCCTGTTGGCTTATCGCCATGAAGTTATCTCGCGATTCCCGAGCGTCGCCGCCGTGCCAATAGATCGCCTCAGTGAGGGTCGTGAGATCTCCGCGATGACCATAGGGATCTGAGTTTCCGACGTCCCAGAGCTTTCGCGTCAGGAATTGTTCCGTGGGGCGAGGCTGCACGGGGATTGTAAACTCATCAGGGTCAGCGAAACCGGCAAGCGTGCCCTGTGGCAACTGCTCATTGCAAAAGAAACTCAGTTCTTCATCACAGAGGTTGTGTCGCTTTAGATCAGTGAACGCCTCCACGATCGCACCGTGCCCATCGCGTCTGATTCGGGGACCGGGACCGTCTTTGGTCATGTCAAAGCTCAAGATTCTCGTGACGTCCTCCGGAGCGAGATTTCCCGACGGATTGAAAGGGTTCGGTTCGGTGAAGAACCGGTCCTCGAGACGAAGCGAAGGCAAGTGGCAGTCCGCACAGCCGATATTGGAAAAGGTTCTCCGACCCCGCCGAACAGCATTACGGACCACCGTGCTCCGGCTTGTCACCTGCGTCGGCGTTGGAAGCAGGGCTTGATAAATTGTCGTGGCCGTAATGTCTCCAACCGTGAGCTCATCCACGACACCATCCTGATCGGGATCCGTGCCAGCTCCAAACCTCTCCACCGACTGCATGCCGTGATGATGGTTCATGGCATTGTTGGTGAACTCTCGAATAGAGACAACAGCCCCCTTCTGATGGAAAGGTTTGACGATCAGATCCCAGTCGACCCCTTCGATCGCGGTGGGATCAATTTTTCCGTCCGGATGGGCTGTAATATCACCAAAGCTGACACCTTTGGTAATCAGACGAAGGGTGACTGAATTCCCGCTACTCTGTGCCTGAGCGATCGCTTGCTCACGGATGGCTCCTAGGTCGAAGGACATCTCTCGTGCCAGCATCTCGATCGGCCCTGCCCCAAACATCCCAAGGGTGTTTCGCTCGTTGCTGAATTCTGGCGATACCGAGAACGTAACAGGATCCAGAGCCTGCGCTAAGACGAAGACATTCGCAACGATATCGCCAGCGCCACCAATCAGCGGTTGATTGTGACACCCGGCGCAAGAGTTTGACTCCGGAGCTGACGTTCGTATGAAGGCTGGCTGATCTGGGACACGCGGCGCACCTGTTCCGGTCGAAGCCGGGCGCCCTTGGCCGTCAAGAATGTTGAATCGAGCTTCGAAGAGCGTTTCGCCGTGACTCAGCAACGTTTGAAGCATGCCCCTTCGCATGCGATCCCCAGGAATCGCCTGTATGTTCTCCAATTCTGACTGATCCAAGTGTTGCTCGATTACGGGCCGTTCTCCGATTGAGTAATCATCCGCCGCGGCAGAGCTAGCTAGACAACAAGAAAGGATGAGTAGAATCGAACGGCCGAAAGGAGCACCTTTATGGTTTTTCATACACTTTAGAATTCGTTTGGCTTGGGTCATTTTACTCTGTTGGGGGTGGTAATTTCTAGCTCATTCAGCCCACTTCACCTGCCCGAGCAATGATCGGCCAGGGAAGCTAGTCTTGAAACAGTTACTGAGCAAGCGCTCGTCCCATTTTTTAGGTTCGTCTCGTGTTTCTCGGTTTCAGTGCTGGGTATCGTGGGCCCGAGGGGTGTGGTGAACCCCCTCGAGATGGAGCCAATACACAGCTGAACCACACCCAGAGCGAGAACAATGCCAATCCAGAATTTGAGAGTACGTTCAATCGATGGAATCGTTGAATTGTCGATTCTCGAGCTACGATGTCCGACCATTAGACCACCTAAGGAGAAAAAACACGACGGTCCCGAAACGTTCCGAAAATAGACCTGCGGAATTTCAGTCAGCTTTTCGCTCTTTCGGAGCAGAATAGTTCAGCAATCCGCAAGCTCGACTCCCTGAATAGAACTAGATGATTGAGGCTTGTTGCTCCCTATATCAACCCTCTCCGCTGTATTTCCCTCAGTTTCTTTATTTCCTTTCCTTCCACTCAACGACTCAAGAAAGCTACAGTGACCCTCCGCCCGACAACGCTCTTGCGGTTCCGCCACTTCGTGAAAAAACAGAAATACAGACTACGTTTCTCGACGAAGAACCGAGGAAAGCCTGGCCCTAAAGGCCCACGCCCAGAAATCATCTCAGCTGTTGTGGAATTCAAGCGGCGCAATCCCAATTGCGCTAGTTCCAGTTTCGCATCCTTTCGTCGAGCACCCAATTGGAAGTGTCCGACGGGAGTATCTGAATCAACGCTTCTTCTGGAATTCACGAGCTCTCCAACACAAACTCGACCAATTCCAAGAGTCCTTCAATGAGCACCGGGTTCACGCTGGAATTGATGGCAATCTCCCAAATCGGCGAGTAATCAACTCCAGGCTGTTGAGCGCCGACTGAATTCCCGGTCACTACGGGATTAGTTCTAGGTGGGGGTCGTTGTCGGCACTCCACTTTCTTCGGGCTTCTTGGGTGGTGTCCCTCCATGAACGCCAAGGGGCCGTTTCAACATGGCCGTCGACAAAGGCCATATTAGATTTATTTCCGTGCCGCTTATTATGTTTCGTCTCTGAATACCTCAGACTGCGACTCGGTAGGATGGCAAGCCTCCAGGTTGAATCACCAAACTGAATGCAGTTTGAGGGAGCGGTCACAATCGATTCGTTCTTGTTGGCGAGGCCGGAATTTCGGGAATGAATCTCACCATTGCCATCTTCGACGGGGGCAAACGTGCCGAGTCCACCACGGTTGTAACCAAACCGTCTCGGCCACGAGAAATCGACAAATTCGGCATACGGACAGCCATCGACCGCCCATCGTAGACTGTCAAGATGCATCAATGGACCAGTGCACTCGAAGATCTTGTAGAAACTTATTTTCGTCTCAGGAACAAAGCGCACTTCTTCAGAAGGCAAGTAGGGCTGGAGAACGGTTTCCCAACGGACATTCATGAACCGTTGATGGTCCGCACGGTACATCTCGCTCGCCAAGCAAACTTGCCTGAGTCTCCCTTGGCATTGGACACGTTTAGCTTTGCCTTTCGCCGAGCCCAAGGCAGATAGGAGAAGTCCAGCAAGGATAGCAATAATCCCAATAACAACGAGTAGCTCGACGAGGGTAAAGCCTGGCCCAGCGGATGCCACCCATTTGCCGTTTTGTCTTATTCTGATCGCGGACACTATTTTAACACGATCCAAGAAGAAAAAACTTAGATAGTCAGTGCGGACCGTTCCAAGTTATTTTGTAAGACGGAGAATCACCCCTCAAAAGTCAAATTACAGAGTTCGTTTGCCATCCATCCACCCACTCTGACTTCAATGCTCGGTCTACTTTCTTGATTAATTTTGCGAGTCTTCTTAGCGACATGCAGGGTCTCCCCAATAGATGCGACTTCAATCCAAATGTTCGCGCAAGTGGCTGTCACATTTCCTCCAGATATCGAGCCATCGAAACAGTAAAAGCAAAGCAACAATAACAAAAAGATTACCAATGACAGTGGAGGCGTCGTGCCACAGTGATAAGCCCGGGGGCATCTCGAATTCCTTATCAAGAATGATCGGAAGCGCCAAAATAAACCCCATTGTGCTAACCCCGATATGAAGCCCTGAGGCTAAAATGGCAACCCACATAGCCCATCGCTCAATCCAGAAAACCCTAATTCCGCCGACCGCCTTGATTACTCCAATAAGGGCCATTGCCCCGTTTGCAATGATCGCATAAACAATTATTCCAGCAAGCTCGTCCTCTCTATCAATGTCAGCAATCAATGCAACAACCAGCACGCCACATTTGTAGGCCTTGATAATTCCAAACACGATGAGAATTGCCCCTTTCAACCAAATCCCACCCACCACGACGTAGAGTGTCGTTCTACGTTCCTTCTGAAGCGCGTTTTGCATTCTCTGTCAGACCTATCATCGAACGCATTTTGACCGCATCCGAAATACACCCGCTGGACATTCTAATTTCCGTCAGCTCTCAATGCCTCACCTGTCTCGGCTCCGAGCTTGCGGAGAAAGCCAGCGGTTTCGCTTCGTTGATTCGCGAGGGCCTCATCCAGAGGTGTGTGACCGAGGATATTTGTCTCGTTGATGACCGCTCCTTGGTTGATCAGTAAGTCACATAATATCGTGGCATGCTTTTCCGAAAAGCTCCTCGCCACTTTATGTAACGGGGTGTCTCCCTTTTTATCGTGGTAGGGTTTCTCTTCTATGCCACTATTGACTCTGAGTTGCTCATCTCCCGATTTAAGCTTCGCATTGACATCGGCACCGTTTGAAATCAGCAGTTTCGTCAGATCCAGATAACTCTGATAAGTCTTATCAGCGCCCTGAGCTGCTCCCCAGACTGCTGAGAATAAGCTTGTCTCTCCTGTTCTCCTTGTTGTGGCATTCACACGCGCTCCGGCATCGATGAGCGATGCTGCCGTTGCTGCATGACTCGCCAGATGCAGGGGACTGTGTTCTGTATCATCGATGGCATTGACATTGGCTCCTCTTGCAATCAATAGCTTCACCATTTCGAGGTGGCTCCCTTTCCTGTCAGCATTGACGGCGTGATGCAAAGGCGTCATTCCTGGCTCATCCTGTAGATTCACATTTCCGCCACTGTCCAAATACTCTTGGACAACGTGAATATCTCCACGAGAGACCGCATCCAGCAGTTTTGCTTCAGCGCGGCCCAAATACACCGAATCAACGTGATGATCACATCCGGCCCAAAGAAAAACTGCTACGGCAACTAAAAGTTGTTTCATACTTGAGTTCTCAGGTCATTCACTTTGTGCCGCAAAGCTCCAACAGTCAATAGGTATTCGATCTCTTTCTGAACCCATTGAGGGAATCAGCATCTCCACCAAATATTCAAAGCGTTAGACCTTTTGACAACGCCATTCGGGTCGGCCCTTAAAAATTCAATCACCGAACTCTTTTGCCATTCATCCACCTACTCAGGCTTCAATGCTCGTTCTACTTTTTTTGATTAGTTTTGCGAGCGTTCGATTATTGCACTCCGCCTCTCTTAGCCGATTGAGTTGCATTGACACCGCCGCACCCGCTCCAAACCCCAGTTTTTCGGCGGATTCTCGTTGGGGCATGTTTCCCAGTTTCTGGAGCATACGGGCTGCGATGGCGCGTGCCCACGAGCCCTTTCGCGTTCTGGTCAGTTCTTCCGGCTCCACATGTAGTTCGTCGCGAACAAGCTCCAAAATCTTGCTTGCCTTCAAGGGGCTCTCAGAATGTGGAACGGGGACAGGCTCTCTATTTGCCACACGGACGGCGCTTGCTCCATCTCGACCTCAACCAGTCTCGGGCGACTGGTCTTCTTGGCGGTCTTAATGCGGCGACGCCAGCTATGGAACGTTGTGTAGTTGATCCCTCGTTGACGAGAAAAAGCAGCCGCGCTCATCCCGCTCTGTTCAAACTCTTCCAACAAACGCTCCCGTTTCCGGGCCGACACTCTCGGCTTTTTCA
>CAJXVR010000308.1 GCA_913061285.1 uncultured Verrucomicrobiota bacterium | reverse complement strand
CCCTTGAGCATATCACCGCCCCCCGGCAGCATCCCAACAATGGACTCCAATGAACCGAGTTTCTTCATCTGACGGAGCTGATCAAGGAAATCTTCTAAGGTAAACTCTCCTCGGCGCATTTTCTCCTCAAGGCGCTTGGCCTCATCCATGTCCACCGCTTCAGCGGCTTTTTCGACCAGGCTAACGACATCACCCATCCCCAGAATACGAGTCGCCATTCGCTCAGGATGAAACGCTTCAAAATCGTCGAGTTTTTCACCGGTTCCCGCCAGTTTGATCGGCTTCCCAGTAACGGCCTTCATGCTCAAGGCCGCCCCGCCGCGGGCATCACCATCAAGTTTGGTCAGGATACAGCCACTGATCTCGAGTGCATCGTTGAAATGGCTCGCGACGTTAACTGCTTCCTGGCCGGTAGCTGCGTCAAGGACAAGGAGAATCTCTTGGGGCTGCACTAAATCTCTCAACCGAACGAGTTCTTGAACAAGCGGTTCATCGATTTGCAAGCGCCCTGCGGTATCGTAAATCAGCACGTCACATTCTTGCTCCGCCGCGGCCTTCTTGGCTTGTTTGGCAATCTTGAGAACGTCCGTCTCTCCTCGCATCACCAAAGACGGCACGCCAATCTGGGTAGCCAAGGTATCCAATTGATCCATAGCCGCCGGACGGTAAACATCGGCCGCAACCAGCATTGGGCGACGACCATCCTTCTGAAGCATTTTGGCGAGTTTTCCGCTCGAGGTTGTTTTACCCGACCCATGAAGCCCCACCATCATGATCGAGGCTGGCACGGTGGCAATGTCCAAGCCCGCGTTGGTCGAGCCGAGAAGCTCCACCAGTTCATCTTGGATTATTTTAACGATCTGTTGCCCGGGCTGGATACTCTGGATGACCTTGTCTCCAATGGCCTTGTCCTTGATCTTTTCGATAAAGTCTCGGGCAACCTTAAAATTGACGTCTGCCTCCAAGAGCGCCATGCGGACCTCTCTTAGAGAATCAGCCACATTAGACTCGGAAATCTTTCCTAGTCCGCGGAGATTCTTAAATGCGTTTTGTAATCTGCCCGTAAGCGAGTCGAACATGCGGATAAAACTAGGGCATCCCCTTCCCGATGACAAGCCAGACCCGCCTTTTTGATCGCTAAGCCCTATTAAGAGCGGCCTTGAGTTTCCCCCATTCGACTCGCATACTTTCCCTCTTCCTGCCGATCGTGCTCTAAGAAGGGCATTCAACTAAGGATGCAGGCGACAAATTATGCAAAAAACCGCAGTGATTACCGGTGCAGGTACCGGAGTTGGCCGAGCCGTGGCCATCGGATTAGCGAAGGAGGGGTGGCAATTAGCCCTCGTTGGGCGGACTGAGTCTCATTTGATTGAAACCGCAAGATTGGCTGAACTGACAGGGGAGAATCATTTGATTGTCCCAACGAGTGTCAGCGATCTTCAGGCCGTTACGGAGATGGCCTCAACGGTCGCGGATACGTTTGGAGAGATCGAACTGCTGGTCAATTCGGCCGGCACGAACGCCCCTAAACGACAACTCTTCGAAGTCTCCCAGGCGGACTACGACCGGATCGTCAACACCAATCTCAATGGCTCCTACTACACAGTCCAGGCCTTCCTCCCACAAATGAGGGAACGGAAGTCAGGGACGATTATTAACATCGTCTCAGATGCCGCCATCTGGGGAGTCCCCTTGGCAGGCACGGCTTACACGGTATCCAAGTTCGGGCAACGAGGATTAACCCAGGCGATCAACGCCGAAGAAAATAAACACGGTATCCGGGCCTGCGCGATTCTTCCGGGCGAGATCGAAACACCACTCCTTAAACTACGACCCAGTGCGCCACCGCCGGAATCATTCGCTTCGATGCTTCAACCCGAAGACGTCGCCGAATGTGTGATGCTTGCCATCAATCTTCCCAAGCGCGCCGTCGTTCAAGAACTCTTGGTTCGGCCTAGCCGTTAGGCGAACGGAAAATCCCCGGGCATTTTCAATCATCGCACCCAGGGAGCCCAACAATTATCCCGCCTCGTCGCCCTCATCTCAGCGATCATTGGATCTCTCGATGAAGGCTTCAGGCTGGGATGTTCCTCGTCCGGGATCGGCCTTTAGCTAAGCCGAAGCGTCACGGTTTGTCAGGCAATCCCATTCATTGAAATCAAATCGCAAGACACCTCGTCGCTTTCAATTTATCCCTCGCAGGCCGAAAAGAGCTTCCCTCTCTTGAAAAGAACTCTGGTTTTTATGCCCGCCCCTTATTTAGGCTTTCACTCAATTTGTGAAAGCACTATAACTCCCAGATTACGGTGCGCATGATTTTCTTAGCATCCCCGACATAATGAGTGCCACCAAGCCAAATCCAACTAGCTCAGAAACTATGAACCGAGCTCAAGTCATACCTTCCCTAGCGATTACGATCAATTCCTCCATTAAGAACGTCATCTCAGGCTTCTTGCTGGTCATCTTCTTGGCAGCGTGCGCTCCCTCGCCTTCAGAATCAGCCAACGATTCTGCCCCACAGAACGAAATGGGCCCAGATCACATCGAGGTCGCTCTAAAATTCGAAGTAGGCAAGCGTTATATCTACGCTTTCGACATGAGCTACGAAATGGATTTTGGCGACGCCTTGGGCGCCATGATGGCAGATGGTCAAACCGTCACCCAAAACCAACAGTATTCCATTTCAGTAACCAAGGAATCTAGTGACGGAGCAAAAACAATTGAATTCAGTTTCCTTGAAAATCGAATCGATATGGATATGGGCCCCCTGAAAATGACTTATGACTCTAACAAGCCCATCGATCCCAACGATCCCGCTTCAGCCATGTTCGCGCCATTCAACAAAGTCATCGGCGAAGCGATCGTGGTCGAGATCGACAAAGATCAGAAGGTTATTTCGGTCACCGGGCTGGACGAGTTGCGAGAAGATATTTTGACCGTCGCCAATCCACAAATCGCAGGCATGGCGACAGGGATCTTTTCAAACTACTATGTCGAAAACCTTACGGTTCCTAGCGGCAATCCGCTGCGCCCCATCAAGCCGGGCGATTCCTGGCCCTCAAACGCCACGCACAATCTCGGGGCCCTGGGAACGTTCATGGCAGATCTTCAATACCAGTTCAAGAAAATGGAACTCCATGAAGGAAGTGAATGTGCTCAGATTGCTTTTTCGGGCACCATACGCGGCAAGCCCAGTGACGTTGAATCAAGCGAGGTTGGTCAAATGATGGAAATCACCGGAGGCAATATCTTTGGAAGACAATGGTATGATCCCGAGATCGGCCAAATCTGCGATTCATCGTCCGAACAGAAAATGAAAATAAAGATGAGTGTCCCAGGCATACCGGCTGAAGCTTTGCAAGACGGAGGCCTCATCTTGGATGTTCAACAACAGCTAAGCCGGAAGTTAGTCCGGGTAGAGACAATCTCAGAGTCAACAAGCCCTTCGGAAGCTGAGACCGATAGCCAGGCCACTGAGTAGAACAACTATCTCGATAAACTCACAATGCGACGGCTACTGGTTCCGCTTCTTGAGTTCGCTCCGCTCTTATTCTTACTCTTGGGTTGTCAACCCGCCGCCCCAGAGACAGACAGCGCTCGTCAGGACCACAACCACACTCTAACCTATCAATGGGCTAGAGACGCTTCGCTACAATTCCGATTTGACCTGTCACAGGAAATCGACATTACGGCTGGACCGAGAGCGATTCAGAATTATACACGCATCCTTCAGAACTACCGCCTTATATCAAACGGAAACTCAGGTGACGCCGAGTTAAGCCTCACAATGGCCTTCGGGGATATCGATGTATCAATGAAGGATGAGGAATCCGAAGGCCGCTATAACTCAGCCTCATCAGACCCGCCACGGACTACTCTGGGAAGCCTCCTTCAACGAAGTCTTGGAAGAATACCAAAACAGGAAATTACCATTCAAATTCTTCGTGGGAACCGAATCGGAAAGATCACTAATCTCGACGCCGTCCTCGAATCGATGACGCGACAGATTCCATCCACTCTCAAAAATATGATCTTTACAATCTATGGAGAGGACCGAATTCGACAGCTCATCTATCTGACTCCACTCCCTTCCGGAAAACTCATTGACGGGTTTGCCTGGCCGATCCAAGAAACTCGACGCTTCGCTCTACTCGGGCCAACCGAACTCGATGGCATTGCCAAATTGGTAAACCAAGAAACTCGAAACGGTAAATCACTCTTTCAGATTGAGATTTCCGGAAAGGCGCGAAAAGGGGCGACCCAGGACGACTTGAGTCCTCAACCCTATTCGCTTGAACAGGGTACATTTCAAGGTCGCGCATGGTTCGACCCGGAAATCGGTCAGTATTCGGATAGCATCCTCACCTACAAACTTGATGTTTCATCCACCCCCGCTTCGCTTAACAGCAACGAAACGCCGCTCTCGATTCAGGTCACTCAAAAGTATGCGACGAAGCTACTCAGCTCGAGTCCAACAACGAATTAGATGACTTGGTTTCCTTTCTTCGTTCTACAAGCAAGCCCGATTCCTCTTTGACGATTCGTTGAGCGACCGAATCCCACGCTTGATTCAGAGCGTCTCCTGAGACGCCAGAACCACTCGAAACCCAAGATCCCCTACGTAGGTCTCAAACCAATCGCGATGCCGATCCGCACGGCGACAATTCTTCGCAGCATCTAGCCAGCTTCCCCCGCGAATCACATGAAGATCTCGTGGACCTGAAGGTTCGGGACCACGTGGATCTGTCACCTCTCCACCAGGATAGGGCCCGTAGACATCAAGACACCATTCGTGAGCATTCCCGAGCATTCCGTGAATCCCCCACGCATTGGGCTCCCGACTCATCACGGGCTGACTAACACCGTCGCTATTCGCACTATACCAAGCATGCTTTCCCAAGTCGGAATAGTCAGGATCGTCTCCGTAAAAGTATCGAGCATAGTTTCCCGCCGCGCAGGCAAAATCCCATTCTGCCTCCGTCGGCAATCGATACTCAAACCCTACCGGCAAACGCCCTTCAGAACGCTCATGAGCCGTGAGTCGTCGACAATACTCAACGGCCTCGGACCAACGCATGTTTGTCACCGGATGCGTCGAGTCGAATCGAAAACGAGAGGGATTCACATGCATCAGCGCCTCATACTGGGCTTGGGTTACTTCATGGACACCAATCGCGTATGGTCGAGCCAGGGTTACCGTCGTCAGCGGCCCTTCATCGGAATCACGATCCTTATCTGTTTCATCCGAGCCGAGGACAAAGGTTCCAGGATTGATCCAAACAAGAAGTGGTTCTTCTTTCGATGAGGCCTCCAGCGGTAGCTGAATACTCGATTCGAAATAGCCACGATAGAAGCGATTCTCGCCGCGATCCCTATTCTTATCCCGAAACGGGACAACTCGATCCAGACCACGAACCGTTTCCCCCAATCGGAACCAATGAACGAAATTGGTAGTAAAATCGAAATGAACCGTCCCAGGGCGACCAAGAATCACTTCAAATCGATCCGCGTGGCCGGGCACGCCTCTTAGCGCTAGCAACTGCGATTCTGCATCGTCGAGATTGTAGACCTGAACGTCATCGATCAATGCCCCCTCACCCGGCTCGAGCACCTCCGTCGATCGTGAAGAAAATCTAAGCGACAGTTGCCTAAAGCGGCTCCCAAGACGTTCGGGCACCTCAAAAACCTCAGAGCGATATCTCCAACGAGTGGGAGCCTCAGCTCCTCTCAAGGTATAGGTTTGATCAATCAAGCCCTCGAAGGACACCCCTTGTTCAAGCAGCAAGACGTTGAGCCGAGTTTCAGTCAAGTCCCGTGACGCTGCAAAGGCAAATTCAAGCTGATATCGCCCAGGAAATAGATTGATAACTTGCTCCACATATCGCCCTTCACCCAAGTTTAGAAAACTCTCGTCATGAGCCGCGTTTCCTCGTCTTAGGCTATGCCCGCCTCCTGATGTCCACGGATGCAAGCCCTGTTCAAAACTCCCATTCTGCATGAGATCATTCGGGCGTTCATTCTTAGCCAATCGTAAATCAGACTCTATCCGGACCACCAAAGAATCACCGTTCACCCGTTCTCCCCATGTCCATCGAAATGTCCCCTCTTCTACTCCGAGATCACCTAACGAGAGTCCTGGATACTCGGTTGTGCCATAAACAGGTGTGCCGGAAACATAACCCGCTGGCATCACAAGCAATTGGCGTTTCGCTAGTATCCCGACAACATCACCGTCACCAACGACAGTCCGTCCGTCCAGGTTACCACCGAGAACAGTCGGGCCAGAGAGCCCTGAGTAGGTCCGGGCACGGGTGCTCGCTACGGGCCCGACTCGAACCATTCCAGATCCAGCATGAAAGGCAAAATCACTGTTCCCCACTAACCCGTCCGCACCGAAGCTCAACGCAGAAACGTTTGCTTTCCCTTCGGCGACAATCGCAATCCCAGCATCTGACTCGGTAATGGTAATGAGTATCTCGCCGCTCACTGTCGCCCCTACAAAGAAGACGCCTACGATCGCGATGCAACTGGTTGCCCATCGCCAATAATTACGAATCGATTCTGCCCGCCCGTTCACTTACAATCCCCTGTCTTGTTTCGTACGCCTATCGCCCTCGAAGAAAGAATCGCCACTGTCCATCTCAATTTCATTGCTGCCTCAGCCAAGCAGCCCCCGGTGCCGGGACTCGAAAGCTAACCAAACGCGTCTTGGTCACTTCCGTCACATAGGCTGTCCGACCGTCGGGGCCTCCGAAACAGATGTTGCTCGGTTTTTTTCCCAGAATATCAATCTCCTGGACAATGTCC
This sequence comes from uncultured Verrucomicrobiota bacterium, assembly GCA_913061285.1. Lineage (GTDB taxonomy): Bacteria > Verrucomicrobiota > Verrucomicrobiia > Limisphaerales > AAA164-E04 > UBA2970. Next base: position 3,127 of record CAJXVR010000308.1, on the reverse strand, counting down.
GCATCCTCGTTCAGCACCACCACCGTTCCTTTGCTGTACCTCGTAATATAAAGGCGCCCCTGAGCATCACATCGCATCCCATCGAATCCAAAGTCGTCAAACTGACGGAACAACCGCTTGTTCTTCAGCTCCTTGTTCTCATCAATATCAAAGACCCACACACTGAGCTGTACACTCTCATTGACATATAGGCGTTTCCCATCTGGACTTACTTCAATGCCGTTGGTTGTGCCCATGTCTGGAGAGGCGAGTGTAACGCTTCCATCAGGATCGATGCGCCATACCTGACCGGTTCCGTTTCCCCAATTGGGATCGCTGGCGAACAGGGTTCCATCATCCATCATTGTAAGATCATTGGGCTGATTCATTCGAGGCTCGTGGGCATGCACGCGAATGTCCCTCGTTTCAGGATCGATTTTAAGAATATTGTGCTGGGTATAGTCAGCCACGTACATCATGCCGTCCCGGCCAAATCGAATTCCGTTCCCAACACTCTCACCGGGGAGCGTCACAAAGACCTCTCCTGTCCCGTCTGGAGAAAGTTTCCCGATGGTCTGCTGCTTCCCAAAATTGACCGCATAGATATTGCCATATCGATCACAGGCAGGGCCTTCGATACCCTCGGTGAATGCACCAACAGCGGTCAGGGCCTGAGCATGAAAAAGGGGCTCTTTTCCCAGGTTTGAAATGCACCCACAAAGAGGCAGCAGGCTAAGCCATAGGAGCTGAGCTCGATGGTTCATTGGCCTTCCTCCTGGATAGGCGCAAAATCCCAGGCATCCATGAGAATAGATACAGTGAGTCTTCTCTGAGTTGTAACGGGAATCATCTTGGGAACGTAGTCAATTGGTCATGGCAAGTAAACTGCCGATTTATTATTTGCCTGCTACGAGTAGACTATCCCAAGACCCTGATAGCGCACTCGGAGAGTGCTTGAACTAGACAAATGAGTTGAACTGTCCCCCTATCCAATCGAAGCTAGGACATCGAGCACAATGGCAAGACACGTTTTGAGCACAAGCGATCAAACCCTTATTCATCGGAAACAACTCGGGCTTTCGGACCTCGAAGTGAGCCAAGTCTCCATGGGCTGTTGGCCGATCACCGGCATGACGAGCTTGGACGTCAATGAACACGATAGTATCGCAACACTTCAAGCCGCGGCCGATGCTGGAATCAATTTTTTTGATAGTGCTTACTGCTACGGTTCCGAAGGCGAAAGTGAAAGACTAATTGCCAAGGCTCTCGGAGATCGCAGGGAGCAGCTCGTCATTGCCAGCAAAGGGGGGATCGAGTGGAATCGCGACGGAACCCGAAAAATCGACGGGGCACCCGCAACGCTCAAGCGGCAATGCAAAGAAAGCCTGCAACGCCTAGGCACCGATCGCATCGACCTGTATTACCTGCACGCGCCTGATCCTCTCATCCCTATCGAGGAGTCAGCCATCGCTATGGATGAGTTAATCCACGAAGGACTCGTTAGATACACGGGCGCCTCCAATTGCACGCTCTCACAATTGAAAACGTTTCATCAACACTGCTCACTGACGGCAATCCAGCCTCACTACAACATGCTACAGCGGGAGATCGAAGCTGACATTTTGCCTTGGGCAAAGGACAACAGCATCAGTGCTGTGACCTATTGGCCCCTCCTTAAAGGTCTCTTAGCGGGGCACCTCCCGCGAGATTTTGTGTTCCGCAAGGGAGATGGCCGAGCGAAGTATCCCATGTTTCAGGGACCGGAATGGGATCGCAATCAAGATTTCCTAGATCAGCTTCGTGCTATGGCTCAGGAAAAGAATCGAAGCGTTGCTGAAATCGTCATTAATTGGACGATTCACCAAACTGGTATCACGAGCGCAATCTGTGGCGCCAAACGCCCCTACCAAATTATTGAATCAGCTCAAGCGATGACATTTCGTCTTTCAGAATCCGATCTCACAAGAATCAAAGCTGCCCTGAAACAGCGAGGAACGCCAGAATCATCGGCGGCCGTCTAAGAATCGCCCTCCCCCTCCCTGACACATTGAGATCTAAGCTTTGTTCAATGAATCGAACCTCAGAATGGATCAGATCTATTCCTCGAACAACTCTCGAAAATCATCCATCGACAGTGATTCGACAAACTGGTTTTCCGATCCAAGTGTTCCTTCGATGATCTCACGCTTGCGTTCTTGAAGCTGCAGGATTTTCTGTTCGACCGTTTCTTCCGTTATCAGCTTGTAGCTCGTCACCATTCGGGTTTGTCCGATACGATGAGCACGTCCAGTGGCTTGATCTTCAATCGCAGGATTCCACCAAGGATCAAAGTGAATCACCGTATCTGCCCCCGTCAGATTCAAACCAACCCCTCCCGCCTTTAAGCTGATCAGGAACACCGGGATGGAACTCTTCTGAAAACGATCCACCTCCGCGCCTCGATTCTTGGTACTACCATCCAGATAGCAGAAATCGATTCCATCCCTTTCCAATTGCTCCCGGATCAAATGCAACATCGAAACAAACTGACTGAACACAAGAACGCGATGATTCCCGTCTAAGGCTTGTTCCAAGAGTTCCTGAAACATTGCCAACTTCCCTGAAGCTTCTTTCGGTTTGCTCGGCAACTTCAACAAGCGAAGATCGCAACAGATTTGGCGCAACCGCATCAGGGCGTTTAGGATTGCCATCCGCTGCTTGCCTCCCCCCTGTTCGCTTCCTGCGGAAAGAACCTCTCGCCGACTCACGTCCATCACTTGAGCATAGATTTCCTTCTGTTCGGCGTTCAGTGGGCATATCACAGTCTGCTCCAATTTTTCCGGCAGTTCCGGAGCCACTTCCCGTTTCGTGCGACGCATGACAAAGGGGCGCAATCGACGCCCTAGCCGATTCATCACATCCTGGCTCTTTTCTTTGACAATTGGCAATTCGTATCGATCTCGAAAATCGGTAGCACTCCCCAGATACCCCGGCATCAGAAAGTCAAAAATCGACCACAGATCCAGCACCGAATTCTCCATCGGGGTTCCGGTTAACACGATCCGGTGCTTACCTTTAACCGCCTTAACAGCCTTCGCATTCTGAGTCTCACGGTTCTTAATCTGTCTCTTATACACATCTGACGCTGCCGACGAGCGATCTAGTGTAG
>CAJXVR010000307.1 GCA_913061285.1 uncultured Verrucomicrobiota bacterium | reverse complement strand
CCGCAAGTAGAGCCCTTTCGCAGCCGCCTCCGAATCGAGTGCGTCGGCAATGTGCTCGAACATTTGTCGAGGATTAAACGGATGGGGATCTATCTCAACCTTCCCAGATTCAAACTTCGAAAAATCTAGGATGTCATTGATTACCTTAATTAACACGTCTCCCGAAGATCGAATTGTTTCTACGAAACTCCGTTGTTCCTCATTCAAAGAACTATCCATCAGGAGCTGCGACATCCCAAGAACCCCATTCATTGGCGTTCGAATCTCATGACTCATATTCGCAAGAAACTCACCCTTCGCTCGATCTGCCTCCTCGGCAGCCTCCTTCGCACGCTTGAGCTCGTGTTCGATCGCCTTTCTCTGGCTAATGTCCCTTACCACACCAAGCACGCCACTAATCCCCCGTTCCTGGGGTAATTGTTTCAGACTTAGATCCCCCCAAAAACTCGTCCCATCGGCACGCCGAAACTTGACCTGACGATTAAGCCCTTCTGCTAAAAGACCGCTATCATCCGCAAGAAAATCAAGGCTTCCGACGAACTCCGGTTCCAAAAGATCCCGCAGAGACATCGATTTCGCAACACTTTCAGTATAGCCGATGAGCTTCTCCCCAGCTTTACTGAACGACAGAATCTTGCCGTTTCGATCGCAGGATAGAATCAGATCATTCGCACTCTCTACCAATGCCTCGAAACGATCCTTCAATACGTTCTCCTTTCGATGCCTTTCCCTAAGTTCGCTCGTTTGACGAGCCACCACACGCCGCAAGGACACATTCCAGAACCAAATCATCAAAGCGAACAAGCTCACCGTACCCGCAGCTATGAGCAGTTGGGAACCCGAAAGGAAAGGCGCCGCCCGAATGATCTTAAGCCCATTAACCTCTCCCATCACCAACCGAGCTTGGCCGGGTGTTCCAAATTCATCATAATTCGCAAGATACACCGCTTCAGCTGTCACGACACACTTAGGAGTGAGGGAGGGAATGTTCGGCGGCACTTCAACGGTCACCACTGAATTCTCGCTGAGCAAGCGAATGAACGGCACCGTGCCCAAGAGCGAAACATCAATCACTTCTCCCGTCACCACCACAGGCAATCCGATGAGATCACTTCGCACACGATCAAATCCCGATACAGGAAGGGGCGCTGGGATTTTCGAAGCAGATTCGTGATCTCGAACCAATGCTCGCTGAAATGACAATTGTTTGCCTTCCCAAACCGGAAACCCAGAAACCTCGACGCCTTTTCCAATCGCTAGCGGCATGGTTTCCTTCGTTCGAATCATTATGCCACCGGATCGATCCGCAACATATGCCATTCCTGAGCTTCCCGTGTGGGTCACGTAACCCTTAAGTAGGTACCGCCGCCCTAGCATTTGACTGGCTGACATTCTCAGTTCAGAGATTGTCGCAAGCGGAACATCAAAAGGATCAACTTCAGCCGGCTTTTGCACCTTCACCAAGCTCGTATCAGAGACAAGAATCTCACCCCGTAAACGCTTTGTCACAGCGTCTTCTCGTTGTCGACAGATCCCGCAGACCGAAATCACCGATTCAAGCCAACTCTCTCCCTCTCCTGGCTTGGCACCAACACACAAGACATCGAGAACACCTCGCGAATTCTGTACTGTCAATTTAATGGCCTCTGCCCCTACTGGAACGACCTCTGTCACCAATCCAACCAACTCTGAAAACTCGCCATCAAAGAGGCCGAGCGTTGCCGATGAAAGCGAGACAGGCCGAGGTGTCGGATAGCGGCCTGGCGATTGCCGCAACACGCGGTCAATACTTAACCTCCAATCGGGAGCAATCGATTCTTGGCTTACCACCACTTCCACCCACGCTGAGAGAGGCATGGGAAGGGAATCCAACTTAGCGTCAAGCTCAAGAGCGCCGGTGCGATCCTGCAAGTAGTACAACCATCGATCGGCTTGGCGTTCCACCCCCGTGACAATTCCCTGAAGACGGACTGAGCGCTCCAATCCCGCCGCGCCGGTCGCTATCTTCTCGACACTATCGATCCGTTCGATCGGAAGCTCCCATGGGTTATTCTCTCTTGTAGCGGCTTCGCTCAAGAGATCTCGGAATACGGATTGCTCTAGGCGAACTTCATTTTCAGAACGGCGAACCAAACCCGAAATCTCCACCGTCGTACCATCGACCACAGCATCTAGCTGCCAAATCCCAACCCGAATCGAGCCAGAATGATCATGAACCAGCATCGACTCACCGAGAACAGATTCGTCCACTACAGACTCAATCACGACCCTACGCCCATCAGGCACTTCGTTCAGGTCAGCCACCGAGAAACGTTGATCTCGAAACCGAAAGTCGAGGGAAGATTCGAGAACGATCAATTGATCCAAAGAGTTGGCAAAGATCCCCGGATTGTCTGGGGACTTTTCATCTATCTTCGGTGCTGCCAGCACTCCGGTAAATTGGATGTAGCTTTCTGCGAGGAGTGGGATCATATCATACGCACGAAGAATGACGGTCGCCTCCACCAATTGTCCGTCGACGATCAGTTCCATCTTCAAATGCTGATCTACATTCTCAATACTCCTGACATAGCCCTCGACACTAACGAAACGATTGTTAAACGTCTCTCCGAACAATTGTCCGGCACTTAGAAAATAAGGATCAGGCAAGACTCCCGGTTGCTCGACACGGACCTTCGCGGGGCCCATATCGACCTCGACTGTTCCCGGAATACTCTTAGCATCAATGACAACTGTGTCTCCCGGCACAAGTCCGAGATCCCGTCCCGAGGTGTCAAGGTAACCTCCGTTTGTCCCATCAAAAACCCAGAGCATTCCCCAACCCTGATCATAATAGAGAACCTGTCCCTCGATTCTCACAGAACGAGCAAGAGCTTGTTGTCCCGGTTCAGGAACCCAAAGTTGCTCAAACGACCTTACCAGAGACCCTGTCTCCTGAGCATGAAGGGGTAACCCTCCACCACACAAAAGTGATACAGCAATCGACAAGTAATAACCTTTAAGGCTCCTCAGCATCAGGAAAAACGCGCCCCTCGGCAGCAGCGCTATAAGTTAGAGTACGGCATTCAATCATGCAACTGCAAGAGCCATACAATTTCCCGACCCACACTCTCGATAAAACCCCATCCTTTCTGCAGCCCCCGAGGCGATTGAAGCGCCTCCCTCGGATCGGTATTCAAGAGATACTGAACAGCCACTAAAATCGCCGCTTGGGACCGAATCCCGAACTATACGTCAACAAGAGAGAAAGGAAGGCAGGAATGAAGAATAAGGTCACAAGCGTGGAAAACATTAGTCCAAAAAGCACAATCGCACCTAGGCCTCGATATAATTCCGTCCCAGCTCCGGGAAGGAAAACCAGCGGACAAAGACCGAACACGGTTGTAATCGTTGACATTAATATAGGGCGGAGTCGTGTCCTCGTTGTTTCAACAATTGCCTCCGATATACTTACAGATCCACTACGAAGCCGACGAACCGTTTGATCAACTATCAGAATAGGGTTGTTAACCACCGTACCAATCAGAACCAAGAAACCGAGCATCGTGATCATATCCAACGGTTGGTTTATCGAACTAGCACCCAAGAATCCAAAAACGACATGCCAATGATTAATGAGCCACAAACCAACAATGCCACCACTCACACCCAAAGGAACTGAGAGCATGATAATGAAGGGATATCCCCAATGGGAAAAAATCGCCACCATGAGGAGATAGGAAATGATCACCGCAAGCAAAAAGTTGCTCCCTAAAGCCTGACGTGTGGCTTTTAGCTTGTCACTGGCTCCAGCAACTCGAACTTGCACGTCATTCGGCAACTCTCCTCGCTCACGCATTCCCTGAATCAATTCCTCTTCGACCAGGGCCACCGCCGCTTCTAAGGGAACATCACGGGGTGGAACGATGGATAAAGTCACGGTTCGGCGACCATTGATCCGCTGAATCACGTCGGTTCTGACCGTCTCTCGAATTGAGGCAAGGGCACGCAGAGGCAGCACACCTTTGTCAGGCGAGTAGACCTGAAGATCCTCCAAGGTTTCGAGCCCCCCTTCTGAAGCCTGCTGGCTGTGAAGAAACATATCGATCTTTTCATCCTCGAGAAAAAACTCGTCCAGATAGGCTCCGTCCGAAAATGCGGCCACAAGATAGCCCAGTTCTTGGGTGGACACCCCGAACTCCTCCGCCCTCACCCAGTCGGGACGGACCTCTAGGACCGGCTGCCCCAGGGCCAATCCTGGCTGTGCTCTGACTTGAGGAGAATCGAATATCGTGTTTGCCCGGTCAAAAGCATCGCGCGCGACCCGGTAGATGGTCCCCAAGTTGGGTCCGGAAATATCCAGATCAATACTTCGTGTGCCCCCAAAATTTCCTGAAAATATTGAACCTCGAGAAGAAAAGCTTGTTACCCCTGGAACCTGTCCAAAACGTTCATCAATGACTCTCAGGTATTCATCAATCTGAGAAGGATCTTTGGTGGTTACAATCGTCAGGAGCGAGCTCGGACGACAGATATTAAAAATGGTTTTGATTCCTGGCAGATTTGACTCACCACGTCGAAACTTATCAGGATCCTCATCAATGTGAGGCACCAGAAACTCATCGACTTCCTGAGCAATACTACGCATTTCCTCCAAACTGTAGCCAGAGGGCGGCGACATAATCGTAAACACCTTAGCCTCTTCTCCCTCCGGTAGGTATTCGGACTTGGGCGTTAGAAAGAGTAGAATTCCTAGACTCACGGATAGAATGACTCCGATTGATGCCCATTGACGAGTCGTGTATTCTAGCAGCCAGGAAACAAACCGAACAATCCCTTCAGAGATCGAATGCCCGAGTCTGTCAAGACCACGACGGCTTGTAGCGGCCTCGGCGGTTTCCACTTTCATCCAGCGTGCCGCAGCACACGGGACAACCGTGATCGCAACGATCATCGACATGATGATTGAAGAGGCAATTGCGACAGCAATGTCCGAGTAAAGCTGCCCCGCCTCCTCTTCAACGAAAATAATGGGAACAAAGACAAAGACCGTCGTCAAGGTCGAGGCAAACACTGCAGTCCAAACCTCCCTCACACCTTCAAGGGCAGCCTCAAACAACCCCTTCCCCATCCGTCGATGCCGATAGATGTTCTCCATCACAACAATGGAATTATCCAAGGTCATCCCAATTGCGAAGGCCACCCCAGCCAAGGAGATGACATTGATGGTTCTCCCCGTGAGTAGAAGGCCCAAGAATGAGGCAATCGTACAGATCGGAATGCCCAAGGCACCGAGAAGAGTCGTTGAGAACGATCTTAGGAACAAGAACAACACTGCACTCGCCAAGAACGTTCCGAGTACAAAGTTCTTTTTAACGATCGCGATCGCCTCCTTGACATACATCACGTCATCACTTGACCAGTTGATCCGCATCCCGCGTTCCTGCATGAGCCCCTGGTTCAACTCCTCAACAGTCGCCGAGACTCGATCCATCACCTCGATCACATTCGAACCGATTTGCCGTTTAATACTCATGGAGATCGAAGGCGCCCCATTGAATGTTGAGATCCGAACTAGCTCTGCATGATCGAGGACGGCATTACCAACATCACGCAAATAAACCAAGTTACCATCACGCGTTGCGATCACTGTCTCCTCAATATCAGCCACATCGCCAAACCGCCCAATCGTGCGCAACATATAACGCCGTTTTCCACTCTCGAAGTCGCCTCCAGAAACATCCACATTTCGTCGACGCAGTGCATCGCGAAGTTCAATCACACCGATCTGGCGTTCGGCCAACTTCGCCGGATCCACGATCACCTTAACTTGGCGATGGGCGCCTCCGCTGACTCGCACCTGGGAGACTCCGCTCACCCGTTCGATTGCCGTTCGAACAAAATTATCAACAAAGTCCCGTTCCATGATGATATCCACATCCTTGGGGTTTCCAGGCAGAGGTTGAATACTGTAGTAAAGAAATGAACTCTCAGAAGCGGATGAAGTCGCGATTCGAGGTTGGTCGACATTCTCTGGATAGCGCGGCACTTGAGCCAAAGCATTATTCACTCGAATTAATACTTCCTGAACATCAGTACCAGGCAAGAATTCAAGCTCGATCTCCGCGCGACTCGAACCTGCCGTGGAAGTCATTCGATGCAAACCGGGAATGGATCGGAGATATTTTTCCTGTTCAAAAAGGATTTCTTGCTCGATATCGCGAGGAGTCGCCCCCGACCAAACTGTCTCAACAGAGATCGTTGTGACATCCATATTTGGAATCATCTGGATCGGAACCCGAAAAACGGCCACAGCACCAATCAGACAAATAATCAGCACGGCCACGGCTGCCTTGACACCGTGCTGAATGATGGCACGCAAAATCATCGTCCAGCCCCACTCTCACCCAGTCTATTCATGACTTCAACAAGCTGTCCCTCAATCAGGCGCTCATTCCCTCGAACAATCACCAAATCTCCAGCATCCAATTCGCCTGCCTTCAAAACAAACGCATTCCCTTGGCGAGCACCAAGATCGACGATTCGCTCTTCAGCCAGCACCGGTTTTCCAAACACATCATCCACAAGCCAAACTGAGTGTCGTCCTTCGGGAGTTCGAACAACAGCATCCGCAGGCACCAATACAACTGACTGATCGCCTCGCTCGCCTGTCTGAAAGACCCCGCGAGCAGACATTCCTGGTGCAATAGCGTGATCAAGATTCGGGAGTTCGACACGAACGGGAAACGAGCGAGCCCCCTCGCCGGCCAGTGCGACAAGGCCATGAATCGGCCCAGAGAAATCCCGATTTGGAATCGCTTCAAAAGTGATTTGAACGGCCTGTTCTCGAGGAATCCTGAGGTAGAACGTTTGCGGAACAAGGAACTCGACGAAGACCGAATCCAATTCGACCATCGTCAGCGCAACCCCCCCTCGATCGATCCACTCACCTTCTTCAGTTTGCTTGCTAACTACCATACCGTCGAAAGGAGCACGTATCTGGTAACGCTCTAAGCTTTCCTTTGTACGGGCTTCATGCAGTTCGGCACGACGCAGTTCAGACTCTGAAATCCGGACGAGGGATTGCAACGCTTCGATATCGGTCTCCGCGATGATCTTATCTTTAGAGAGTCGAACGGCCTCATCATATTGGCGCTTCGCCTCAGCCAAAGCGGCCATCGCTCGCTGCCGCAGAAACCTGGCATCTTTGACATCCAGCTCTGCAAACGTATCGTCGATCCGACAGACCAAATCGCCTTGCTTGATGTAGGCGCCCATCTCGGGAACGAGCTGCCGCACCAATCCGGCCATTTGAGCGGAGAGCTTTGAGTAGCGCCGTGAAAACACCGTTCCGGTAAGCCGCAGAGTTTCTCCCCGATCACCTCGCTGAATAGCAGAGATCACAACAGGCATGGGCTGATCAGACCACGCCTGACAAGGGAAGAGTGAGCCGAGGGCAAAAATCCATGTAACAAGACTCGTCGCTAGTATTTTTGACAAAGGGAACATTCCTAGACAATAAGGAAGTCCCGTCGCAGCAACCCAGAAAAATTGTCAAAAAGGATCACTGGCATGCCACCGCATTGGCCGTGTTGCTCCTTTCACCTCGCTTTCTTTCAGGTCGTGCAGATACCCGAATTCTACGTAGGTCTGATTTTCACATCATTGCTCTTCAAGAACCAACTCCCGAAGCCGGAAGAACCTTGCCTCTCCCTGATCGCGGCAGGGGATGACAAAGTCCATATTCTGGGCATTCCCAAGAAAGGCTTCACCCTCAGCTTGCCATCCTTCTCCGTTGAAAACGAACGTCGACTCAAGCTGATAGCACTTGCTTCTCTCGGAGGGCCAACTCAGAAAGAGCGCTCCATCATCTCTCAGTGCAACCGAGAGATTGAGAGCATTCGCTTCTATGACAAACGTAAACTCCACGTCCTCACTCAGCACTTTCTCTGAACCCGTGGCTAACATTCCGGAAGCTCGCAGAGCTATCTCGTAGCTGTCTGGGGCAGAAAACCCCCAATTCTGATGTGAGCACCCGCCAACGGCTATCCGAAATACGTCGGCACTACCAACCCCATCAGAATCGAAGAACACACTCGATTTTCCAAACTCATCCACAGAATAGAACGAAACATTCAGATGAACTACGGACAAAAAGAGACAAGAATTTGAGGCTCCAAGGCGTCCTATTCAGATGCAATTTGAATTCAAGTCTCAGTATTCCGCCGTTAGCATTAGTTGATCAAACCAGAGATCTTCGGCTTCTTGATTCCTTCAGTGTTGGCACTGACTGCCCTATCTTGTCGATGTTGGACGAAAGAACTGGATTCGCGTAAAAGAGTTTGGAATGAGGCGAGAGCTTCCACTCGAGTCGGACCGAAGTGAGATCTTGGAAGATGAGTCTTAGTTCTGGAAGCGGAGCGGGCGCAGTCGTCCTTCAAGAGGCCAGAGTCGGAGGTCTCCCATTCCGGCTTTCTTCAATTCATAACTGTGGGATGCTTATAAGAGACAGGACGCCATCTCATCCAATAAAGGCATGGAAATCATGAAACCGGACAGATTTGCGCAGCCGATTCACGAGGTCTCAAGAATCCTCGACGCTTACGGAGGTCGATGTAACCATACTTCTCTTCAATGGGCCCCGTTATAGGAAAACTGAATATCAACCACCGGACCGGTCAAATTCCAGTTCCCTTCTTAACCTATTGAGGCAGGCCCTAGAAACGCCTAGCGTTTCAGCCACACACTAAACCCCAGCCGCTCTTGAAACAGTGAAACGCCGCCGCCGGAGAAATACTGCTCCTATCCCTAGCAAGCCAAACATGATAGCATACTCAGAAGGCTCCGGAACAACTGTGAATCGTCCATCCGATTCGAACAAACCAGCCGCATCCACCGCTTCAAAATTATCGAACTCAACAGAGATGATTCCCGTATTCCCTGTCAGAGTCATCACTTCATCAAAAAAGGCCGTATCAACTCCTCCAGCGGTAAGAGTAATCTGACCTGTGCCAGTGGCGGTTACGGCATTGATATTCGCAACCTCAGACCGGAGAAAGTCTACCGTTCCAACCGCCCAAAGAGCCCCCGCATAAGAAAACTGAATCTCGGCGTTTGCGCCGTCGACATTGGTATAACGTTCAAACCCACTGCTCGCCAATCCAGGGGAAAGATGACTTGAGAGTTCAAGATCCCCACCACCGGCGATGGCCGTAGCGACCTTCCAGGTGAAGCTTGAAGGGACAAAACCCCCGAAAGATAATGAAGTAAGACCGCTCACACTATTCGCCTGGCCCGTTCCACTCTCAACGGTCTCCCACATGTGAGTCGGCACGCCCCCAAAGTTGACCCACGGAATAGAATTTGGCTGATCCCGAAGTTGGCTTTGACTGTCAAGAAATTCAATAGATTGAGCCAAAGAAACATCAATTCCCCCCAACAACAATGTAGCCACAACAATCACTCGTTTCATAATATTCCCATTCAATACGTTAACCGGTGGATCATCAACACGACATGCTTGGCGGTCATGCCGTTAGCATAAAAACATTTTCCCAATTATCCATTCCAGCGACTCACGAAAAAGACGCGCTAGATTAAATCTAGAAAACTCAACCTACTTGGGTTCCCAAAGGAAGGGCTCCACCACCCAACCCACGGACCGTTTAATAAGCCTTACGATTTTCTAGCCTTCAAATTGGCTCTAGCAGTCTGCCAGTTCCAACAATCTCTAGAAAGCAAGCACCATGCCCGCTCTCAAATTCGAGAACGTCAAAAACCAGACAATACCATTCGAGTGTTAGATACGGAATCTTTAGGAAAACTGAATTCTAGGCAAGGATCAAAACGCGACAAAACGTCAGCTTCTGTTCGAAACCGCCCAAAATGCTCAACCAGTGCGTATTGATCAAACAAATCATAGTGAAGTTTCTTTCTCTTCCCCGGCATCCGTGCTTAGTTTGCGGATAGATAAATCAGATGAAACCATTTCGAAATCAGGCCCCTTGTGTTCTTGAGCGAATTCGAATCGTTCACATGCCCCTCTTCCTCTGTCTCTTATACACAT
>CAJXVR010000306.1 GCA_913061285.1 uncultured Verrucomicrobiota bacterium | reverse complement strand
AGCGTCAGATGTGTATAAGAGACAGGCTAATGGTTGGCCTGTATAGTTCTCACTAATCGAGAAGCTGGCACTTGTTCCATCCCAGCCTGTTGGTACTGCCTGTGCTTATGGCGGGCTCGCAGATTTCTCGCGTGAGAGGGTTTCCAGGGCTCGTTTTATTTTGGCAACCGTCTCGCCATTGCGCATCTTATCATAATCGTTCATCGTTAACGCTCTCAAAAGGTGCGGTCGTGCTACTTCTCCTTTTTCGGCTTCAATCAGAGCCAATCCATATTTCTGGAGACGTTCGGCCAAAAACTCCGTGTCATCCCTCAGACTCGGCTCGCAAACTTCCAACAATTCGTTATAATAGTCTATCGACTCCTCAAACCTTAGGGCCTCATACATCAATTCGCCCAGAGCAGACAACGAATTGGTCAAACCTAAAGCCGATTGTATGCCTCCCTCGTTGCGTTCGAAAATCTCCCTGCGCAAAACAAGCGCCTCTTTGAGCCGTTCGATTGACAATTCCACATTTCCCGCTCTGTATGCAATACTGCCTAAACTACTCAACACGCTGGCCGTTTCTTCTTTCTGCCCTTCCTCATTGCGGTAGATCGACAAAGCCTCTTCATAGGCGCCCTTCGTGGTGCTTTCATCATTTAGAACAAAATCAAATTTACGCCCTATCTCTACTAGCCTTTCAGCGAGAAGTAAGGGCCTTTCAGTGGTATAGGCCAGTCGGCATGCATCCAGATAGCTCGTGTAGAAGTCTCTCCTGAGTATGTAGCTAATCAACAACGAATCGATCCTATTCATGATCTCAGCAACATGCCTAGCATTAGGAGTCGGGCGTTCTTGAATGATTTTAAGTGCTTTAAAATATAGACTAGCGGCATTGAGTTCTTGCTCTTTGTATACGTCATCAGAATGTCCGCCACGATCGATCATTTCGTTTCGCGCCAGCTGAACAATAATATCAGCCACAACGATCAAGGAGCTAGGATTCACAGAAGACTCTGATTGCAGGGCGTTCATGAGCTTTTCATAGTAATTCTCAGCACTATCTAGGTGTTCTGGAATTGACGCTAAATAAGAGAACTCTGTGTTGAGCGTGATATTCAGGCCGGCTTCATAACTCTCGATGATCTCTATTCCCTTAGCGACATACTTTGACGCTTCCATGCCACTCCTCGAGGCGAAGCCTTGGCCAAAACATTTGAACGTTAACCCAGCTAACTGTTTTTGAGCTGCTTCAACAATAGGGTGGTCCTCGTAGCCGGCTTGCCTACCAACTTCAAGGGCCTCAAGATAGAAGTCTATCGCTTGAAACAAATCCTCCGTTTTTAGACAAACTTTTCCCTGTTCCATGAGAGCATGAACTATCACGTATGAACCCCTTGGAAGTATCTGTTCGCGTCCCAACGAAACAATCTTGTCGTAACATCGCATAGCGCCGGTGAAGTCCATAGTTTCCTCGCAAACATCCCCTAAACTACTATAAACGCTCAAGATGAGTTGGTTTACCGTATGCGATCTCGGTAGAGTCAGAAGATTCTCGAGCGCTAGTCCATAGCAGGTCTTAGCTTTTGAATAGTTCTCATTCTTAAAACTTTCTCCTCGGCGAAAATGCTCTACAGCCTCTTTGAGAACTGGATCCGCCTGCGTTCCGTGAAAAATGGCGTGTACAGCTTTTGTGATGGAATTGTTTTCGCCATGGCTTTCCTTAAGCAAGCTCCAGATCTCGACAAAGTATTCTTCCCCTTCCCTGACTTTGCCCGCTAAAATGAAGGCGAATCGAAGCGTTTCAATGTTAGTTAGAATGGCTGGGTCCTCGCTACGGAGTCTCTTGACACGGATGTCCAAGGATTTCCGGAGGTGATCAACAGCCTGCTGATAGCCCAACATTGATAGCCCGATATCTCCAGAGAATTGGTGTTGTTCCGAAACCAGATGGAGAACCCATCCCAAGGCATGACGTGCGTTCGCACGGAGCGCCATTCCGCCCTGAGGGTTTTTATCGAGAGCAGCAATGGCCTGCTCATAGCGTTCCTTGGCGAGGTAAATATTGTCCTCCTTAAGCGCGAGACTTCCTAGGTTAGCGAGGCTAATTGCCGCAATCAAATTGCCCTCAGCGGGAAGCTTGTTGGCAAGAGCTAGCGCTATTTTGTGACAGATCCTGGCCCTTTGCTTGTCGTTTCTGGCGATTATAATGCTCGTGTCATTTATTATCCTCCGATCCAAGTGTTTCATGATGTCGGTCAGGGCATCGATTCCATTCTCATTGCGCGACTCTTTGTGGTCCCTTAGATTGTATGCCGTACCAAGAGAGTTGAGACTCGTGGCCACTCTCGGATCGTTGTTTGAGAACACTCTCCCTCGAATGCGTAGCGCTTTTTCCAAGTAGGAAACAGCTTCCCTGTACTGCCCCAAGTCAAGATGGGCCAGTCCGAGCATCCGCAGATACTCCGTTCCCTGGGGAAAGTCGGTGTCGAATGTTTCGGCTACCGACGAGACCAGGCGTTTCGCAACATCGACAGTGCTCGCTGGAAATCTTCCCCGCCGGTTTTTAATGTCGAAGGCGAGGTGAACGAAGCTCTCAAGGGTGTTGAGCGTGATGGGGCTATTTGTTCCATAGTCTGTTTCATCGGCCTCTATTTTCTCATTGAGAGCGGTAATTGCTCCATCGATGTCTCGATTCTCCCATAACTCTCGCACTCTTGTGAGAATGATCGCATCGTTCGCGCTCCGGTCCGGAGCTTCGTCCAGAGTTCGCAGAAGCTGATCTCTTTTGCCTCCCTGTATGCTCCAGATTAGCCTCTTCAAAGGTCTTGTTCCCGGCTGTCTAAAATCAATTAAATTGCCGCCATGAGCCGCGAAGCCATTGAGATGAGAAGGAAGGTCATAGCCATTGTTCGCATTGTCCAGATAAACCGGTATGACTGATAGGCTCCGCCTCTCCATTTCCCGGCGAATCATGTTGAGTTCAAATATCTTTTCCCTGTCCGCCATTCCCCCGCCGATGCAAACAAGCGCCACTCGCGACCGTCTGATCGCCTGCTCCGTGGTTGGTTGATCAAACGATTTCGACGGGTCGAACCATGGATCGAATAGCGCACTCCTCTCCCTTTGCACCCCAAAAGGCTCCGGAGCGTCCGAAAAGGCGGCGTCCGAGCTTATTGTTTCGTTTCTCGAAAATGATACGCCGCTTTCCAACTGGCGAACCAAAGCGCCAGCCGCAGCCATGTTCTCCTCGTCGCAGTACACGAACACATCCTTAAAGTTGCGTCTGACGATGCGCGTTCTGTATTCCCGCCTCAGCCCTCGCAGTTCTATTGCTTGTCGCTGAGACTCATGAAGACTGATGTTGTGGATTCGTTCCGAAACTTGATCCTTTTCGGAGGGAACGAGAACGCACGCTGCCGCCAAGAGAGGATACACGGTCGCGCGTCCGAGAAGCCTCGAGCTTCTTTTTAGACGGATCCCAATCAGGTTCTTTCGGTACAGGCGAATCCGAGGATGGTCGCCTTCATGAATCAACGCTTCCCTTCGGATCAACTCCCGCAGAGCGGACATGGCGCCGACCTCGTCCTTATCCTGAAGACACTGCAGCAACAGCCGCTTCAAATCGTCCAATAAGAAGGCCGGAAACGATCCGTAGACGCCCTCCTCAATTGTCATCATTTCTCTCAATAACGTCCGCTTATCCGCCGAAGACTCGCTCCGCCGCAATCGCTCTTCCAATTCCTCCAACTCTTCCCTCGCTCCTGCATTTTCAAGCGCGTCCGCCAGAGTTTCTCGCGTCACCTTAGATATTCCCCATAGCAGGCGATAGAAGGGATCCGGCTCATCAGCGCTCAGTCGAAAGTCCACTCGATTGAGCTCCGATAGTTCTGCAATCGATTCAGGGAGCTTCGGTTCTCCGGCGGGCAAATCCTCTAACAGAACAGGCATCAGTGGAATCCCTCGACGTTTTGCTTCACGTGCCAATATCCCTACTTCCCACCGCTGATATTTTCCCAGTCCCGAGGCGCCAATACAGATTAGCGCGCATCGAGTTCTTTCCATCTCGCTGATGAGCGCGTCCTCAAATTCACTGGAGGGAAACAATTCCTCCTCGTCAAACCATGGACGAATTCCGTTTCTGCGCAATCGACGAACCATCTTTCTCACTTGAAGAAGATCAGAGCTATTGAAAGAGACGAAGACATCGAACTCATGCACCCGCCCCAATCTTTCCTTTATCGCGCTCATGGTCGTCTACTCAAAATCCGAAGCGTTGGTCTTTTCTCTACGTGAACGGTACAAACCGGCCATTAGCACGCGGCGCGCAAAAATAGATTGAAGCAAGAAACGGCTTCTCGGCTATGAACTCTCATGCATTGAGCTCTTCTGAATTGAACATACCAGGGTGTCCTTGAAAAGCCTTGGAATCTCAAATTCGTAGGCGATCTCATAGAGAATAGATCCCCTACGTTCATATTGAACAGATAGTTGCAATCGAAGCAGGTGATGTGTCCTTAGAAAAATGGACCTGGGATTCTCTAGCGGCGGGCCTGATCTGAATACGGAAAACGAAATAGGCTGATGACGGGCCGGGCTGTGGAGGAATGCTTGGGGATCGGCCAGATGCGTGGAGGAAATTTTTTTCAGATTCTGCCGTTACTCGTCGATGCGAGAAACGTATATCGTAATGGAGGAGTGTGTTTGGTGGAGGCGGCGGGAGTTGAACCACACTGCGCCGTGCATCTATTTGCATCTACCTGCATTTATCGTTCTCTATCAGCATCTAATGACATTTCCAGAATTCGAGGAAATGCAAATAGATGCAGCTAAATGCAGGGAGTTTGGCAAATAATTGGCAAATCGAGAGTGTTCAGTCAGCGGTTCTGGGCAGTTCTTCAGGTCGTCTTCGCTCGACAGATTCGATTTGATTTTGAGTGGGGGATTAAGACAGCCCTGAACGGTCTTTTCCTGTCTCTGGATGCCTCGCACCATGGATGATGCTCAAGATGTAGATGGATCCGTCATCTTGGAGCTGGTAACGAACTGCATACCATTTGAATCGATGAAGCCGTGCCCGGCGAACATTCGCGTAGGCCAGTCGATAGAATTGCGGGTTTCGGGCGATTCTGAGAATAGTCTCCTCAGCTTCATCGCGGAGTTCATCTCCGAGCCCGTCGATTTGGGCGTTGTAGTATTCGACGGCCTGATTGAGATCTGCTTTAAAGAGTGGGTGATAAAGGAGCGTCATTCCCCTTTCAGTGCATGGCCAAAGACTTCGTCGTGAGAAAGAGCTTTGACTGACCCTGTTTCAAGTTCTTTGGCTCGCACAGCAGAAATCTTGTCAGCTTCGAGATCAGATAAATAGGCGTGCAGAAACGTGCCGACCTTCTCGATCTCTTCTGGTGGCAACTTCTGGATTTGACCAATTAGCGTGTCCGCATTCATCTGGCTAACCTAGCATGGTGTGGTGCTCTGAAGCAAATCCTTCGGTAGTCGCCCTCGCGTCATTTGAATTGTCCGATGAATGACTCCGTGATTGGCTTCTGGTCGCATTGCGGTGTCGGTCGCATTCATTACCCAAGTTGAGAGAAAGTGACGAAGCCGGTATGGCTTCTGATTCTTTGGTTGTCGGGGACATCGCCACGAGGTGGGCAAGGCGTTTGAATGTTGAGTTAGAGTAGAGAGTTTTTCCTCGTAGTAGGATCTCCAATCAGGCTGCCTGGGCTCGGAACGAATATATCTGATCCAGGAGATTGGCAGCCAAAGTTGTCAGATCAAGAGGGTTCGCAATCGAGAAGCTGACACTTGCTTCATCCCAGAACGATTGGCACTGGCGGTGCTAATGGTTGGCCTGTATAGTTCTCACAAGCCGAGAGGTGAGCGGGCTCCGGTGCAACGCCTTGTTATGCAAATCACCTTGCTCATTCTGCCCCCGATGTGTGTCCTTCCTCTTGCAAATAGCGTTCACGCTCTTGCGACGTCAGGCCCCTTCCGGCGTGGCGTTCGGCATGGTCCATTACATCGTCCAGGTCGAGAGACCAACTTTGGACGGCGCCGCCGTCTGTAACAGATGTTATCTTGCGCTGCGCCTCATCTATTGAGACTTCGTAGACCATTCCTCCCTCCGCTCTGATCTCAACGCTTTTATCACCATAACCCCATTCTCGAAGCCGCCAAAGCCTTACGGTTCCGTCTGCACTAGCAGATACCAGAACGGTGCCATCTTCTGTGAGTTCAAGATCAAATACCTTATCCTCATGTCCTAGAAGCGATGCAAGTGGCTCCATTGACTGGGTATCCCAAATGCGTATGGTACCGTCTCCGCCACCTGTAAATACTCGTTCACTCTTGGGGCCAAATCGAATGGCTCCTACGCCATCTTCGTGGGCATCCAGAATTCGGAACTTTTGGGTAAGTTGTGTGGTGTCCAAAGTGTAGACTGTAACACTTCCACCACTTGACCCCGTCACAATCTGATCTCCTCTACGATTCATGCCTAATGCCCAGATTGTGTCTTTTCCGTTCTCGACGACTGTTGGCTCCGTCACAGCCTGTCGATTTGCTAATGAGAAGACTTGTATGTGGTAAGATGAAGCGGCCGCTAGGAACTCGTCGTTGCCTCCAAATGCGATTGCGCCCATTCCTCCTAGTGCCGATGGGAGGTGAAAATGATGTAATTGGTGCATATCTGACTTCATGTCCCACAGCAGTCCCCCCCCGACCGCCAACCACCTCTTGTCGGAGCTAAGGGCGAGCTCACCGTGGCCATCTAGGGCGATTGGCGAACCCATTGGCCGATGACCGGTTATCTCCCAGAGCATCGGTTGCTCTCCCAGTGCGATCGTTACAATGCGGTCATCGTCAATTACCTTTACGCTGGAAAGCAATCCTCCAAAGTCTGTTAACGTCGTCGCTCTGTAGGGGGGATCATCTTCGAGAAGATTCCACAATCGCGTCATTCCATCCGTGCTTATTGTCAACAGCCAGTTTCCGTTTTCACTAAACCGAACAGTCTCAATCGCAGATTCGTGGGCATGTAGACGTGTCGCGATAGCTCCAGGATCAGGTGTCGTCATATCTAGCATATCATGTCCTCTGACCTTATGGGATTGCGTTGATGGAAACCTTGATTCGATGTCCCAGAGTAAAACAAGACCATTAAGATCTCCGACTGCCAGCCACCGCCCATCAGCGCTAAACGTAAGATCTGTGATGTCATCTTCGTGCCCATCCAGCACAACTGGTTCTTGGCTGGGGTCTTTCTTGCCGAGATTCCAGAGTAGAGCCACGCCATCTTCACTTCCCGTTGCTAGGTAGGAGCCATCGGGGCTGAAAGCTAGTGCGGAGATAGGGCCGCGATGCCCAACGAGCATTATTGGCTGACTGCTCTCTTCGTGATCTAAGCGAAGAAGTTGAGGCGAAAACTCATACCCTCCAGCTGCCAACCACTTCCCATCGCGGCTTGTACTTAGTTTGCGGATGGCACTTTCCTGGCGTAGAACGATCTTGTCGATTGGAGATCCCGACTTTTCCGCAAGCGGCCATGCCCTTACTGTACCGTCACGCCCAGCGGAGTATACAAGTTCACGATCTGCGCTGAAAGAAAGAGCCATAACGTCTTGCTCGTGCCCGGCGAATTTCTGCGGTTTGCCCACCTCCGGGCCGCCGAATACAGTGATTTCTCCACTACTACTTCCAGTCACGAACCACTGAGCATCGGGACTCTCGGCAGATACGTTGCCCGAAGACACGTTGCGCGCGAAGCTAGAATCAGCTGTTTTGCGCCAGCGGTCGCGGACTCTGTGCCACGTGATCACCGCTCCATCGGAAGTGGTGCTCCTGAGCGACTGCCCTTTGTTACCGAAGCGAAGCGTTACGATTGAGCGTTTCTGATTGCGGGCCATTCCCGGCATTACTGAATGTTCACCGGAAGGTAATCTCCACAAGCTTAGCAAACCGTCATCGGAATTCACCGCTAGCCAATCCCCATCCCGGCTAAAGGCGGCGGCCGAAAGTGAAGCAGCAGAATCAGAAATGACGGTCCCCCCAAGCTGTGCGGTAGAGTCTCGAAGGGCTTGCTCAGTTTCGGGCATTGCAGCTTGGTCGCCTTCTAAAATTCGAACAGCCTCCTGAGCAAGAAGTGCACTCCGTTGAGGATGCTCTCTACGAACTGCATTAGCCTCGGTTGCAAGGCGGCGCGATTCCGAGAACCGAGTTTGCCGCTCGGCCTTCGACTTTTCAATGTTGGCACGCCAAGCCTGCCACACTGCAACTATCGCTACCGCGGCAAAGAAAATAGCAAAAACACCAAATACGCGTGCGCGAAGTGTTTCTCGCCGTGTCGTATTGAACGCAGCCTGAAGCTTATGGACAGTTTCAGACGAAGGCAAAACTGGATTCGTGCTACAAGCTTCCTCAATATATAGGCGATCTCGAAGCAATATGGTAATTTCAAGGTCAGGGTTTGCGCGCTTTAGGCTCCTCTGGATGTCGATGACGATTGGTGTTCCACCTACAGCCAAGCAGGTCTTCACCTCGATCAACACCCACCTTGATTTGAGCGATTCGGTCGATGCCAAAACGATGAGCTTCTTGCTCATGCGAATGCGTCGCCGAGTAGCTAGGCGGAGATCATCCCCTGCGGTGTAGACTTGGCTATCCAAAAAGACGGTGAAACCTAGTTCCTCAAGCTGTTTGGCTAACTCCCGAGGGTATGCTGTACCGTCTCCATGAGAGTACGAAATGAAGAAGTCATACCCAAACAAGTAATCGACGCCAGCACGGGTCCTCGCATGCATGTTCAAAGCTCGTAACCGACCAAATTTCATTGCATAACATTAAAGGACAGGCGCGCCGTTAGGCGTTGCCTGCTCCGCCTTGTTGGCCGTCTTTTAGCGCGGTCATGTCTTCGACGTTTGCCACCGTTGCGAGCAAGCCAGTGTAACCCCGAAGAACGTCCTGCAATTCCGCCAAGTCCTTTCGGAATGCAACCTTAGCTTCTGGCTTCTTGAGTTCACCAGCTACAGCAAGTCTGTGCCACTTCGCAGTGAACGGTCTAATCCGTTGATTCAGAATCACAATCGCGATTCGAGCAAATGCTTCGCAGTGCCTGCCGTGCTCTTTGATTACCTTTCGTGTTACATCGAAAAGGGAGTGTATGCTTGCTAAGGCGGTCTCCTCATCACCTTCGTCGGGAAGCAAATGCTGTGTTGTTACACGGGTAATCAACTCTACATACATTTCCCAGGCGGCATCCTTCTCGGCGTCAGCCGGCGCCCAATCCATCTCAAGGAACTTCAGATTCACCTTCAGTCCCTTCAGGCTCCATTGATCAAAAAGCTCTTTTACCTTCATGGTGGATTAGTGAGTTATGCGGCAGACTTGGCACCGCTGATTGTAGCTCATCATGTCACGAGAATTGTGGATCAGATGGGCGCGGCTTGTCCGTGCAGCGTAAGCGTCCTCGATCCATGATCCGAGTGTATTCGCATCGTTCGGGTAGACCCAATACCGCCCGTAGCAATTTACATGGCCTTGAGTCCAATTGGCTGCGAAGCGATCTGGAAGAATTGCCGATGCCCCCTGACTGGGTAGGATAATGCCGATAAGTCCGTTTGGTGAGTAAGCACCTTGTGTCAGCGAACTCTTAATCTCCCAATCAACATAGCGGCGGGAATGCGTGCAACCGCCGATCAACACGATTGTAACTGTCGTATCTTGAAGGTATTTCTCACGAATCCTCGCCATCACGTAGGAAGTGTTCGTGCTATTGATGAAATCATCGTTGTTATTCGCGCCGAGGACAAAAGGTGTGAAGACTCCCTCGAGAGTAGCGAACCGATGAATAAAGGCATCCACCTCCACCCGATCGCCTCGATAGTGGGAAATGAAAACTCGCCGCTTTGTGCCGTAGTATGCCATTCTCTTAGATTCAGTTAGTAATGCAGTTGTCGAGAACCCCGTAAAGCGGGTGCTCGGAATATGACGCCGCCTTCACCATCCCTCGACTCTCCATCAAAGGGACACTCCCATGCCGCTTCGCAAATGAAGTGCCCTGAGTTTGGTGAACCGTGGATTTTCTTGGTTCGTTACTCTGTGCTTTAGTTGTTTTCTTGGCAAGCCGTTAG